>NZ_JBJACT010000019.1:0-157357 GCF_044778005.1 Mesorhizobium sp. IMUNJ 23033
AGTTTGGCAGTTGCGGCGCCGGCTCTCGTCTTGCAACGCTGAAAATTGGCGAAGCGGTCGCGACATCCAATCTCCCCCCTCGTGGGGGAGATGTCCGGCAGGACAGAGGGGGGCGCCGTAGAGCGCTGCCATCCCGCATCATTGTCTGGACGTCCGCCAAGTCTACTCAAACCGATCCGGCAAATGATGCTCCTCGGCAAGGTCGGAGAAGCGGGTGAACTCGCCCTGGAAGGCGAGGCTGACCGAACCCGTCGGGCCGTGGCGCTGCTTGGCGACGATGACTTCGGCCTTGCCGCGCATCTCGTTCATCTCGTTTTCCCACTTGACGTACTCGTCGGTGCCGGGCTTCGGCTCGCGGTTCTTCAGGTAGTATTCCTCGCGATAGACGAACATCACCACGTCGGCGTCCTGCTCGATCGAGCCGGATTCGCGCAAATCCGACAGCTGCGGGCGCTTGTCGTCGCGGCTTTCGACCTGACGCGACAACTGCGACAGCGCGATGATCGGCACGCTGAGTTCCTTGGCCAGCGCCTTCAGGCCGGTGGTGATCTCGGTGATTTCCTGCACGCGGTTCTGCGAGGATTTGGCGCTCGATCCCTGCATCAGCTGGATATAGTCGATGACGATGAGGTCGAGGCCGCGCTGACGCTTCAGGCGACGTGCGCGGGCCGACAGCTGGGCGATGGAGATACCGCCGGTCTGGTCGATGAACAGCGGGATCTTCTGCATGGTCTGCGAGCAGGCGACCAGCTTCTCGAAATCCATCTCGGAAATCTCGCCGCGACGGATTTTTGACGACGGGATCTCGGTCTGCTCGGAAATGATACGGGTGGCGAGCTGCTCCGACGACATTTCCAGCGAGAAGAAGCCGACGACGCCGCCATTGGCGGCCTTGAACGAACCGTCGGCCTGCTGTGCGGGCACATAGGCCTCGGCGATGTTGAAGGCCATATTGGTGGCCAAAGACGTCTTGCCCATGCCCGGGCGGCCGGCGATGATGATCAGGTCGGACGGCTGCAGGCCGCCCATGCGGCGGTCGAGGTCGCGCAGGCCGGTGGCGACGCCCGACAGGTGCCCGTCGCGCATATAGGCGGCATTGGCCATGTCGACGGCGGTCTTGACCGCATCGGTGAAGCTTTCGAAGCCGCCATCGTAGCGGCCGGTCTCGGCCAGCTCGAACAGGCGCCGCTCGGCATCCTCGATCTGCTCGGAGGGCGCCATGTCGACCGGCGCGTCATAGGCGATGTTGACCATGTCCTCGCCGACGGTGATCAGCGCGCGGCGCGTCGCCAGGTCATAAATGGCGCGGCCATAATCGGTGGCATTGACGACGGTGACGGCCTCGACGGCCAGCCGCACGACATATTGCGCCACCGTCATGTCGCCGACCTTCTCGTCGGCAGGCAGGAAGGTTTTTAGCGTGATCGGCGTCGCCACCTTGCCCATGCGGATGAGCTCGGCCGCCACCTCGAATATCTTGCGGTGCAGCGGCTCGTAGAAATGCCCGGCTTTCAGGAAATCGGAGACGCGGTAGAAGGCATCGTTGTTGACGAGGATGGCGCCGAGCAGCGCCTGCTCGGCCTCGATGTTGTTTGGTGCCTCGCGATAAAGCGGTGTTTCCGCCACGCCGAATTTGCGCGCTGCCTCAGCCATGATGTCCCCGAATTTCGATCCCGCATTCTCGATATCAGAACGGACAAAAGCCGGTGCTGACTTATCTGCAACAGTCCCTGTCCAACCAGATTTGATGCCCACTGTTCACAGGAGAGGCACACCGTCCACAGGACAGAATTCCCGTGCTCCGATTCCGGTTGACTCGGCAAGGTGATGATTCTGTCTATGATAGAACAAATAAGGAACAAAAGCAAGTTGCATGCAACCGCTAGACGGCATCGCCCCAGTCCAGCCGCCGCGCCACCTTGAACGCATCGCCGTCGCGCTTGGTGAAGAGCTTCTCGTCGGCGCTGCCGTCCAGCTCGCAAAGCTTGAGCACAACCTTGCCGGAGCCGGGTTTGGGCGGCGCGATCACCCGCGCCGCGCGCGAAGTCGCAGGATGCCGCGAGGCAGCGACGTAAATAAACTTCTCGTCCTCCCATGGCACGTCGGCGTCCTTGGCCAGCCGGTGCAGCCGCGAGCGGGCGACGCGGCGCGAAAAATGGCACCAGTCGGGCTGGGCGAGCGGGCAGCGCGCTTCATGCGGGCAGGGCGCCAGCATATGCGCGCCGGCTTCGATCAATTGCCGCCGCACGGCAAGGATGCGCTGCCAGCCGGCAGGCGTGCCTGGCTCGACGATCAGCAGCGTGTCGGCGGTGAGCTGCCAGAGCCGGTCGATCAGCTTCGGCAGCGATGCCGGCGTGATCTCGTCCAGCACATAGGCACAGCTGACCAGATCGGCCGGTCCGAGGCCGGCAAGGTCGATCGTGGCGTCGCCGGCCAGCCACTCCGTTCTGACGGGGATGGCATCACTGGCGAGCGACTGGCCGATCTTGCGCACCGCGGCGCTCGCTTCGAGCAGCACCGCCGCTTCGAGGTCGGGCCAGACGTCGGTGGTGGCCCAAAGCACCGTGCCAGGGCCGGCGCCGACATCGAGCAGGCTCTTCGGCGCGAAGCCGGGGCGGGCGTCCGCCAGTGCGTCGAGGCTGGCGCGCACCGCCGCGTAGGTCGCCGGCAGCCGCGTCGCCAGATAGGCCCTGACCGCCATCTCCTCGGCCATATGTAGGCGGCCGTCACGCAGTTCGGCCCGGTAGCGGTCGGACAGCGTTCTTGCCGCTTGCTTCAAGACAGACAGCGGCACTTTTTCCAGCATACGGTCGACCGCTTGCCGCAGCGGGGCGGGGAGTTCCACGGCTCAGGCTCCCCGGGGCGCGAGCAGGATGACCGAGGCGCCGACGATGCAGAGTGCCGCCCCTCCAAGATCCCAGCGGTCGGGACGCACACCTTCCACCAGCCACAGCCATCCAAGCGACGCCGCGATGTAGATGCCGCCATAAGCGGCATAAGCGCGGCCCGCGGCATTTGTGTCGACCAGCGCCAGCAGGAAACCGAACAGCGCCAGCGAGGCAAGCCCGGGCGCCAGCCACAACGGTGACCTCTCCAGGCGCCACCACGCCCAGAACGAGAAGCAGCCGGCGATCTCGGCAAGCGCGGCTGCGATGTAGATGAGGTAGGTCATGAAAGGTCTCGCGATAACGAGACCTTTTTCATGCTTGGGCAGGTAATGGCAAGACCAATGGCCGCGGGGCCGGCGCCCTTCTACTCCGCAACCTTGCGGCGGCGGGCCGGTTTGGCGACGGGCGCCTGGTGGCGATGGCCCATGTCGCGCATTTCAAGCGCCTTCTCGCATTTGCCGATGTAGTCGCGCGTCATCGGCAGCGTGTCGTTCTTCTTGGCGAGCTGGATCTGGAAGATCACCAGGTCCTGCCAGCGGAAGGCCGCTTCCGAGGCGGCCAGATAGAACTCCCACATGCGGCAGAAGCGCTCGTCGTAGATCGCCTTGGCCTTGTCGCGGTTGGCGGCGAAGCGCTCGCCCCAATGCTTCAGCGTGTCGGCATAGTGCAGCCTGAGCATCTCGACGTCGGTGACGACGAGGCCGGACTTCTCGATCGCCGGCATCACCTCGGACAAAGCGGGGATGTAGCCGCCCGGGAAGATGTATTTGCGGACGAAGGCGCTGGTCGCCCACGGCACGCCGGAGCGGCCGATCGTGTGCAAGAGCATGACGCCGTCCGGCTTCAGAAGCGTCGCCGATTTTTCGAAGAAGGTGCGATAGTGGTTGACGCCGACATGTTCGAACATGCCGACCGAGACGATACGGTCGAAGCGCTCGTTGAGCTCGCGATAGTCTTTCAGGTCGAAATGGACGCGGTTTTGCAGGCCCTGCGCATGCGCGCGGTCGGTGGCGACACCGTGCTGTTCGGTCGACAGGGTGACGCCTTGGACATCGACGTCGAAGTATTTCGCCAGATAGATGCCGAGCCCGCCCCAGCCGGAGCCGATGTCGAGCACGGTCTGGCCGGCCTTCAGCCTCAGCTTGGCGGCGATGTGACGTTTCTTGGCGGCCTGCGCTTCGTCGAGCGTCATGTCGGGCTGCTCGAAATAGGCGCAGGAATACTGCATGTCCTCATCGAGGAAGAGCCGGTAGAGGTCGCCCGACAGATCATAGTGGCGCTGCACGTTGCGGCGCGCGCGCGAGGCGGTGTTGATCTGCTGCAGGCGGCGGAAAGCATGGCGCAGGCCTTCGATCGCCTTCGACCAGGTGGCGTCGATGCCGCCGCTGCCCATGTTCTGGAAGGCGATGCGCATCACGCCTAGCACGCCGCCTTCGAGGATATCGAGCTCGCCATCCATGTAGGCTTCCGGCACCGCCAGCATCGGGTCGAAGGTGATGGCGCGTTCGGCGTGCTTGGTCTTGATGTGCATATGCACCGGCTCGCCGCTGCCGTCGCCGAAGATCACTGTCGAGCCCTTAGGCCCGGTCACCTTGAGATTGCCGGTGCGCACAAGACGGTCGAGAAGGCGCTTCAACAGGATATTCATGACCAAATGTTCCCTCACAGACATGCTGTGCTGGTGCATGACCCGAAAATCACAACCGGCTTTCGCCGGGGATCATGCGCCAATCCAAGGTGCCACAGCGCCCTTTGCGCGTCATAGGACGCCCGGGGTTGTAGTCTGCCTCAATATATAGGGGTTCGAAAAGTTCCGTTTGGCACAAAAATGCCCGGGCGCGAGGCCCGGGCATTGGTCCACAAAGGCTAAATGCCGACAAAGTGATCAGAGCGCTGCTCTGACACTGTGATCAGAGGCCGCTCTGACACTCCGTCGCGCGTGATCAGGCGTTCTCTTCGCCGCCTTCGAACTCGGCGTTCGGGTCGAAGAAGTTCTCCGGCCGCGCATTGTCGTTGATGTCTTCGCCATAGATGGCTTCGGCGGTGGTCAGCGTCTCGCCCTTGGCCTGGCGCTCGGCTTCGTCGGCCGTGCGGGCGATGTTGAGCGTGATGGTGACCTCGACTTCCGGATGCAGCGCGATCGCCACATTGGTCACCCCGATGGTCTTGATCGGCTGGTTGAGCTGGATCTGGTTGCGGTTGACCGAGAAGCCCTCGGCCGTCAGCAGGTCGGCGATGTCGCGGGTCGACACCGAACCGTACAGCTGGCCGGTCTCGCCGGCCGAACGCACGGCGATGAAGCTCTTGCCGTCGAGCTTCTCGGCAACCTGCGCGGCTTCCGACTTGCGCTCGAGGTTACGGGCTTCGAGCTGGGCGCGCTGGCCTTCGAACTTCTTCTTGTTGGCTTCGTTGGCGCGCAGCGCCTTGCCCTGCGGCAGCAGGAAATTGCGGGCAAAGCCGTCCTTGACCTTGACGGTATCGCCCATCTGGCCGAGGCGGGAAACGCGTTCGAGAAGAATGACTTCCATGGTTTTGTTCCTTCGTTTGGGCGCCCATCGATCGGCGCCGGATTGTCTGGAACAGGTCAGGAAGCAAAAGGGCGTTGCCGCCGGTGTCGCTGTCCTGCCTGTCGCGGCAGTTAGAGGCTTTTCACCTCAACTCGGGATTTGACGTTCAACCCTGCGGCGCCCGTCGCCGTGGGAGAAGAGCGGGCGGCGAACCGCCCGCCTCGAAAGTGTTAGCGAACCACGTAGGGCAGCAGGCCGAGGAAGCGGGCGCGCTTGATCGCCTTGGCGAGCTCGCGCTGCTTCTTCTGGCTGACGGCGGTGATGCGCGACGGCACGATCTTGCCGCGCTCGGAAATGTAGCGCTGCAAGAGGCGCACGTCCTTGTAGTCGATCTTGGGCGCGTTGGCGCCGGAGAACGGGCAGGTCTTGCGGCGGCGATGGAACGGGCGCCGGGTCGGGATCTGATTGATGTCGACCATTATTCTGCACCCCCTTCAAAGCCTTCGCGCGGACGGCGCGGACCACGATCGCCACCGGCGTCGCCGAACGAGCGCGGCGGACGATCGCCACGGTCGCCGCGATCGCGGTCGCCGAACGAACGCGGGCCACGATCGCCGCGGTCACGGTCGCCGAAGCCGCCGCGTTCCGAGCGCTCTTCGCGCTTCTGCATCATGGCCGACGGACCTTCCTCATGCGCCTCGACCTTGACAGTCAGGAAACGCAGCACGTCCTCGGACAGGCCCATCTGGCGCTCCATCTCGTTGAGCGCTGCCGGCGGGCAGTTGAGGTCCATAAGTGTGTAGTATGCCTTCCGGTTCTTGTTGACCCGGTAGGTGAGGGACTTCAGTCCCCAGTTCTCGACCCGGCCGACGGACCCGCCATTGGCGGAGATGACGCCCTTGTACTGTTCGACAAGCGCATCGACCTGCTGCTGCGAGAGGTCCTGCCGGGCAAGGAACACATGTTCGTAAAGAGCCATAGTGTATCAGTGCCTTTCTTCGTTTCTCTCCCGGACCCTCGCGGCAAAAGCCTCTGCAACTTCTCTGACCGCTGATCCCCAGTAAAAGGGGGCGGGAAGAAAGGAGCATTTCGAGACGGTCGAGAGCGGAGACACGGGAGGCGGAAGCGCTTCTGGCTTCACACACCGCTTTTCGAGAAAAGCAACGGCCCTCCGTTCAGCCCCCAGCAAGGACCGGCAGATTGCGGGCGTCTATACAGCAATTCCCGGGGAAGGCAAGGCCGGGCGGCGTTGCAGACAGCGTCCTTGGCGTCGCAGGGCCGAAGACACCAGGCTCAGCTGGTGTGGGCGACCGCCTTGTCGACCGTTTCGGGGAAGAAGTCGGGCGCGGCGCGGCGCTTGCCGAACATCATGTCGTATTGCAGCAGGCGGAAATCGTTGATCGCCGGGTCGATCTTCTTCTGCCGCGCCCAGTCGGGTGTCGCCTCGCCGGCCGGCGTCAAGAGAAGGTTGCGGTCGACGACGCGGTAGCGTTCGCGCAGCGCGCCGAGGAAGCCGGTGTAATAGGGATGCGTGATGCCGGCCGTGGTCAATATGTGGTAGGGCAGGAAGGCCGGGCTGACCGCGCCCATGTCCTCGGCCGGACCGGTGCGATTCGACCAGATGATCAGCGGCGTTTGATGATGCTCCAGCATCTGGTCGGCCGGCTCCTTGCGCGGCGCGACATTGTCTTTCATGAAGCCGGTCTCGACATAGACTGGTCCGAGCGGCGGCAGATGGTCGCCGAAAAAGGCGATCACCGTCGGCCGCTCGCGTTTCCTGGCCCATTCGATCAGGCGCTCTAGCCCGCGGTCCGCATCGGCGGAGCCTTCGGTGTAGCTGAGCAGCGATTCCCGCGCCCATGTGCTGATCGGCGCCTGCACCTTGTGGGTCGGATTGTAATAACGATAAGGCTCGTAGGGACCGTGGTTCTGCAGGCTGACGGCGAAGAAGAACACCGGGTCTTCGCTGGCATCGGCCTCGCGGATGATCTCGTCGGTCATTGCCGCATCGGAGGCCAGCGGTCCGCGCTTCTGCATCGGCGGCAGCGTCTCTTCCGAGCGGAAGTCGTTGAAGCCGAAATCGGCATAGACCGCGCCGCGGTTCCAGAACCAGTTGGTGCCCGGGTGAATGGCGCGCGCCCTGTAGCCCTCGCTCTTCAGGAAGGTGGCCAGCGAGGGCGTCGGCGAGCGCACATATTGCTGGTAGGGGATGGAGCCGGCCGGCAGGAAGGCGTTGGAAAAGCCGGTCAGCGCCTCGAACTCGATATTGGCGGTCATGCCGCCGAATTCGGGCGAGAACATGTAGCCCGAGCGCAGTGCCCGCACATTGGGGATCGGATCCGGCGTGATGGTGACGCCGGGCAGCTTGGTCGGATCCCAGAAGGATTCGCTCATCACGATGATGATGTCGGGCTTCTCGGCGGGCACCGATGCCGTCACCCCTGGCCTGTCGATCGCGGCGATCGCCTTGTCGGAATAGCCCGCCGGCGCCGAGACATGCGCCATCGGCACATTGAGCGCGAAGGCCAGCGCGAAACCGTTGGAGGCGTAGTTTTCCTTTTGGTCCCACATGATCGGAATGATCTGCAGCCGGTCGCGGGTCCACGAGAAGGTGGCGTAGTCCATGATCGAGACGAAGAAGGCGAGCAGCGGCACGGTCAGGGTCAGCCTGGCAAGGCGGCCCTTGCGGCTGAGGACCGGCACCCGGCGCCGCCACTGCCGCCAGCCATAGACGAGCAGCGACAGGCCGCCGACGATGCCGATCGCGATGGCCAGCGCGGTCATCGGTCGCTCGCGCACCAAAAGCGGCATCAGCGACATGATCTGCCTGGAATACAGGAAATCGGTCGGATAGAGCGGGTCGCCGAGATAGTGCGACTTCTGGTGGCCGACAAAGGCCAGCACCAGCGTCAGCGGCGCCACGATCATCAGGCTCTGGTGGCTGCGGCCGAGCACCGCGTCGAGACCAATCAGCACCAGCGCGAACACGATGATGGTGGTCCAGCCCGGCTTGAAGGGCTGCAGGAAGAAGCCGACCGTGCCGTAAAAGTCGCCGCGCACGATCCATTCGATGGCAAAAACCAGTATGGCGGAGGCGAGCAGGCTGATCAGGCCATAGCGTACGACCGGCCACTTCCGCCCCGGCAGATAGCCGGTGGACGGATCGCCTTCCAGAAACTGCGGCGCGCGTTTGGCCACGCCCTTTCCGATCCTTGCCACTTCACTTCCCCCGGCCCACGCAACGCGTCTTTCCCACTCGCGTCACTGATCTGTCATAGAACTGTCATGCAAAAGCTAGCGGCTGTGGCGAAAATAAGAAGAGCCAGCAAACGATTCGTGAGCGGTTTTCATCAGGTGTGATCGCCAAAAAGGCTTTCGGAACAGGGACTCGACCGGTTTTTCCGGCCGCAAGGAAGGCTGAAACGCTGCCCGCGGGCTTGACTTGGCCGTCCGCCTTGCGTCACAGGCAGGGAAAAACCAGCCTCTGGAGAAGCCCAAATGGCCGTCGCATTCACCTTTCCGGGACAGGGCAGCCAGGCTGTCGGCATGGGCAAGGATCTGGCGGATGCCTTTCCCGAGGCGCGCAAGGTGTTCGAGGAAGTCGACGACGCGCTCGGCGAAAAGCTGTCGAAACTGATCTGGGAAGGGCCGGAAGAGACGCTGACGCTGACCGCCAACGCCCAGCCGGCGCTGATGGCGGTGTCGCTGGCCGCCATCCGGGCGCTGGAAGCGCGCGGCTTTTCGCTGAAGGACAAGGTGTCTTACGTCGCCGGCCATTCACTGGGCGAATATTCGGCCCTTGCCGCAGCCGGCTTCGTTCCGGTCGCCGATGCGGCGCGGCTGCTGCGCGTGCGCGGCAATGCCATGCAGGCGGCGGTGCCGGCCGGCGAGGGCGCCATGGCGGCCATCATCGGGCTGGAACAGGCCGATGTCGAAGCCGCCTGCGCCGAGGCCGCTCAAAGCTCAGTTTGCCAGATCGCCAACGACAATGGCGGCGGCCAGTTGGTGATTTCGGGCGCCAGGGCCGCGGTCGAGCTGGCGGCAAAACTCTGCACCGAAAAGGGCGCCAAGCGGGCGCTGATGCTGCAGGTCTCGGCCCCCTTCCATTCGGCGCTGATGGCGCCGGCGGCAGCGATCATGCGCGAGGCGCTGGCCGGCGTGGCGAAGAACGCGCCGCTGGTGCCTGTCGTGTCCAACGTCTCGGTCACGCCGACCAGCGATCCCGACGAGATCGCCCGCCGCCTGGTCGAACAGGTAACCGGGCGCGTGCGCTGGCGCGAAACGGTGGAATGGTTCGGCACCAACGGCGTCACGACGCTCTACGAAGTTGGCGCCGGCAAGGTGCTGTCGGGACTGGCGCGACGCATCAACCGCGATGTCGCCACCGCGGCCGTCGGCACGGCGGCCGATGTCGAGGCGGCGCTGGCCGTGCTTGCATAATCCACTGGCGATTTGACCCCACCCATGTGAAGGGTGTCGTCTGAGATTCAGGAGACAAAAATGTTCGAACTGACCGGCCGTAAGGCGCTCGTCACCGGCGCAACCGGAGGCATCGGCGAGGCGATCGCTAGAGTGCTGCACGCGCAGGGCGCCATCGTTGGCCTGCATGGCACGCGCGTCGAGAAGCTGGAGACGCTGGCTGCCGAGCTCGGCGACCGGGTCAAGCTGTTTCCGGCCAATCTGTCCGACCGCGACGAGGTCAAGGCGCTCGGCCAGAAGGCGGAGGCCGAGCTCGAAGGTGTCGACATCCTCGTCAACAATGCCGGCATTACCAAGGACGGCCTGTTCGTGCGCATGTCGGATGCCGACTGGGATGCGGTGCTGGAGGTCAACCTCACCGCCGTGTTCCGGCTGACGCGCGAACTCACCCATCCGATGATGCGCCGCCGGCATGGCCGCATCATCAACATCACCTCGGTGGTCGGGGTGACAGGCAATCCCGGCCAGACCAACTACTGCGCCTCCAAGGCCGGCATGATCGGCTTTTCCAAGTCGTTGGCGCAGGAGATCGCCACCCGCAACATCACCGTCAACTGCGTCGGCCCTGGCTTCATCGAATCGGCCATGACCGACAAGCTCAACGACAAGCAGAAGGAGACGATCATGGCGGCGATCCCGACCCGGCGTATGGGCACCAGCGCCGAGGTCGCCTCTGCGGTCGCCTATCTCGCCTCCAATGAAGCGGCCTATGTGACCGGCCAAACCATTCATGTGAATGGCGGCATGGCCATGATCTGACGGACCAAGGTCCGGCGGGTTGTGAAAAGGCCCATTTCGGCTTGGACCTCGGCCATTTTTCGTGTAATGCGGCCCGCAACCCGGCGGTTCGGGCAAAAACCGGTCCTGTTTGTTGTGTTTCCGGCGGGACCATCTTTCAGCTTGATTAGCGGCATTCCGCCCGCTAACGAAGACAGACAACCAAAAGACGAGGATGCCCCAAATGAGTGACACCGCAGAGCGCGTCAAGAAGATCGTCATCGAGCATCTTGGCGTCGACGCCGACAAGGTGACGGAGCAGGCGAGCTTCATCGACGACTTGGGCGCTGACAGCCTCGACACGGTCGAACTCGTCATGGCCTTCGAAGAAGAATTCGGCGTCGAGATCCCGGACGATGCGGCCGAGACCATCCTGACCGTCGGCGATGCCGTGAAGTACATCGACAAGGCCTCGGCCTGAGGCTTTTCGCAGGCATTACCGGGGAGGACCTGCGATGAGGCGTGTCGTCGTCACGGGCCTTGGCCTGGTTTCGCCGTTCGGCATGGGCTTCGAGCATGGCTGGAAGGAACTGCTGACCGGCCGCAGCGCCGCCAAGCGTGTCACCGAATTCGAAGTGGAGGATCTTGCCTGCAAGATCGCCCACGTCATTCCGCGCGGTGACGGCTCCAACGGCTCGCTCAATCCCGAAGCCGTGCTCGAGCCGAAGGAACTGCGCAAGATCGGCGACTTCATCCTGTACGGGATCGCGGCCGCCGACGAGGCGCTGAAGGATTCCGGCTGGGAGCCCCAGACCGAGCAGGAGCGCTGCGCCACGGGCGTCATGATCGGCTCCGGCATCGGCGGCCTCGAGGGCATCGCTGAGAACGCGCTGATCCTGCACGAGCGCGGACCGCGCCGCATCAGCCCCTTCTTCATTCCCGGAAACATCATCAACCTGGTGTCCGGCCAGGTGTCGATCCGGCACGGGCTGAAAGGCCCGAACCACGCCGTCGTCACCGCTTGCTCGACCGGCGCGCATGCCATTGGCGATGCCGCCCGGCTGATCATCTTCGGCGATGCCGACGTGATGCTGGCCGGTGGCGCCGAATCGCCGGTGACCCGGCTTTCGCTTGCCGGCTTCGCCGCTTGCCGGGCGCTGTCGACCGAGCGCAACGACACACCGGAAAAAGCCTCCCGTCCCTATGACCGCGACCGCGACGGCTTCGTCATGGGCGAGGGCGCCGGCGTCGTAGTTCTCGAAGAACTCGAACACGCCAAGGCGCGCGGCGCGAAAATCTATGCCGAGGTCACCGGCTATGGCCTGACCGGCGACGCCTACCACATCACCGCGCCCGCCGAAGACGGCGACGGCGCCTTCCGCTGCATGACGGCGGCGCTGAACCGGGCGAAGCTGTCGCCCGCCGACGTCGACTACATCAACGCGCACGGCACCTCGACCATGGCCGACACGATCGAGCTTGGCGCCGTCGAGCGGCTGGTCGGCAACGCGGCGTCGAAGATCTCGATGTCGTCGACCAAGTCGTCGATCGGCCATCTTCTGGGCGCGGCGGGTGCCGCCGAGGCGATCTTTTCGATCCTCGCCATCCGTGACAACATCGCGCCGGCCACCATCAATCTCGACAACCCGGAACGTGAGACGGCGATCGACCTGGTGCCGAACACGCCGCGTTCCAGACAGATCGACGTGGCGCTGTCCAATTCCTTCGGTTTTGGCGGCACCAACGCCTCGCTCGTCTTCCAACGCTACAATGGCTGAACAGCCGGCCGGCAGGCGTCCCCGAACCCTGTCGTCATTTTTGCCATATTCGCCCCTACTCTGCCCCAGGGGATTCGTCGAAATGACAGATAGTAGGGCGCTATGAACACAAATCCGGGCGGCGGAGAATTCGGACAGCAGCAGGCCGCATCCAGTCCGATCGTGCCGAAGACGGCCGCCGAGGCCTTGCGGCCCGAGGCCGGCACGCCGCCGCCAAGGCGCTCGCGGGCCTCGCGCAGCCAGATCGTCGTGTTCATGAACTTCGTCATCTCCTCGGTGATGCTGCTGGTTCTGGCGGCCGGCATCGCGCTCTATTTCGGCAAGCAGGCGTTCAACGAGCCCGGCCCGTCGGCCGCCGGCGACACCTTCCTGGTCAAGCCGAACACCGGCGTCCAGGATATCGCCGACCAGCTCGAGCGGCGCGGCCTGATCAGCGACGCCCGTATCTTCCGCCTTGGCGTGCGCGCCAACGGCAATGATTCCGCGCTGAAGGCCGGCGAATACGAGATCAAGGCCCGGGCTTCGATGCGCGACATCATGGAGCTTTTGAAGAGCGGCAAGTCGGTGATGTATTCGCTGACCATCCCGGAGGGGCTGACGGTCGAGCAGGCGCTGCAGCGCATCGCCGAGCAGGATGCGCTGACCGGCGACATGCCTGCGACCGAGCCGTCCGAGGGCAGCCTCGCCACCGACACGCTGCGCTTCACCCGTGGCGCCACGCGTCAGCAGATGGTCGACAAGCTGCTGGCCGACCAGAAGAAGCTGGTAGAGGAGGTCTGGCAGCGGCGCGCGCCTGATCTACCCTTGGCCAATATCAACGACTTCGTCACGCTGGCCTCGATCGTCGAAAAGGAGACGGGCAAGGGCGACGAGCGCTCGCGCGTGGCCGCCGTCTTCCTCAACCGGCTGGCCAAGGGCATGCGTCTGCAGTCCGATCCGACGATCATCTACGGCCTGTTCGGTGGTAAGGGCAAACCTGCCGACCGTCCGATCTACCAGTCGGACATCGACAAGCAGACGCCCTACAACACCTATCTGATCAACGGCCTGCCGCCGACACCGATCGCCAATCCGGGCCGTGCGGCACTCGAGGCGGTCGCCAATCCGTCCAAGACCGACGACCTCTATTTCGTCGCCGACGGCACCGGCGGCCACGTCTTTGCCTCGACGCTGGAAGAGCACAACCAGAACGTCGCCCGCTACCGGGCGCTGCAGAAGAAGCAGGCCGACGACGCCGCCAAGGCCGGGGCCAAGGTGGAAGGCCAGACCGATGCCCCCGCCGATGCCGGCGATAGCGGCGACGCCGGTGGCGATGCGGGGGCCGCCCAGTAGCGCCGGGTGGTTTTTAAATCGTCCCTTGCGGGATGCGCTGATTTTTGAAGAAAACGTACGGCGCCGGCTTGAAGGCACCAGTCGTTTCGGCATTTTGTAGCCGCGCGTGGTTTGACCGGGAACGGGTTCCTGGATCACGCGCCAAGGGGCGTACGGGCATCATGAATTTGCAGAGCATGACCGGTTTTGCGCGCGCGGTCGCCGAACACCAGGGCACCTCGATCGCCTGGGAGGTCAAGTCGGTCAACGGCAAGAGCGTCGAGGTCAGGCTGCGGCTGCCGCAAGGCTTCGAGCGATTGGAGCCGGCCGTCAGGCAGACCATGCAGAAGCGATTTTCGCGCGGCAACTTCCAGGCGACGCTGACCGTCGGCCGGGCCGCCGGCGCGCAGGTGCAGCCGGTGGTCAACGAGGTCTTCCTGAAGGATCTGGCGGGACTGGCCAAGCGGCTGCAGGAGCAGTTCGGCGTCGCCCCTGCGACGGCCGATGGGTTGCTGGCGCTACGTGGCGTGCTGGATATCCCGGAAGCCATCGAGACCGAAGAGGCGCGGGCCGCGCTCGATGCGGCGGTCCTGTCGGCGCTGGACGTGGCGCTCGCCGGGCTGGAGCAGGCGCGCCAGAGCGAGGGCGATGCGCTTCGTTCGCTGCTCAGCGGCCATATCGACGCCATCGAGGCGCTGACGCTGAGGGCCGAGGCCGATCCGTCGCGCGAGCCGGCGGCGATCCGCGAGCGCATTGCCGAGCAGGTCCGCCTGCTGATGGATGCCTCCGCCAATCTCGACGCCAGCCGGCTGCATCAGGAGGCGGCCTTCCTCGCCACCAAGGCCGACATCCGCGAAGAGATCGACCGGCTGAAGACGCATGTCGCATCGGGACGGGTGCTGCTCGCCAATGGCGGCGCCATCGGCCGCAAGCTCGATTTTCTGGCGCAGGAATTCAACCGCGAATCGAATACGCTGTGTTCCAAGTCGAACGCCGCCGCGGTGACCGCCATCGGGCTAGAACTGAAGGCGGTCGTCGATCAGTTTCGCGAACAGGTCCAGAATCTGGAGTAGCCCGAATGGTCGCCAGGGATTTGGGTTCCCGCATCCGCCGCCGCGGGCTGATGCTGGTTCTGTCGTCGCCGTCCGGTGCCGGCAAGTCGACGATCGCGCGCAATCTTCTGGAAAGCGATTCAAGCCTCGAACTGTCGGTCTCGGTCACCACCAGGCCGCGTCGTGGCAGCGAGATCGAGGGCGTCCACTATCATTTCCGCACCATGCGCGAGTTCGAACGGCTGCGCGATTCCGATGCGCTGCTCGAATGGGCCGAGGTGCACGGCAATTGCTACGCGACGCCGCGCGAGCCGGCGGAGCTGGCGCTGGCGCAAGGCCGCGACATGCTGTTCGACATCGACTGGCAGGGCGCCCAGCAGCTCAAGGAGAAGATGCGCGCCGACATCGTCTCGATCTTCATCCTGCCACCGTCGATGAAGGAGTTGAAGGCGCGGCTGAAGCGCCGCGCCGAGGACCAGGAATCGGTGATCGAGACCAGGCTGAAGAACGCCCGCAACGAGATCGAGCACTGGAAGGAATATGATTTCGTCATCGTCAACGACGATCTCGATCGCGCCTTCGCCGAGGTGCGTGGCATCGTCATCGCCGAGCGGCTGAGGCGCGACCGCCGGCCGGGGTTGTTCGACTTTGTCTCCGGATTGCTGGACGAGAAGACGGATTGAGGCGGTGGAGCGCCGATCTCCCCCCTTGTGGGGGAGATGCCCGGTAGGGCAGAGGGGGGCGCTGTCCCGCCGGCGTTCGAATAAATTAGACTCCATCCTAAGCCGGCTGACGGCCGTTGGTTAGGTCGACCAGACAGAGGTGGTGATCCTTCGCGCCCCCCTCTGTCCTGCCGGACATCTCCCCCACGAGGGGGGAGATCAGCAGCTTCTCAAACCGCGTTCGTCAGCCGCACGAATTCCTCGACGCTGAGCGTTTCGGCGCGCCGCGTCGGGTCGATGCCCGCGCGTGTCAGCAGCGCTTCCCCTCCGAGGCTTTTCACGCTCTGCCTGAGCATTTTCCGCCGCTGGCCGAAGGCGGCTTCGGTGAAACGGCCGAGTTTCTTCACGTCGGTGGGCAAGGGGCTCGTGCGCGGCACCAGATGCACCACCGAGGACGTCACCTTGGGCGGCGGCGTGAATGCCTGCGGCGGCACGTCGAAGGCGATCCTCGCCTCGGTGCGCCAGCCGGCCAGCACGCCGAGCCGGCCATAGGCGTCGCTGCCGGGGGCGGCGACAATACGCTCGGCCACTTCGCGCTGGAACATCAGCGTCATCGAGGCGTAGAAGGGCGGCCATGCCGTCACCGTCAGCCAGCGGATCAACAGTTCGGTGCCGATATTGTAGGGCAGGTTGGCGACGATCTTCACCAGGCCGCCTTCCGAGGCGGCCTCGGCAAGAGCGGAAAAATCCGTCTTCAGCGCGTCGCCGGCGATGATCTCGAGCCGGCCTGGATAGTGGTTCGAGACCTGCGCCAGCGCTTCGAGGCAGCGCTCGTCGCGTTCGATGGCGACGACCCGCCTGGCGCCGCTGAAAAGCAGCGCCCGCGTCAGCCCGCCTGGGCCGGGGCCGACCTCGATCACAGTGGTCTCGCTGAGGTCGCCGGCGGCGCGTGCGATCTTGCCGGTCAAATTGAGGTCGAGCAGGAAATTCTGGCCAAGCGCCTTCTTCGCCTGCAGCCCATGGCGTTCGATCACCTCGCGCAGCGGCGGCAGCCCGTCGATGCTCATGCAGATGCGCTCATGCGGCAGCTGCTTCCGTCCCGCTGTCGGCAAGCCGGCGGGCGAGCCGCAGCGCCGCGATCAGGCTGTCGGCGCGCGCAATGCCCTGGCCGGCGATGTCGAAGGCGGTGCCGTGGTCGGGCGAGGTGCGGATAAAGGGCAGGCCGAGCGTGACGTTGACCGCCTCGTCGAAGGCCAGCGCCTTGGCCGGGATTAGCGCCTGGTCATGATACATGCACAGCGCCACGTCATAGCTGGCGCGCGCGTGGGCATGAAACAGCGTATCGGCCGGCAGCGGCCCGAAGGCGTCGATGCCTTCCGCTCTCAGCTGGTCGACCGCCGGACGGATGATGCGCTGATCCTCCAGGCCCATCGACCCGCCTTCGCCGGCATGCGGGTTGAGGCCTGCTATCGCCAGCCTTGGCCTGGCGATGCCGAAGCGGCTTTCGAGGTCGGCGGCGGTGATACGGGCCGTGGCGACGATCAGCTCCGTCGTCAGCGCCTTCGGCACTTCGGCGAGCGGGATATGGATGGTGACCGGAACGGTGCGCAATTCCGGACCGGCAAGCAGCATCACCGGCGTCACCTCGGCGCCTGTGTGGAGCGTGGCCAGGTGCGCCAGATATTCGGTGTGGCCGGGAAAGCGGAAGCCCGCGTCGTAGAGGGGCTTCTTGGCGATCGGACAGGTGACGACCGCCGCGGCGCGGCCGCCGAGGCAGTCGGCCACGGCGCGGTCGATGGCCTCGATGGTGCCGGCGGCGTTGGCCTTGTCCGGCCTGCCGGGCCTGTCGACCTGGGTGGCGTCGAGTGGCACGACCGGCAGGACGCGGTGAAATATCCGCGCTGCTTGCTCTGGCATGGTTTCCGCGATCGCCACGTTGGCGCCGATCTGGCGCGCCCGCGCCGCAATCAGCGCCGGGTCGGCAAGCAGATAAAAGGGCGGCACGCCAGCGCTGTCGCCGGCCTGCCATGCGGCGATGGCGATTTCCGGGCCGACACCTGATGGATCGCCGACGCTCAAGGCCAGCGGGGCATCTGTCCGGCGCATGTCTATGCCGCTTTGCCGGCGGACCCGTCCGGACCGAGAGAGGGCAGGGCTCCGTCTTGTCGGACCACGGCCTAGCGCTCGACGATGCGGGCTTTCTTCCGCAGCTCCTCGACGTACTTCTTGCTGAGATCGTCGGCGTTCTTGTCGTTGTTGCCTTCGCTCTGGAACACCATCTGCGCGGCCTTGTCGTCGGAGACCTCGCGCGACGAGCAGATGCCGATGAACTCGACGCCACGCTCCGTCTCGCGCGTGGCGGTGGCGCCGCCGACCTTGGTGGCCTTGATCTGGTCGGCCCATTCCGGCGGCAATTGCGGCGCCAGCACCCGGCCGAGGTCGCGAACGGTGACGTCGATCAGGCCCTTGGCGAATTCGCGCGTGGTGTTGCAGCCGTTGAAGCGGGCGCGCATGGCGTCGGCTTCGCGCTTGCGCTTGCCAAGGGTTGCGCTGCGCTCCGACGCCGGCACCACGAAGATGACCTGCTGCAGCATGTATTCCATGGCGGTCGGCTTGGAGCCGCCCTTGTCGAGCATGCGTCTGACCGCGTCCTGTTCGGTCACGGAGCCGCCGTCACCCGAACGATAACGGGCCGAAAGCGCCTGGTTCCAGGCCATCTGGGCGCGGATGAATTCCTTGAAATGCTCCTTGCCGACACCCGACTGCGCCATGACGCCGTCGAGCTGCTTGAGCTGCATCTTGTTGTTCGTGGCGAAGCGCTGGTAGGCGGCGTCGACCTGCTCATCGGTGACCTTGATGCCGAGGCGCTTGACCTCAGCCATGCGCAGTGTCTGGTCGATCATTTCCTGGGCGGCATCGCCCTTCTTGCGCTGCAGTTTCAGGAACGCTTTCCGGTGTGCGATGTCGCCGGTGGTGATCGGCACGTCGTTGATGACGTACTTGATCTCGCTGGCAAAAGCCGGCGGCGTCATGACCGTAATCGAGACCGAGGTTGCCGCGATCAGCAGCGCGAATCCTGCCGAAAACAGATATTTCCTCATCGAGAGCATCCCAAATATTCCATCCCGCTCCTACAGCGCCGCGCGTTCCTCGGACGCGCAAAGGACGCTGCAGCATCTTAACTTTGCGCATGATCCTTTCCGAAAATCGATCTCGATTTTCGGGGTCATGCGGTGTGATCGAAACCCGTGCCCGCTCTATACGGCGAAACGATGTCACCAGCGCATGACCCCGTCTGCTACTGGCCCGTCTTTACTGGCCCGTCTTTACTGGATCGTGTCGATCGAGCTCTGTGACGTGCCGAAATCGCCGAGCGTGCGGAACGACAGGTTGAAGCCGACATTCTGCGACACTTCCTTGGTGATCGTGTCGCGCGATTCGGAGAACGTCATCAAATAGGTGAAGCAGGAATCATTATAGGCAAAACCGACGCCGTCCTTGACCAGCACGCTTTGCCTCAGGTCGTAGGTGCCGGTGCCGAAGACGCGCCAGTTCTCGGCAAGATGCGTCGAGGCGCCGAGCGTGACCTCGTGGCGATCGGTGGTGAAGCCGTAAAGCGGCTGCGCCTGGATGAAGGCATATTTGGCGCTGAGCGAAACCGGCAGGCCGGAATAGGCGGCTTTCACCTCGGCGCGCCGGACGTCAAAACTCTGTTCGTCGAAACGGCCGCTGAGCGAGCCGGAGAAGCCGCTCGCGCTGCTGAAGCCGATCAGGCCGACATAGTCGGAGGTCGACTTGTCCAGTCCGGAATAGGCGCCGACATTGACCAGGTCGGGCGCCGTGAACGAATTCTGGCCTGCCAGCTGGTAGGATTGGCCGAAGATCGCATTGGTGCTCCAGCCATTGTCGTAGGCGCCGGAATAGCGGAAACCGACATTGGCGCGCGTGCCGCCTTCCATGCGGTCATAGCCGGAAAACTTGTCGCGCTCGAACAGCGTCGTGGCGTCGAAGACGAAACTCTGCGCGTCCTCGTTGGGTACGGCGAGGCCGCCGACATACTGCTCGTTCGGGCGCACGAACACCTGCGCCATCGGTTCGACGATATGGCTGGAGCTCGGCATCGAGAACAGCACCGGCCAGCGCATTTCGAGCCCCGCGGTCGCCATGTAGCGCGCCAGCGACGTGCGCATATTGTCGTCGACGCCGAGATTCGTCGCCATCTCGTTGATGGCGGCGAGCGAGTTCGAGGTCGCGTTGACATAGCCGGCGTCACCGCGCAGCGCCAGCAGCGGCGTCAGCTGCAGGCCGCCATCGGTGGTGAAGGTGCGCTTCCATTCGGCTTCGGCGGTGAGGCGGCTCGACTGGCCTTCGATGCCGCGCACCCGCTCAACGGGCGTGCTGTCGTCATAGGGAGTTTCGAAGGCTTGATCCAGCCGGTCGCGGCTGATGACCCGCGCGTTGACGTTGAACGACAACTGCCCGCCGGCGACAGACATGTCGGGGATATAGGCATAGTCGAGCGACGGCAACACCCATGGCTGCTGGGCGGCACGGGCGGACGGATCGCTGGCCAGCGTGTTCTCCTGGACCTCGAAGCGCATGGCGCGCACATCGAAGTAATTGCGGCCGTCGAGGCCGGTCAGGTAGATCGTCGACTGGTGTGTGACGTCGCTGAAACCGTCGATGGAGTAGGTGCGCGAAAAATTCTTGTCGCTCTGCAGCAGCACGTCCCAGCCGAAATCCCAGCGCGGATTGATGGCGAACTGGCCCTTGGTGCCCATCATGCCGCGGAACTTGTTCGGATCGCTGGCGGGGCCGGAATCGACATTGACGCCGCTGCTGTTGATGAACTCTTCCGGGCTCTCCTGCCGGATGCCGGCCATCTTCAGCGTGTACTCGCCATTGTTGAAGCGCTGGCGCCACTCGGCCTCGCCGAGGAAGCCCTGCTTGGTGTAGCCGGTGCCGGTGACGGTGAGGTCGTAAGTCGGCGACAGTGCGAAGTAATAGGGGACTTTGACGCCGAAGCCGAGGTCGGTCTTGTAGTTGATGCCGGGGATCAGGAAGCCGCTCTTGCGCTTGACCGTCGGGTCGGCGATCTCGAACGCCGGCAGATAGGCAAGCGGAAAGCCGAAGAACTCGAAATTCGCGTTCTCGAAGCGAACCGTCTTCTTCTCGCCGTTCCAGATGATCTTGCGCGCCTTGACGCGCCAGGTCGGTGCCTTGTCCGGCTTGTCCTCGCAAGGTTCGCAGGCCGTGTAGACGCCGTTGTGGAAGGTCGTCAGCACGCCGCCCATGCGTTCGGCGCTTTCGGCGGCGAAATAGGCCTTTTCCGGGGTTTCGACACGCAGCGCGTTGACGAAGCCGTCGGCGAAATCGTCGGTGATGTCGATATGCTCGGAATTGATCTTTGTGCCGTCGCTGTTGATGATCTCGACGGCGCCGCTGGCGACCATGCGCTCGGTGTTGCGGTTGTACACGACGCGCTGGGCGACGAGCTTGTTGCCGCCATAGTCGATCTGCACGGCACCGACGGCGGTCACGGTCTGATCGTCGTTGTTGTAGACAAGCGTATCGGCGGCAAGCAGCATCTGCGAGCCGGAAGGAACGTTCGTCGCCATGTCCGTGACGTCCTGCGCCAGCGCAGGGGCCAGCGGGACCGCGCAGGCGAACAGGCATGCCAAGGCGCTCGCCCCATAAAGGCGTGCCAAACCGGCCTGCCTATGGCTGCGCAAAACCGCCTCCCTCACTAGCCGTCTTCCTTGTAAAGCAGGAACGTCACCCCGAAGAACATAGCCACGACAACCGGAACCCATGCAGCCACGGCTGTGGGCACGAATCCCGCCACGCCGAATGCCTTGACCAATACCGAAACGACATAAAGCAGAAAGCCTGCGAGGACGCCACCCAGAATCATCGTCGCCGACTGCCCCATCCTTGCAAATCGCATTGATACTGTTGCCGCAATCAGCGTCATGGCGACGAGAAGGAACGGCAACGCCACCAGCGAATCAAACTGCATGGCGAAGGCATTTGCCTTGAGGCCGAAGGAACGGGCAACCTCGATCTTGCCCGGCAGGTCGTAGAAGGGGATCGTTTCCGGCCGGGCAAGCCGCTCCTGCACGAATTCCGGCTTGAGATTGGTGTCCACGCGGTCGGTCGCTTCGGAGCGGATGGTGCCGTTCTTGAAGACCTTGACGTCCTGCAATTCCCAATAGCCGTCGCGCAGGAAGGCACGCGCCGCGTCCTTGCGCTCGACGATGTTGCCTTGCTGATCGAGCACGAAGAAGACGGTATCCGCCATCTCCAGTCCCTGGTTGAGGATGGCGCGGGCACCGATGATGGTATCGCCGGAGGCGGTCTTCTGCCGGATCCAAGGTGTCGAGTCGGCCGAAACGGTGTTGGATTTGCCGGCGCGCAGCTGGTTTTCCATCCGCTCGGACCAGGAGAAGGCATGCGCCGCCACCGGGTTGAGCACGCCGACCGACAGCATGCCGACCATCAGCGCCCCGATGCAGCACGGCAACAGGAACTGCCAGGCCGAGACGCCGGCCGAGCGGGCAATGACCAGCTCGTATTTGCGGTTGAGCGACACCAGCGTCGCCATCGCCGAGAACAGGCCGACGAACGGCACCGTCTGCAGCATGATCATCGGCATCCTGAGCGCCGAAATCGCGAACGCCGTGCCATAGGTAAAGCCCGGCAGGCCGGTGGTGCGGCCGGACAGCTCGGTGAAGTCGATCAGGAACACCAGCGCCAAAAGGCCGAGGAAGAACCACACCGTGATCGACACGTAGCGGAAGAAGAAATAGCGGCCCAGAGTCCAGCCCATTAGCGTGTCCAGCCCATTAGCGTGTCCGGCCCATCAGCCGGCTCCCTGGCCGGAGGCGCCGCGCTTGGCGAAGCGCAGCTTGAGGGCCGTCCAGGTTTCGCTGGCGCGGCCGGCGACGTTGGTCATCCAGTCCGCCCAGGCGACCGGCAGTTCCATGGTCCTGGAGGAGAGGATGAACCAGCCGGCGATCGCCGAGGCGACGATCGGCACGCCGAAGACCATATAGGCGTATTGCGGAACCTTGTCCGCCTTGCCGGCGGCGAAGAAACCAAGCCAGCGCACGAACAGCGCAATGACGATTGCGGTGATCAGCGGGTGGATGCGCGCCTCGCGATGCGAACGCGCGTCGCCCGCCACCGCCAGCGCGATCAGCGCGAACACCAGCGAGTAGGACCATTCGGAAAAACGCTGCTCGAGTTCGGCCGAATACTCGCCCGGGTTGCGCTGGAACATCTTGTCGTTGGGGCTCGGGTTGAGCAGGTACTGGGTCGTGCGGTCCTTCGGGAGGAGCGTGATTTCGTTGGCGGCCGACATGAAGGCCGAGAGGTCGAAGGCGTAGGAGGTGAAGCGGATGACCGAGAGGTCACCGGTCAGCGTCTTGCGATGGATGACGCCGTCATTCATCATCAGCACCTTCTCGTCGCCCTTTTCGACAATGCTGCCGCTCTTGGCGTAATAGATCAGGTTGGCGCCTTCCTCGCGCGAATCGGCGACGAAGATGCCGCCCAGCCTGTTGTCGGGCAGCCGTTCGCCGACCTGCAGGAACAGGCCGTCGTCGATCTTGCGGAACGTGCCCTCCTGGATGATCAGCGACACCAGGTCGGCGCGCGAAGCCGCCACCAGCTGCCGGTTCTTCTGCCTGGCATAGGGGTCGACGCCATTGTCGACGACGAAGGAAAAGACGCTTGCCGCCAGCGCCAGGAGCAGGATCGGCCGCGCGATGGTCCAGCGCGAGGCGCCGGCGGCATTGATCACGGCCAGTTCCGAATCCGTGTTCATGACGCTGAGCGTCTGGGCGACCGCCACCACCAGCGCGAACGGCACGACGATCGGGATGATCGACGGGATGATCAGCGCCGCGACCTCGAAGAAGGTCAGCGCCGACTGGCCGCTGTCGGTGACGAGGTCGATCTTGGCCAGTACCTGCGTCGTCCACACGATCGCCAGCGTCCAGGTCAGCGCAGCCAGGAAGACCGCCGATGTCCGACGCATGATGTAGCGTTCAACGACCTTCATGAAGGCTTTTCTCGATTTTGCCGAACGGCATCATGCCCGCGGACAAGGTAGTCATCCGGCGACGCCTGCACAACTGGCTCCATCGGCGGCTCGATCCGGTTTCTCGTCCCACATCATTCGCCCCGGCGGGCGGAGTGTCGGCTCCAATGGATAAAAAATGCAAAACATTGATGGTTAACAACAAGTTGCGACAAGGGAGCGGGGTCATGTCGCAGCGAATCCGATAGTGTTCGAGGCGCGCATATAGGCTGCGATTTCGGCCAAAGTCTTGCCAAATGCCGTAAAACGACCAAATGTCGCGCACTCTTGAAAGCCGTTGTCCGGCACCCAGCACCCCTGAAAGCAGCACCTGATGAATTCGAGACCTACGATCGCCTTCGCCAAATTCGCCGCACCCCAGACCGCAACGTCGAGGAAGGGCAGCGTCTTCGTGCTGGCGGCGGACGATGGCGGCGTCAGCGATGCCGCCAAGGCCTGCGATCCGGCCGGCACGCTTGCGCGGGCGTTTCCGGCTGCGGATTTCTCCGGCAAGTTCGGCAGCGTCGTCGAGGTGTTCGCGCCGGAAGGAACAGCACTCGACCGTCTCGTGGCGGTCGGCGCCGGCAAGGCTTCCAGCCTCGACGATCATGCATGGCTGAAACTCGGCGGCAGCATCGCCGCATCGCTGCGCAAGGCAGCCGAGGTCGCCGTCGTGCTCGACGTTGCGGGCGCCCAGGCCGGCGGCAGGCAAGCGGCGAACGTCGCGGCCGGCATCCTTTTGCGCAGCTATGCCTTCGACAAGTACAAGACGAAGAAGGACAAGGACAACGGCCAGCCGAAGAAGCCGGCAAAGGTGACCATCCATTGCGCCGATCCTTCCGCGGCGAAAAAGGCCTTCGCCGACGAGGTGGCGGTGATCGACGGCGTGCTTCTGGCGCGCGACCTGGTCAACGAGCCGGCCAATGCGCTGGGGCCGGTGGAATTCGCCGCCCGCGCCAAGGAGTTGGAGGCGCTCGGCGTCACCGTCGAGATCCTGACCGAGAAGGAAATGAAGAAGCTCGGCATGGGCTCGCTGCTCGGCGTCGCTCAAGGGTCGCCGCGCGGCGCCCGCATGGCCGTCCTGCAGTGGAACGGCGGCAAGGCCAAGGCGAGCCCCGTCGCCTTTGTCGGCAAGGGCGTCACCTTCGACACCGGCGGCAATTCGATGAAGCCGGCTTCCGGCATGGAGGACATGAAGGGCGACATGGGCGGTGCTGCCGCCGTCACCGGGCTGATGCATGCGCTGGCCGCGCGCAAGGCCAAGGCCAACGTCGTTGGCGTCATCGGCCTGGTCGAGAACGCGGTCGACGGCCACGCCCAGCGCCCTGGCGACATCGTCACCTCGATGTCGGGCCAGACCATCGAGGTGCTGAACACCGACGCCGAAGGCCGCCTCGTGCTGGCGGATGCGCTCTGGTACTGCAACGACCGCTTCAAGCCGGCGTTCATGGTCAATCTGGCGACGCTGACCGGCGCCGTCATGGTGGCGCTCGGCCAGCACTACGCCGGCCTGTTCTCCAACAATGACGAACTGGCAGAGAGGCTGGCCAATGCCGGGCAGGCGACGCAGGAGCGGCTGTGGCGCATGCCGCTGGGCTCCGAATACGACAAGCTGATCGATTCCAAGAATGCCGACATGAAGAACATCGGCGGGCGCTACGGCGGCGCCATCATCGCCGCGCAGTTCCTGCAGCGCTTCGTCAAGGAAACGCCCTGGGCGCATCTCGACATCGCCGGCACCGCGATGGGCTCGCCGCCGAGCGAGATCAACCAGTCCTGGGGCTCGGGCTTCGGCGTCCGGCTGCTCGACCGGCTGGTGCGCGACCACTACGAGGGATGAGGCCAACGCCATGGCCGAAGTCCTGTTCTATCACCTGACCGAATCGACGCTGGAAGATGCGTTGCCCGGGCTGCTCGAGCGCAGTGTCGACCGCGGCTGGCGCGCCGTGGTGCAGACCGGCACCGAGGAGCGGCGCGACGCGCTCGATCAGCACCTGTGGACGTTCCGCGACGATTCCTTCCTGGCGCATGCGACCGACCGCGAAGCCTATCCGGCCGAGCAGCCGATCCTGCTCACCACCGGCGATGGCAACCCGAACGCGGCGCAGATCCGCTTCCTCGTCGACGGCGCCGCACCTGCGGATCTCGGCGGCTACGAGCGCGCCGTCTTCCTGTTCGACGGCCATGACACGGCCCAGCTCGAAGGCGCGCGTAGCCACTGGAAGACGATGAAGGATGCCGGCCATACGGTGACCTACTGGCAGCAGACGTCCGACCGGCGCTGGGAGCGCAAGGCTTAGAGGCGGACGCGGAAGGTAGCGAACCGGCCATGTCGGACCACACTCTAGCTGTTTGGCCCTCTGTCCGGCGCTCGCATCATCAGGGCAACGACGATGCCTGAGATAAATGTCAGCGCCGCGACCGATCCTATCGCCCAGGCGAAGCCGAAGAAGTCGGCGACAAGGCCTGCCGAGAGCGCACCGATCGCGTAACCGAGGTCGCGCCAGAAGCGATAGACGCTGAGCGAGCGCGCCCGCCACGAGGGGTGGGATGCATCGGACACGGCCGCGATCAGGCTCGGATAAACCATCGCGGTGCCGAGCCCAAGCAGCAGGCTTGCCGCCAGCCACCAGCGGAAGTCGCGGGTGAGGGCGGTCAGCAGCAAGGCTGCCGCCTGAACCCACATGCCCGCTACGATCAGGCCCTTGCGGCCCCATTTGTCGCTGAGCGGTCCGGTGGCGACCTGAAGCACCCCCCAGGCGGCCGGATAGACGGCTTTCAGAATTCCGATTCGCTCCACGCCGAGGCCGTTCGCGGCGAAGAACAGCGGGAAGATGCCCCAGCTCATGCCGTCGTTGAGGTTGTTGACCAGCCCCGCTTGCGAGGCCGCGAACAGGTTCGGGTCGCCGAACGAGGTCAAGGCGAAGATTTCGCGAAAGGTGAGGGGAGAGGCCGCCTTCGCAGCGTTTGCCGCCTCCAGTTGGACATGCCCGCGCGTGTCCCGCACCAGCAGGATCGACAGCGCGGTTCCGACGATCGCGTACCCGATCCCGAGATAGATGGGGACCGGGCGAAGGCCGTATTGCCCGGCCAGATAGCCGGTCAGGAAAGCGGTGATGCCGACGGCGAAATAGCCGGCGAACTCATTCAGGCCGACCGCCAGTCCGCGCCCCTTCGGCCCGACGAGGTCGACCTTCATCAGCACCGTCATCGACCAGGCCAGCCCCTGGCTGACGCCGAGCAGGGCGTTGGCGGCGATGATCCAGCTCCAGCTCGGGCCCCACAGGATCATGAACGGCACGGGAAGGCCGAACATCCAGCCGAGCACCAGCACGCGCTTGCGGCCCCAGCTGTCGGCAAGCTGGCCGGAGACGAGATTGGCGAAGGCCTTCACCACGCCGAAGCTGACGATGAAGGAAACGACCAGCGTCGTCGAGGTGATGCCGAACTCCTTGGAGCCGATCAGCGGCACCACGGTTCTCTCAATGCCGACCATGCCGCCGACGAAGGCGTTGATCAGCACCAGCAGGGCGAATTGCCGCCAGTTTGCCTTGAGACCGAGTGCTATGGAGGATGCGGCCACCGCCGCCGTCACCGCGCAGCGCCAGCGTTCGAGGCGCGGTTATGGGCTGCATCGGGCGGCGGTGGTGGAATATCGGCGGTCATCGCCTGAACGAACGCGGACTCGTCGTCGATGCGGAAGGCCTTGTTGAAGCGCTTCTCGAAGCCGATCGTCGACGTCGGCTTGCCGCTCAGCGACCGTCCGCAGACCGAGCCCGAAAAGGCCCCGGGCAGCACCTCGATATGATCGGGCAGTTGTTTCAGCCGCCCGACGCTCGCAAACAGCGCCCTGGCGCCGTCCTCGGCGCTGGAGGCGAGTTCGGTGCGGCCGACGTCGCCTACCATCAGCGTGTGGCCGGTCAGCGCGAACCACGGTTCCGGCGCGCGGGTGCGGTCGGTCACCAGCAGCGTTATGTGCTCCGGCGTATGGCCGGGCGTGTGCATGACCGTCGCGGTCACGTTGCCGAGTTCGAGGACATCGCCATCCTTGACCGCCCGGAACGGGAAGGCGGCTTGCGCACCCTCGAACAGCACGTAGTCGGCACCGGCGGCCGCGGCGAGCGCGCGGCCCGCCGAAATATGATCGGCGTGGATGTGGGTGTCGATGACGTAGAGGATGCGCATGCCGGTCGCTTGCGCTACCTCGAGATAGGGCGCGATGTCGCCGATCGGATCGACGACGGCTGCGGCCGCCTTGCCGCCGCAACCGAACAGATAGGACGCGCCAACCGGCTGCGAATGAAGGAATTGTCTCAGGATCATCGCCACGCTCCGGCGCGCCCGCGAACGGGCGAAAGCTTGACAGCTCGGCTGGGGGCTGTCATTCAATGATTATATTGAATGATGTATCGTGACCTGGAAGTCGATGTCAATCCGCAATCCGAAACAGAAGCTCTACGAGCAGTTCGCGATCGTCGCCAAGGCGCTCGGCCATCCGCAGCGGCTGGAACTGATCGAGCACCTGGCGCAGGGTCCGCGCAGCGTCGAGGCGCTGGCAATGAAGCTCGGCCTGCCGATCGCCAACGTTTCCCAGCATCTGCAGACACTTCGCCGCGCCGGGCTGTTGTCGGCCGAGCGCAACGGCAAGTTCGTCAACTACCGTCTCGTCGACGACAGCGGGCTGGCGGCATTCGCTTCGGTGCGCACCGTCGCCGAGCGCCATCTGGCGGAAGTCGACCGCATCGTGCGCGGCTATTTCGAAGCCCGCGACGACATGGAGCCGGTCACGCGCCAGGAACTGGCCATGCGAATGCACGACGGGCTGGTGACCGTGATCGATGTCCGCCCGCCGGACGAGTTTGCGCTCGGCCATGTACCAGGCGCGATCAACGTACCGCTTGGCGATCTTCCGGCCCGGCTTTCCGAGCTCGGCAAGGACAAGGAAGTCGTCGCCTACTGCCGCGGTCCATGGTGTGTGATGTCCTTCGAGGCGGTGGCGGCACTTCGCAGCCACGGTTATGCCGCGCGCCGGCTCGCGGATGGCATGCCCGAGTGGAGGGCCGCCGGAATGGCCGTCGAGGTGGCGGCCTGATCCGGCACCTCGGTCGACGGAGCGCTACTCGCCGGAGCCAGGCGGCATTTCGAGACACATCATTACCATCACACGCAATCCGGGTTATGGGTTAGATAGACGCGAACTCATTCGGCGGGTTGAGAATGCGGGTCAGGATCATCGGAACCGGCAGGGCGGTGCCGGCTTCATGCGTGACGTCGCGCGCGCTGGAGGAAAGGCTCGGCCTTGGCCAGGGCACGCTCGAAGCCGCCACGGGCGTTGTCGAGCGCTATGTCTGCGAGGCTGAATCGCAGATTGACCTCGCTTGCGCGGCGGCGCGTCTGGCGCTCGCCGATGCCGGGATCGAGGTCGGCGCCGTCGATCTCGTCATCGCCGGCTGCGGCGTGCCTTACCAGCCGCTGCCGTCGACGGCGCCTTTGGTCATGCAGCGCCTCGGCCTGGCCGACGGATCGGCCGCTGCCTTCGACGTCAACAGCACCTGCCTCGGTTTTCTCACCGCATTCGAGACCGCTGCCCGCTTGATCGAGGCCGGGCAATGTAGGACGGCGCTGGTGTTTTCTTCCGAGGTCGCCTCACGGGCTCTGCCTTGGAAGGAACAGCCGGAAGTCGCGGCACTGTTCGGCGATGGCGCCGCTGCGGCGGTGCTGCGCAAGGCCGAGCCGAGTGAAGGCAGGGTGGCGGCAAACCTGATGCGCACTTACCCGTCGGCCTGGGAGGCCTGCGGCATCGGCTCCGGCGGCACCCGTTTCGATTTTCGCCGCCAGCCGGAAGAGTTTGCCCGCCACAGCCTGTTCCATATGGACGGCAAGGAATTGTTCCGCGTCACCTCGCGCCATTTCAACGGATTCGTCACCGAATTGCTCGAGCGCGCCGGTTGGCGGCATGAGGATGTCGACCTCGTCGTGCCGCATCAGGCAAGCCCGTTCGCGCTCGCCCACATGGCGCGCCAGACCGGCTTCGCGCCGGAAAAGCTCGTCGACATCTCGGCGCGCTACGGCAACCAGATCGCCGCCTCCATTCCCTTCGCGCTCGATATCGCGCGACGGCAAGGCCGCGTCGAAGCAGGCGCGAAGCTGCTGTTCCTGGGCACATCGGCCGGCGTGTCCTTCGGCGGCATGGCGCTGGAAGCCTGACGATGGCCGTGCTCGTCACCGGCGCCAGCGGCTTCCTCGGCACCCATGTCATGGCGCGGCTGGCCGCATCGGGCACGCCGGCACTCGGTCTCGGCCGCGATGCGGCGCGTTGTGCCGCGCTGGAGGCGCAGGGCCACCAGACCATCCGCCACGACCTGTCCGTGCCCTTCGATACGAGGCTTGATCAACGACTCGGCAAGGTCGACCGGATCGTCCATTGCGCCGCGCTCTCGGCGCCGTTCGGCCGGCTCGCGGATTTCGAGGCGGCCAATGTGACGGCAACCCGCAACCTCCTCGATTTCGCGACACGGCAAGGCATCGGCCGCTTCGTCCATATCTCCAGCCCGTCGGTGTGCTTCGCCTATCGCGATCAGCTCGATCTTGCCGAAGACGCGGCCTTGCCCGACCCGGTCAACCACTATGCCCGCACCAAGCGTGAGGCCGAGAGGCTCGTGCTGGCCGCGCCTGTCAGCCACCCGGTGGTGTTGAGACCGCGCGGCATCTACGGCGCCGGCGATCGTGCACTGCTGCCGCGCCTGCTCAAAGCCGCAAAAAGCCGCCCGCTGCCGCTGTTTCGCGACGGCCGGGCGCGCATCGATCTCACCTATGTCGGCGATGTCGTCGACGCCGTGCTGGCCGCCTTGTCGGCGTCGGGCCAAGCCGAAGGCCAGATCTTCAACGTCTCCGGCGGCGAGGTGCTGCCGGTGCGCCGCATCGCCGACACGGCCTGCGCGCGGGCCGGTTTTGCGGCGCGCTGGCGCAAGATGCCGCTCTGGCCGGCGATGCTGGCGGCCGGTGCGATGGAGGCCGTGGCGCTGCGACTGCCCGGTCGTCCCGAGCCGCCGGTGACGCGCTATGGCCTCGGCCTGTTCGCCTATGCCCAGAGCCTCGACCTTGCGAAGGCGAAGCGCGTGCTGGGCTGGGCGCCGAAAATCTCCTTCGAGGCAGGGCTCGACCGTACCTTCACCGGGGGAGGCCTGGCGTGAAGATCGTCTTTGCCAACAGCGCCTGGGTGAGTGCGGCCGAACGGCTGATCCTGCGTGGCGGCACCTGGAAGAGCGTGCGGCTGCGCGTCCGCTACGGGCTGATCCTGCATCCCGTCGCCGGGCCGGTGCTGGTCGACACCGGCTACACGCCCGAAGCGGTCACCGGGTCGGGACGCGGCACGATGCTGCGCCTTTACGGCGCGCTGCTGAACCCCGAACTCAATGCGGCCGAGCAGGTGCTGCCGGTGCTGGCGCGCTTTGGCCTCGCGCCCGGCGACATCAGCGCCGTCATCGTCACCCATTTCCATGCCGACCATATCTCGGGCCTGTCCCTGTTTCCAAAGGCTCGCTTCATCGCCAGCGACGCCGCCTGGGCGCGGCTGAAGGCACGGACAGCCTGGCAGAATTTGCGCCATGGCGTATTCACCGAACTGTTTCCGGCGGATTTCGAGAGCCGGCTCGATGGATTGTCGTCCAAGCGGCAGGTAGCACCCCATGATGACGTGCCCGGCGGGGCCGACCTGTTCGGCGACGGCAGCGTGGTGGCGGTCGACCTTCCCGGCCATGCCGACGGCCAGTTCGGCCTGCTCTTCCCCAACATGGAGCGTCCGCTACTCTACGCCGTCGACGTGCAGTGGTTGCTCGGCGCGCTGAAGCAGGAACGCACGCCGGGTTTTCCGACAAGCCTGCTGGCCGAGGATTTTGCCGCCATCGAGCCGACCAGCGCCATGCTGCGCCGCTTTCTGGCGGCCGGCGGCGAGGTCATGTTCTGCCACGATCCGGCGCCGACGAAATATGATCTGGGCGGCGAGGGCGGATGAACGGGCTCGCCGAAGCGCTCCGGTCGTTTGCCGTCACCCGATGGGTGTCGCGCAAGAGCCGTCCCGCCTTCGAGCGCTGGCAGGCGCGCACCTTGCGCCGTTGGCTCGACCGCGACCTGCCGCTGGCACCATTCTACGGCAAGGTACCGCATCACCTCGGCGAGCTGCCGGTGACCGACAAGGCGCAGCTGATGGCGAATTTCGAGCGCTTCAACATCGGCGGTGTGTCGGCCCGCGATGCCTGGGCCGCCGCTTCCGCCGATGGCCGCCTCGGCGACCTGACGGTCGGAGCAAGCACCGGCACATCGGGCAATCGCGGCCTGTTCGTCATTTCCGAGGCGGAAAAATACCGCTGGCTGGGCACGATCCTCGCCAAGGCGGTGCCGGATCTGCTCTGGCGCGGCATGCGCGTCGCCGTCATCCTGCCGCAGAACACCGGCCTCTATGACAGCGCGCGCAAATCCCGGCGTATCGACCTGCGCTTTTTCGACCTGACGCTCGGGCCCGAGCATTGGCGCGCCGCGCTCGAGGATTTCGTGCCGACGGTGATCATCGCACCGCCCAAGATGCTCCGGCATTTTGCCGCCACCGGCTTCCGGCTCTCGCCAGAGCGCGTCTTCTCCGCTGCCGAGACGCTGGATCCGGTCGACCGTCCTGTTATCGAGACCTTCTTCCGGCTGACGCTCGACGAGATCTACATGGCGACCGAAGGACTGTTCGCGGTCACCTGCCGGCAGGGCGGGCTGCATCTTGCGGAAGACTCGGTCTTCTTCGAATTCGAGCCGGCCGGCGACGGGCTGGTCACGCCTCTGGTCACCGCCTTCCGCCGCCAGACCCAGATCATGGCGCGATACAGGATGAACGACCTGTTACGGCTCTCCGACAAACCCTGCCGTTGCGGCTCGCCGCTGCGCACCGTGGACGAGATCGTCGGCCGCATGGACGATGTCTTCCGGCTTGCCTCGGCGGATGGGCCGATCCTGCTGACACCCGACATCCTGCGCAACGCCGTGCTGAAGGCCGATCGGCGCATCGACGATTTCCGCCTGATCCAGACCGCGCTCGAGACGATCGAGCTCAGGCTCGCGCCCGATCTCGACGACGAAGCCGCAACCGCCGCGCATCACGCTGTGCAGGCGCTGCTGGCGGCGCGAAAGTCTGCCGCGACGGTCGCTCTTATCCGCGTGCCGCTGCTGCTCGAAACCAGCCGCAAGCTGCGGCGCGTCGAATGCCGGGTGCCGCCGTGAGCCGGCCGGATGCTGCCACGTTGGACGGCCCGCTTCAGCAGGCGGACCGCGTCGAGAACAGCCCCGCCAAAGTCCGGGCATTCGTCGAGCTTTTCAACGGCATCCCGGTGCATGATCTCGTTGCCAATCTGACGGTCTCGGTCGAGACGCTGGAGATCGTCGGCCGCGTCTTCCCGCTGACGCTGAACGATGCCAGCGAGGCGCCGAACTGCTACATCTGCTGCCCGTCCAGCGCCTACATCGACTACGCCGTCGACGAGACCCGCAATTTCGTCGCGCATCCTTTGCTGCGGCGGGCGCTTCGCGCGCTGATCGGCACCTGCGCGCCGCTGGTCAGGGCGTGCGGCCTCGACCATCAGGTGCAGGTCAACAACTGGCTCTATTCGACCAATCCGGTGCCGCTGCTCGACCGCGCCGCGGTCATCGCACTACGCGCCAACCTTGCTGCGCGGTTCCCCGACCGTGCGATCGTCATCCGTTCGCTGAACGAGATCGCCGATCCCGCGACCATCGCGGCGTTGAAGGCCGAAGGCTTTCGCATGCTGGCGGCGCGCCAGATCTACATCTTTGCCGACCGCAGCGCCGCGCCGGCCATGACAAACGACATGAAGCGCGACCGCAAGCGGCTGCGCATGACCGGCTTCGAGAGGGTCGGCGATGCCGGTTTCGGCGAGGCCGACTATGTGCGCAGCGAAGAACTCTACCGGATGCTCTATCTCGACAAATACACGCCGCTCAATCCGCACTACACCGCCCGCTATATCGCAGAGATGCACCGCCGCGGAATAATCAGCCTGGCAGGCCTGCGCCGGCCGGGCGGCGAGCTTGTCGCCATCACCGGCCTGTTCGAGAACGGCCGCACGCTGACCCAGCCGATCGTCGGCTACGATACCGGCCTGCCGATCGAGGAAGGCCTCTACCGCATGGTGATGGCGATGGCGCAGGACCATGCCACGGCGCGCGGCCTGTTCTTCAACATGAGCGCCGGTGCCGCCGACTTCAAACGCCGGCGCGGCGCCGTGCCGGCGATCGAGTACAACGCCGTCTATGCCGGCCATCTGCCGCGCCGTCGCCGCATGGCGATCCGCATCATGGAAACCGTGCTGGCGCGGATCGGCATCCCCCTGCTCAGGAGGTTCGAACTATGAGCGAGCGCCAAAAAAGCAAGAATCATTGGCAGGCGGTGGCGCTGTCAGCCGACATCAGGGGCAAGCCGAAGCGCATCCTGTTCGACGGCGCGCCGCTGGTGCTGTTCCACTCGGCGCAAGGCATTGCAGCGCTTTTCGACCGCTGCCCGCACCGGCTGGTCGAACTGTCGACCGGCAAGGTGGTCGGCGGCGAGATCGAATGCCCCTATCACGGCTGGCGCTACGATGGCGAAGGACGCTGCACCGCCATTCCCGGCCATGTCGGCGAGATGCCGCATTACCGGGTGCGCAGCTTTAGCGCCATCGAGCGTGACGGCGTCGTCTTCGTGTCGTCGGGCGCGCCGGAAAGCGAACCCTATCTCCACTGCATGCAGGGCAAGGACATCGTCTTGCGGCGGGTGCGCTCCTCGACCCAATCGACGGTCATCGACGCGGCCGAGAACATCCTCGACGCCACCCACATCCACTTCACCCACAAGGGCCTGCTGCGCGGCCTGAGTTCGAAGCGCCATCTTGTGCGCGTCGAAGTGACCGGCGGGGAGGGCTGGGTCGAGGCCTGCTACACCGGCGAGGAGCGCCAGCAAGGGCTGATCAGCCGGCTGCTGGAGGGAGAGCGGGCGAAAACCATCGGCCGCTTCCGCCACCCCGGCATCGCCGAGCTGGAATATTGGGGCAAGGGCGGGCTGGCGCTGGCCACGACCTTCCATTTGCGTCAGGCCGACGAGCGCACCGTCGAGGGCGTCGGCTGGCTGATCGGCCCGCGCCAGGGATGGCTGGGCGAGATCAAGGCGCTCGCCTTCAAGCCGCTGTTCAACATCGCCCTCGAGCAGGATCGCCGCGTGCTGAAATCGGCGAGCGACAATGCCCGTTTCGAGCCGCCTGCGCGCCCGGCGATCGGTCCGCTGGATTTCCTTCGCCGCGACATCGCCGCCATCATGGATGGCGAAATGCCGGCATCCGCGGCCAGGCCGCGCGTCCACCAGATCGAACTTTAGCAAGGCCGGATTTTGGAATGACGCCTGTTTTCGAGCCTCCGACTGGTGCTAGCCTCGTTGGCAATGTCCGCCTTCATGGAGTGCCCAAGACGTGATCGATCACATAACCATCGCGGTCAGCGACCTGCAGACGAGCAAGCTCTTCTACGAGCGAGCGCTTGAGCCATTGGGTTATCGCCTCTCCTTCGGCAAGGAGGCCGTGTTCTGGGCCTTTGACGTTGGCGACGGCGCCCTGTTCGAGATCCAGACATCGGACAGCAAACCACCTCTGACGCATTTGCACGTGGCTTTCCGGGTCAACAGCAAGGCGGAGGTCGACGCGTTTTATCGCGCTGCTCTCGACGCGGGTGCCACCGACAATGGCGCGCCCGGCCCGCGCCCGGAATACGCCGCGAACTACTACGCCTGCTTTGTTCTTGATCCCGATGGCTACAACATCGAGGCCATGGCCAATGAGCCTGCGAAGCCGGCGTGACCGAAACCACTTGCGGAAAAACCAAGACGCGGCAATGGGATAGCCTGGTTTCCTGATTCAGCTGATTCAAGTCTGGAGCGGGCCGTTCCATTCCATGTCGCGGGTCGAGGCGGCCTGCAGGCTGATGCGCTCGCGCCATGCCGTGCCTGCGATCTCCGCCAGCGCCCGCCACTGCGCTTTCTTCGGCGCGGGGTCGTCCGGCCAGTCAAGCAGGTCGTCGGCCTCGCGTATCGTCCGGCGGAAGCGGCTTAACTCGCCGGAGCGCAGCGCCGCCGGCAGCCCGTAGATACACATGGCGAGCCGCACCGTCTGCGGCGCGGCGACATCGGGCTTCACCTCCGCGCCGTCCCCCAGCATAGCGTCGGCAAAGCGCGACGGGTCGCGAAAGAAATGCAGGCCGCTGACGGCGCGCGGATTGCACTCCAGCGGCAGCACGCGGCCGTCGGCCTCGCGCATCAGGTCGAAGGAGATCTGCCCGCTCCAGCCGGTGGCCGCGACGATGCGCTCGACCAGATGCCGCGCGGCCGCGTCCTCGACCGGCTCGAAGTAGATCCCCGCGCCCTTGCCGGCGCGATAGAGCGAACGGTAGAGCGAGAACGCCTTGAGGGCGCCGTCGCGCGCCACCGCATAGGCGCTGATCTCATCGCCGGGCACGAAACGCTGCGCCACCCAGGGTGCGGCGGGCGACGGGCTGATGGCGTCGAGCGCGCCGGGCGAGGGGCGGAGCTGCACCTGGCTGGCGAAGCGCGACCAGACCGGCTTGAACACCAGTTCGCGCGAGCGGCCGCGCACCGCGTCGAGATCGGCAGCCGATTGCAGCAGCGTCGTCTCCGGCACGGCCAGGCCAAAACTCTCGGCCAGGCGGATGAAGGCGTGCTTGTCATGCACCTGTGCAAGTAGCTCGATACCCGGCGCGAACAGGCGGGCAGGGATGGCACGCTCGCGCCAGGCAAGGGCGAGATAAAACACCTCCTCGCAAGTCGGGATGACCAGATCGACACCTTCGGCGCGCACCAGCGCCTCGACCGTCTCGGCATAGGCCGCCGGCTCGAAGCGCGGCGGCGGCAGGCGGTGATAGCGCGCGCAGGCGCTGCTCGCGGCGGCGATCGGGTGGGCCGGGCTGTCGGCGAGGATCACCCAGCGTCCGGCGCCGTGCAGCAGGCGCGCCAGATGCAGCGCCACCGGCGCGCGAGCCCCGGTGACGAGTATGGTGTTATCAGGCCCCGGCATCGGCAGGCTATTCGCAATCGTCACGGTCGCCGCGAGGCTTGCTCGAAATCCGAGCGCTTGGCAACGGGCGCTTGCCGGTTCAAGCCACCCGCGACGTTGTCATCCCCCAAGGGGCAGCGCGCGCTCGACGACGTTGAGGAAGAAGCGGATGCCGATCGGGATGATGGCGTCGTTGAAGACGAAGCGGTCGCCATGCAGCCCGGCGCCCGGGCCGACATCGCCGGCGCCGATCCAGGCATAGGCGCCGTCGCCGACGCCTTGCAGCAAATAGGCAAAATCCTCGCAGCCCATGCTCGGCTGGAACTCGGTAAGGACACGATCCGCGCCGATCGTCTCAGCGGCGGCCGCTGCCGCGAGCGCCGCGCCATCAGGCGGATTCACCACCGGCGGATAGCCGCGCTTGTAGATGAGCTTGGCGCTCGCACCGTGCATTGCCGCGCAGGCCTCGGCCACGCGCTCGATCTCCGCGGTGCAATGATCCGACAGCGCCCGGTCATAGAAGCGGCAAGTACCCTCGACCTTCACCTCACCCGGCACGAAATTGTTGAAGCGGCCGCCATGGATTTGCGTCACCGACAGCACGATGGGCGACAGCGGATCGACGCTGCGGCTGACCAGGCGCTGGATGGCGGTGACGAAGCTTGCCGCTGCCAGCACGGGGTCGTCGCCCAGATGCGGCATCGCCGCGTGGCAGCCGCTGCCGCGAAAGGCGATCTCGAAATCGTCGACCGCCGCCATTTGCGGCCCGGCGCGCACGCCGACATGCCCTTCCGGAAAGCCCGGCCAATTGTGGACCGCAAACACCTGTTCGACCGGAAGGCGGGTAAGCAACCCGTCCTCGATCATCTTCTTGCCGCCGCCCAGCACCTCTTCGGCCGGCTGGAACACGAACACCACCGTACCGTCGAAACTACCGCTCTCCGCAAGCAGCTTTGCGGCGCCGAGCAGCATTGCCATGTGGCCGTCATGGCCGCAGGCATGCATGACGCCGTCCTTGCGTGAGGCGTAGTCGACATTGGCGGCTTCCTTGATCGGCAAGGCGTCGAGTTCGGCGCGCAGCGCGATTGACCGTCGGCTGGTGCCCTTGGTCAGCGTCGCCACCACTGCGGTGGCGCTGACGTCGGTGTGGACGGCGAGGCCGAATTCTTTGAGCTTTCCCGCCACGAAGGCCGCCGTCTCGATCTCTGCAAAGCCCAGTTCCGGATTGGCATGGATGTGTTGCCGCCAGCCGATCGCCTCCGGCACGATTGCTGCCACCCTGTCGTTCTCCTGCATTGTCGCTCTCCGCGTCGTCCAGTGTCGCCTGGATACCCGGTTGCCTGGCTCCTGGTCTTGAACGGGATTGACGGGCCGCGTGCTTTCGAGAAGGCTGGGGGCACCATGAGCGATGCCAGCGAACAGAGAGAACGCGATGCCGCGAGGCTGACGCGGCAAGCCGGCCTTGGCGGTCTCGAAATGCTCGCAGCCCGCTACCGCGACCATGCCTATGCGCTGCACACGCATCCGACCTATGTCTTCGGTGTCGTCGTTGGCGGCGTCGAAAGACTGAGGATCGGCCGCCGCAATCATCTGGCGCCGGCGGGCTCGATCATCGCCGTCAATCCAGAAGAACCACATGACGGCGAAAAGGGCTGTGCCTCCGGCTGGGCCTACCGCACCTGCTATCCCGATGCTGCCCTGATGGGCGAGATCGCCGACGATCTCGGGCTGCAGGGATTGCCGATGTTCGCCGAGGGGATTTTGCAGGCGCCCGACCTGGCGCGCGGCTTCGTGCATGCGCATCGTCTGGCGGGGCAGCCGCTTGAGCTGGAAGCGGCGATGCTGCTGGTGTTGCGCGAACTGGTCAGCCGTTTCGGCAACGGCAAGGGCAGCATTCATTCGTCCGATGGCGGCGAGGCGGTCAGGCGCTTCCGGCTTTATGGCGAGTTGATCGAGGCCGATCTCGCTGCCGGCTTCGACCTCGCGCGCCTGGCCAGCGCCGCCGGCGTCAGCCGCTTCCAGGTTATTCGCGATTTCCATCGCGCAGCTTGCATGACGCCCGGACAGTATCTGCGCGACCGCCGCATCCGCGCCGCGTCAGCACTGATGCGAACCGACATGCCGCTTGCCGAAATCGCCGTCGCGACCGGCTTTGCCGACCAAAGCCATCTCACAAGAGTGTTCAAGACCATCAAGGGCCTGTCGCCCGGCGCTTGGCGCGCCGCCGCATAAGGCAACAACCACAAGTCGAAAATGAACCGGCCGTTATAGGGAACCCAACACGCATCTTCGCAGTTCAATGCCGGAGAGGGCGGGGTGCGTCGTGAGCAGCCGGGATGGTCAGGCATGGCCTGTCCGTTTGGTCGACTGCCGGAGGAGACCCGCCGCCATGAAGTTCTTTCACGCACTGCTTGCGTTTGCCGTCGCCGCTGTGCTCGCTGCCAGCCCGGCCCGGGCCGTCGACCTCTCCATCGTCTCGGGCGACACAGGCAATGGCCTGAAGGTGCTTCGCGACATCCTCGACCAGTACGAGAAGAAAAGCGGCAACAAGGTCACCATCATTCCGATGCCGACCTCGACCACGGACCAGTTCGGCCAATACAGGCTTTGGCTCGCCGCCCACAACAGCGACATCGACGTCTATCAGACCGACGTCATCTGGGCGCCGCAGTTGGCCAGCCAGCTCGTCGACCTGACCGCTGCGACCAAGGATGTCGTTGCGGCCCATTACCCGTCGATCATCCAGTCGCAGACCGTCGACGGCAAGCTGGTGGCGCTGCCGATATTCACCGACGCGCCGGCACTCTACTACCGCAAGGACCTGCTGGATAAGTATGGTGCCAAGCTGCCGGGAAGCTGGAGCGAGCTTGCCGCCACCGCCAAGCTGGTCATGGACAAGGAACGGGAGGCCGGCAACAAAAACATCTGGGGCTTCGTCTTCCAGGGCAACGCCTATGAGGGGCTGACCTGCGACGCGCTCGAATGGGTGATGTCGAACGGCGGTGGGCAGATCATCGAGCCGGACGGCACGATCTCGATCAACAATCCGAAGGCGGCCGCCGCCCTCGACATGGCCAAGGGCTGGGTGGGCACCATCGCGCCTCCGGGTGTTCTCGCCTATCAGGAGGAAGAGTCGCGCGGCGTCTGGCAGACCGGCAACGCGGTCTTCATGCGCAACTGGCCCTACGCCTATTCGCTGGGCGAGAGCGAAGGCTCGCCCATCAAGGGCAAGTTCGACGTGACCACGTTGCCGCCCGGGTCGGGCGAGGGCGCCCGCTCGGCGGCGACGCTCGGCGGCTGGAACCTCGCCGTTTCCAAATATTCGAAGAACCCGGATGCAGCGATCGAGCTGGTCAAATGGGTCGCGTCGCCCGAGATGCAGAAGTACCGCGCGCTGAAGGCGTCTTATCTGCCGACCATCCAGGCGCTCTACGACGATGCCGACATCGCCAGGGAGCAACCGGTCATCCCGCGCTGGAAGAACGTCTTCCTCAACGCCGTGCCGCGTCCCTCGAATGAGGCCAAGGTCAGGTACAACGAGGTGTCCAACGCGTTCTGGACTGCCGTCCACGAGACGCTCTCCGGCGAAGGCTCGGCCGCCGACAACCTCGCCGATCTCGAAGTGACACTGACGAAGCTCAAGGGCGCCGCCTGGTGATGCAGGCGCGCTCGCGGCTGATGCGCCAGCGCGTGCGCGCGGCGTGGCTGTTCCTTGCGCCGATGCTCGTCGTGCTCGCCGCCGTCGCCGGCTGGCCGCTTCTGCGCACCATCTATTTCAGCTTCACCGACACCTCGCTGACCGACCTCGAGGCAGGCCGGTGGATTGGCTTTGCCAATTACTTTTCGGTGCTCGCCATGCCGAGCGGCCGGGTTCTCTACGACGGCCTGCTCGTCGATCCTGCCTGGTGGCGCGCCGTCTGGAACACGGTGCGCTTCGCTGTGATCTCGGTGACCTGTGAGACGGTCCTCGGCATGATCGTCGCACTGGTGCTCAACGCCGAATTCCCGGGCCGCGGCTTCGTGCGCGCCGCTGTCCTCATCCCCTGGGCGATCCCGACGATCGTCTCGGCGAAGATGTGGCAGTGGATGCTCAACGATCAGTTCGGCATCATCAACGACGTGCTGCTCAACCTCGGCCTGATCAGCACCAAGATCGCCTGGACCGCCAGCGCCGATACAGCGATGGTCGCCGTCCTCATCGTCGATATCTGGAAGACCACGCCGTTCATGGCGCTTCTCATCCTCGCCGCGCTGCAGATGCTGCCGCGCGAGATTTACGAGGTTGCCCGGATCGATGGTGTGAGCCCCTGGCGGGTGTTCTGGAAGGTGACCTTGCCGCTCATCCGGCCGGCGCTGATGGTGGCGGTGATCTTCCGTGGCCTCGACGCGCTGCGCATCTTCGACCTGATCTATGTGCTGACGCCGAACAATGCGCACACCAAATCAATGTCGGTGTTTGCGCGCGAGAACCTGTTCGAGTTCGACAAATTCGCCTACGGCTCCGCCGCCTCGACGCTGCTCTTCCTCATCCTCGCCTTGCTGACCATGCTCGTGCTGTGGCTCGGCCGGGTCAGGCTGGACAGGGACTATTGATCATGTGGCCATCGATCATGCGGATACTCAGCCGCGCTGCCTTCTACCTGCTCGTCGCGGTCATCGTCATTGTCGCGGTGTTCCCGTTCTACTACGCCGTCGTCACCAGCCTGAAATCGGGGACGGCGCTATTCGAGGTCGACTATTGGCCGAAGATGGTCAGCGTCGCCAACTACCGGACCGTCCTCACCGACGGCACCTTCCCGCGCAATCTCCTCAATTCGCTGGTTGTCTCAGGCGCTGTCGTCGCCATCTCGCTGTTCCTTGGCGTCACCGCCGCCTACGCGCTGGCGCGCATCCGCTTCCGCGGCCGCTCGCTTCTGCTGTTCGCCATCCTCTCCGTCTCCATGTTCCCGCCGGTGGCGCTGCTTGCCGGCCTGTTCGAGCTGATCCGCACGCTCGGCCTCTACAACTCGCCCCTGGCGCTGGTCTTTTCCTACATGATCTTCACGCTGCCGTTCACCGTCTGGGTGCTCACCGCCTTCGTCCGCGACCTGCCGCTCGAGATCGAGGAGGCGGCGATCCTCGACGGCGCGACGCCCTGGATCATCGTCACCCGCGTTTTCCTGCCGCTGATGTGGCCGGCGCTGGTCACCACCGGGCTGCTCGCCTTCATCGGCGCCTGGAACGAATTCCTCTTCGCGCTCACCTTCACCTCCAGCAACGAACAACGAACCGTGCCGGTCGCCATCGCCCTTCTGTCCGGCAGTTCGCAGTTCGAGATCCCCTGGGGCAACGTCATGGCTGCTTCGGTGATCGTCACCGTGCCGCTTGTCGTCCTCGTGCTGATCTTCCAGCGCAAGATCATCTCGGGCCTGACGGCGGGTGGCGTGAAGGGGTGAACGTTCTTTGGTGACGGCTCTCGTTTTGCGCCGCTGTGTCCTCGGCTAGTGTCACCGGATACCTTCATCAGTAAGTTAGTGCTCGAATGCATCAAGATGTCTCGATCGATTCCGATCTCGTTCGCCGGCTGATTGCCGCGCAGTTTCCTCACTGGTCGGACCTGCCGGTGGAACCGGTCGAGCCGGGCGGCTGGGACAATCGCACCTTTCGTCTCGGCGACGACATGTCGGTGCGCCTGCCGAGCGCGGCGTCCTATGCCGCGCAGGTCGAGAAGGAGCAGCGTTGGCTGCCCCGGCTGGCGCCACATCTGCCGCTGCCGATCCCGGTGCCGATGGCCAAGGGCGCGCCGGGGGAGGGCTATCCCTGGCCGTGGTCGGTCTATGGCTGGCTGCGCGGCCAGCCGGCCGGGAACGGCCGGACTGCCGATCCCACCCAGTTCGCCCGCTCTCTGGCCGATTTTCTGCTCGCTCTTTACCGCGTCGATGCCACCGATGGCCCGCCGGCCGGCCAGCACAATTTCCATCGCGGCGGCCGGCTTGCGGTCTACGACGCCGAGACCCGTACAGCACTGTCGGCACTGACTGGACGTATCGACACGGATACCGCGCAAGAGGTTTGGGCAAGCGCGCTTGGCTCCGAGTGGCAGCGCCCGCGGGTCTGGGTCCATGGCGACGTCGCCTCCGGCAATCTGCTGGTCGCGGACGGAATGCTCTGCGGCGTCATCGATTTCGGCAGTTCGGCCGTCGGCGATCCCGCCTGCGACCTGGTGATCGCCTGGACGGAGTTTTCCGGGGAGAGCCGGCAAGCCTTCCGCGATACGCTCGCCCTCGACGAAGAAACCTGGGCACGCGGCCGGGGCTGGGCGTTGTGGAAAGCCCTGATCACCGCTTCCGGACATGACGGCAACCAGCGCGAGGCCGCGAAATCCTGGGCCGTCATCGACGAGGTGCTGGCGGACCATCGGCGGGTTGATCACGGATAGGCCTGCTCGGTGTCGACACGCCAGGACGAGAATTTTGCGGCGATCAGGCTACGCGCCCTACCACATGCGCCGGAGCAGCCCGTCACGCCGAATGAACTGGTGGTAAAGCGCCGCGCCGGCATGGAACACCAGCAGCGCCACGAGCAGCAAGGCGCCGAAGCCATGCGGCGCGCGCGGCGGATAGTCGGTGAAGTTCGGCAACATCGCTCTGCTCTGGCCGAAGATCACCGGGGCAGCACCACTCAGGACCATCATGCCGATGCCGCTGGCGGCCATGCCGAGAATGACGATGTAGAAAGCGACATGCACAAGGCGTGCGATGCGTTCCTGCCAGGCTGGCGATCTTTGCGCGGGAAGCGGCCGCAGATCGAAGCGCCACCACCAGACAATGCGGAATGCCGTCAGCAGCAAGATCACGATCGCCACCGGAATGTGGAAACGAAGGAGGTCGGCCTTCACAGCCGCCGCCAATGCGATGGATGCGCTGAAGCCGGAGCCGAGCAGGGCCAGGATCAGGATGGCGCTCAGCCAGTGAATGGACACCGCTACAGTGCCGTAATGGTCAGCTCTGCTCTTCCGCATCCATGTCTCCTTCGAGTTTCCGGCGCAGCGCCGTGATCACGGCGTGCATTGTGTTGAGATCCTTGACCACGAGCCCGTCGGCGAGCCTGTTCACCCAGGGCGCCTGCAGGCGCATGGCTGCGTCGAAGGCCTGTCTTCCCTTGTCGGTAAGAACGACGAGCTGCGCCCGCTGGTGATGCGGGTTGGCCCCGAATGCGACGAGCCCTTCCTTGTGCAGGTCGTTGACGATCCGCTGCACGTTCTGGCGGTTGGCGCCGAGATCGCGCGCCAGCCAGGCGACCGGCTGCGGCCGCTCGGCGATGACGATGGCGCCGAGGACCTGCCAGCGGGCGCTCGTCAGGCCAAGGTCGGCGACCAGCCTGTCTCCGGCGGCGAGCATTCGGCTGTTGAGCCTGAACAGGTCGAGAACAAGATCGTTCAAGGCTTCACCGGCCGGGGTTCGAATGGGTTCGCTCATTTGTCATCCTATATCGTGATTGACATCATAGTGTCAAGTTGGTATGTATGCATCATAACAGAGTGACACCATAACACCAATTAGATGGAGCCTTATGATGACTGCGATACGCCCAATGGACCCTGCCTTCCCCATCGACCGTCAGGTCGCGATCGACGCCAGCGCCGTCGTGCTGGTCAATCTTTTCACGCTCGACAAGGCCGACGAGCAGACCTTCCTCCAGGTGTGGCAGGATGATGCCGCCTTCATGAAGCAGCAGCCGGGCTTCATCTCGACCCAGCTCCACCGCGCGCTCGGCGACAGCCCGCCCTATTTGAACTGTGCCGTGTGGGAAACGACCGTCGCCTTCCGCGCCGCCTTCACGCATCCGCAGTTCAGGGCCAAGATCTCGGCTTATCCTTCTTCGGCGGTTGCTTCCCCGCATCTGTTCCAGAAGGTCGCGGTGCCCGGCATCTGCGTCGCCTGATGCATGAACTCATCGCATGAATGCGGGCCGTTCAGGGGCGATCGAAAATTGTTGTGCGACCGATGAATTCCGGCGCATGTCGAAACGATGGTTGAGCGGCATGCGTTTGGAGCATTCATTGTCGGCACCGGTGTCGGTTCGCTTGGCGGACTGATCGGCCTTGGCGGGGCGGAATTTCGCCTGCCGTTCCTGATTGGTCTGTTTCGCTTTGCTGCGTTGGAAGCCGTGATCTTGAACAAGGCGACGAGCTTGGTCGTCGTCGCCAGCGCGCTGCCATTTCGCGCGGCAACAGTGCCGTTCGGCGATGTCGCCGCCAACTGGCCCACCATCGTCAATCTCCTGGCAGGCAGCCTTGTGGGTGCCTGGTTCGGCGCCGGCTGGGCAACGCGCCTGAAATCCGGCACGCTTTACAAGGTCATCGCTGCCTTGCTGCTGCTGATCGCGGTCGTCCTCGTATTCGGTCATGGTCCCGGCACGACGGCCCATGCCCTGTTCGAGGGGACAGCGTTGGTCGCCGTAGGCATCATCGCCGGTTTCGTGATTGGCGTCGTGGCTTCGCTGCTGGGCGTGGCCGGTGGGGAGCTACTTATCCCGACCTTGGTCCTGCTGTTTGGAGCCGATGTCAAACTCGCCGGCAGCCTGTCGCTGGCAGTCAGCCTGCCGACCATGCTTGTCGGCTTCACGCGCTACAGCCGCGACCAGAGCTTTGCCTTCCTGGGCAGGAACAGGTCATTCCTGCTCTTCATGGCGGCCGGTTCGATCCTCGGAACATTTATTGGGGGACGTTTGCTGGGAAGCGTGCCGGAGCAGATCCTGTTGCCCCTGCTGGCGGCCATCCTCGTCATCTCGGCTTACAAGGTCTGGCATCACAAATAAGCGCCTACCGTCATCCAACTGTCATATCGCGGCGATATGCATCCTTAATTCCAGATTTATGGATATATGGATGGACAAGGAAGCAGCTCTTCGCGCATTGGCGGCGCTGGGCCAGGACACGCGGCTCGAAGCCTTCCGGCTGCTGGTGCGCAGCGGGGCAGGCGGCTTGCCCGCCGGCGAGATCGCTGCGCGGCTCGACATCGTCCAGAACACCATGTCGGCGCATCTGAAGGTGCTCGATCATGCCGGGCTGGTCAGTGCCGAGCGCGATGGCCGCAGCATCCGCTATGTCGCCGACATGACCGGCTTTCGCGACCTGCTCGCGTACCTGATGGAGGATTGCTGCAACGGCGCGCCGGAGCTCTGCCAGCCCATTATCCAGGCGGTGACCTGCAAATGTTAGACCATGATCCCGAACCGAAGGACCGCGTAAGCGAAAAGTGGGAAACCGGCTCTCGGAAAAGATCATGGTCAGACAAGAAGATAGGGAGGAATTGATGAGCGATCAGATCTACAACGTCTTGTTTCTCTGCACCGGCAATTCGGCGCGCTCGATCCTCGCCGAGGCGATCCTCAACCGGGTCGGCGCCGGCAGGTTCAAGGCCCATTCCGCCGGCTCGCATCCCAAGGGCGAGGTCCATCCATTCACGCTGCAGCTCTTGAAGACGCTCAACCACGACACCTCCTTTGCCCGTTCGAAGGACTGGGAAGAATTTGCGGTCCCCGGCGCACCAGAGATGAATTTCGTCTTCACCGTCTGCGACAACGCCGCCAATGAATCCTGTCCGGTCTGGCCGGGCCAGCCGATGACCGCGCATTGGGGCGTGCCCGATCCGGCCGAAGTCGAGGGCACCGACGCGGAAAAGCATCTGGCCTTCGCCGAAGCCTACCGCATGCTCAACAACCGCATCTCGATCTTCATCAGCCTGCCGATGAGCACGGTCGACAAATTGGCCTTGCAGAAGCGGCTGGATGAGATCGGCCGTGATCTCCCAAGGGCCGGCTGAGCATGATCTTTGATCTTCCGCGTCGCCTCGCCGCCGAAGCCCTCGGCACCGCGATGCTGGTTGCCGCCGTCATCGGTTCGGGCATCATGGCCGACCGGCTCACCGACGATGTGGCGCTGGCCCTGCTCGGCAACACCATCCCGACCGGTGCCATTCTGGTGGTGCTGATCACCATCCTCGGGCCGATCTCAGGCGCCCATTTCAACCCGGCGGTGACGCTGGTGTTCGCCTTGCGGCGGGAAATCGAAACCAAGGCTGCGTTGGCCTATGTCCTGGCCCAGATCGCGGGCGGCATTGCTGGCACGCTGATCGCGCACGCCATGTTTGGCCTGCCTCTGGTCGAGTTTTCGACGACGGTGCGTAGCGGCACGGGGCAGTGGATCGCCGAACTGGTCGCCAGTTTCGGCCTCGTCTTCACCATCCTCGCCGGCCTGCGCGCCCGTCCGGACTCGATCCCATGGCTGGTCGGCCTCTACATCACCGCAGCCTACTGGTTCACCGCTTCGACCTCCTTCGCCAATCCGGCCGTCGCCATCGCGCGTGCCTTCTCCAACACTTTTGCCGGCATCCGGCCGCTCGATGTCCCGGCCTTCATCGTCGCCGAGCTTGTTGGCGCGCTGCTGGCCATGGCGCTGGCCGGCTGGCTGCTTGCCGAACCGAAACATGAGCCTGAGATGAGAGCCGCCGAATGACCATCACCATCTACCACAACCCTCAATGCGGCACCTCGCGCAACACGCTGGCCATCATCCGCCAGTCCGGCGAGGAACCGGAAGTGATCGAATATCTGAAGAACCCGCCGTCGAGGGAAAAGCTCATCGAACTGATCGCCGCCATGGGAATGACGCCGCGCCAGCTGCTGCGCGAGAGCGGCACGCCCTATGCCGAGCTGAACCTCGGCGATGCCAAATGGAGCGATGACGAGATCCTCGATTTCATGCTGGCGCACCCGATCCTGATCAACCGGCCGATCGTGGTGACGCCGCTCGGCGCCATGCTGGCGCGGCCGTCGGAAGCTGTTCTCGACATCCTGCCCAATCCGGATATCGGCCCTTTCACCAAGGAGGACGGCGAGGTGGTGATCGGCGCCGACGGCAAGCGGGTCGTCTGAGATTATTTCGAATTTCTTCGAAATTCAGTTGACGACCCGCTGATTCTGGGCGTATGGATATTTCCATGAAACTCGAACAAGCAGCAAAACAGCTCGAGGCGCTGGGCAACCCGACGCGGTTGAAACTCTACCGCATCCTGGTCCGGGCAGGCGAGGCGGGCAGGCCGGTCGGCACTCTGCAGGAAAGTCTGGGCATAGCCGCCTCGACGCTGTCGCATCATTTGCACCGCCTCATCCTGACCGGCCTTGTCTCGCAGGAGCGGCAGGCGACGACGCTGATCTGCCGCGCCAACTATCCGATCATGCGGGATCTGGTCGGCTTCCTCGCCGACGAATGCTGCGCCGATGCCACCAGCAATCCCGCCACGGGAGAAGCGGCGGCGTAATTTTTTTGCCTTATATTTCGATAATCCCGGAATTATGGAAGGTAGCAAAATGAACAAGCATAGCGATCTTCCGGTAGCAGTCATCGGTGCCGGCCCTGTCGGCCTGGCGGCAGCCGTCCATCTGCTTCGGCAGGGCCTGCCAGTGAAGCTCTACGAGGCCGGCGGCGACATTGCCACCAACCTTCGCGATTGGGGCCATGTCAGGATTTTTACGCCCTGGCGCTATTGTGTCGATCGGGCGGCGAGGGAACTGCTGGAAGAGCATGCCTGGAACATGCCCGATCCCGAGGCGTTTCCCACCGCCAATGAGCTTGTCGATCTCTATCTCGAGCCGCTGGCGAAACTCCCCGAGCTGGCGCCGGTGATCGAAACCGGCGCTCGAATTGTCGGCATCTCGCGCTGGGGCGCTGACAAGGTGCGGAGCAGGGGGCGTGAGGCACGGCCCTTCATGCTGGTGGTCGAAACTGCCAATGGCACCAGGCGTGACGGTGCCCGCGCCGTCATCGATGCTTCGGGCACATGGCAGTCACCGAACCCGCTCGGTGCCGGCGGCCTCGCGGCCGAGGGCGAGATGGAATTCGCCGATCGCATCGCTTACGGCATTCCCGATATTCTCGGTCGCGACCGCAGCGTTTATGCCGGCCGCACCACGCTGGTCGCCGGCTCCGGGCATTCGGCGGCCAACGCCTTGCTCGATCTCGCCAGGCTGGCCGATGCCGAACCTGGAACGGCGTCCATCTGGACGGCTCGCGGCACCGACCTCGTGCGCATCTATGGCGGCGGCGATGCCGACCAGTTGCCGGCGCGTGGCGAGCTTGGCGCCGATGCGCGCGAACTTGCCGAAAGCGGCCGCGTCACGCTGGTCACTGGTTTTGCCACCGTGGCCATTCGCGACGAAGGCGGTCGCCTGATCGTCGAGGGCGAGACAGAAGACGGCTTGCGACGGATCGGCCCGGTCGACCGCATCATCGCCGCCACCGGGCAACGGCCCGACCTCACGCTGACAAGGGAGCTTCGGCTCGATCTCGATCCGTGGCTGGAAAGCGTCAAGGCGTTGGGGCCGCTCATCGATCCCAACGAGCATTCCTGCGGCGACGTGCCCCCGCACGGACACCGCGAACTCAGCCATCCCGAGGCCGGTTTCTACACGGTCGGCATCAAGAGCTACGGCCGGGCGCCGACTTTCCTGCTTTTGACCGGCTACGAACAGGTGCGCTCGGTCGCGGCCGCATTGGCAGGCGACACCGCGTCCGCCGATGCGGTGCGACTGGTTCTGCCCGAAACCGGCGTCTGCGTAGTACCGGGAGCGCTGGAAGTGTCGCAACTCGATGCAGCGTCCAAGGGCTGCTGCGGTGGCCCGGCGCCGCAAGAGGCGGATGCGTGCTGCGTCGCCGATGTCGAGGCGAAGACCGCCGGCAAGAGTGGCTGCGGCTGCGGCGTCGCCGCATGAGCATTGCGTCGGGCATGCGTAGCCGCGGCACGATCATCACCGTGCTTGGGCTGACGCAGATCATGGCGTGGGGCTCTTCCTACTATTTGCCGGCGGTCATTGCGCCGAAAGTGGCCGCAGAGACCGGTTGGCCGCTGGCTTGGGTGGTCGGCGGCCTGTCGCTCGGGCTTCTGGTCGCCGGCTTGATCTCGCCGCGTGTCGGCTCCTCGATCGAACGTCATGGCGGCCGCAATGTGCTTGCTTTCAGCGCCGTCTGCATCGGCGCCGGCCAGATCGGCCTGGCGGCGGCGCCGACCCTTGCGGCCTATGTCGGCGCGTGGCTCGTGATCGGGCTCGGCATGGGGGCAGGGCTCTATGACGCGGCCTTCGCGACGCTTGGCCGCCTGTACGGCCACAGCGCGCGTTCGGCGATCACCACCTTGACCCTGTTCGGCGGCTTCGCCAGCACCGTCTGCTGGCCGATTTCCGCCTTCCTGATGGCCGAGATCGGCTGGCGCGGCGCATGCCTCGTCTACGCGGCGGTGCAACTGCTTGTCGCTCTGCCGCTCTATCTCACGCTGCTGCCGCGCGGGGTGCCACTGCGCGGCAGCAGAACCGAAGCGGAAGGAAACGCCAAACCCGCGCCTGTGGGCGATCCGTCCCTGGCGCTGATGATCGTGCTCGCCGCCACCATCACGCTTGCCGCGGTGATCTCCTCGACGATGTCGGTGCACCTGCTGGCGATTCTGCAGGCCAGCGGCCTGGCGCTTGCCGCCGCCGTCGGTCTTGGCGCCCTGGTCGGCCCGTTCCAGGTGACGGCGCGCGCCATCGAAATGATGATCGCGCGCTACCATCATCCGATCTGGACCAAGCTTGCTTCGGCGAGTTTCGTCGCCATAGGCATCTCTGCACTCTGGATCGGCATGCCGGCCGTGCCGGTGGCGCTCGGCTTCTACGGCGCCGGCATCGGCCTTGAATCGATCGCGCGCGGCACCTTGCCGCTCGCATTGTTCGGTCCGTCGGGCTACGCGAAATTGATGGGTCGCCTGGCCATGCCGAGCCTGATCGCCCAGGCCGCCGCGCCGTCGATGGGCGCGGTGCTGATGCAATGGATGGGAGCGCAAGGCACGCTCGCCGTACTTGGCGGCCTTGCGCTGCTCAACGTCGTGCTGGCGTTCGGCCTGCGCTGGTTATTGGGCCGCAACAGGAGCATTCTGCTGCAGCCGGGGTAGCCAATCGCTCGAGAACGCGCGGTGAAGGCGCCAGCCGATCCAGACTCCACAAGCCACTACATCAGGGACGCGGTCGCCAGACGACTGGTCGCGACGTTCGGCTTCTTGTCGCCTACGTACTCAACGTTCGTGTCGATGAGCCGGTCGCTGTCGATCCCGGCCGCGGTCAAAATATCCACGATCGCCTTCACGCGCTTCTTGGCCAGTTCTTTGTTTTTCTTTGCGGCGCTGGAGCCGGTGAATTCCTTGGCAGCCAGGCCCGTCAGTTCGACATTGCAGCGCGAGTCTCGGATGCTGGCGGCAAACTTGTCGAGGTCGTCCTTGATCTGCTGTGAAATCACGGAGGACTGGTTGTAGAAAAAGAGGTGAATCTGGACAGGGTCGCGCTTCTCATACTGCCGGCACGATATCCCTTGCTTCGGGAGAGTGTATAGGATGGCGCTGCGCGCCGTGTTGGTGTCGGCGGCGCCGTCGTCGACCCAATGCGAAAGCGCCAGCACCATTTCCGGCTTGACGCCTTGCGCCTTGAGAAAGTCGCCGGTCGCACTCAGCCTGCGGCCGGCAATGTCGTAGGCCTTGTCGTAGCCACCTTCCTTGCTCGCCGTTGCATAAAGCCTATAACCGCAATCGTGCCCGGCCTCCTTGATGAAAGCCGTCAGCGCGTTCGCGGCTTCGTCCGATATCTTGCCGTCTCCCTTTTTGAACAGGACACGGAACGAATTCCACTGGGTGCATTTAGGGCCCACATCAGGTTCCTGGGCGGCCGCTCCGAAAGACAAGATGCTCCCGGCAACGACAATAAATGCCAGGACAAGACTGAATGACATCTTCATTTTCAAGGCGCCTCCTGTGCACATACTGAACCTACTGCTTCCCATGATTTCGACAGGTTAGAGCAATTCCAGGAAAAGTGCGTAGCGGTTTTCCTTCGGAATTGCGTAAAAACAAACATCCAGGTCTGCGCCGTCGACGATGCCGCCGTTAGTCCCACACCAGCAGCAGCTTGCGCCAAAAGGCGTTGGATGGCATCGGCTTCGAGCCGCGCGGCAACCGGATGGCCAGATAGATCGTCAGCCATTTGCGATCGATCTCCCGGATTGAAACCTTCAAATCATGCAGCTCGAAAGGTTTCGAAACCCGTGTCCATCCGGAGAACGCCAAGGCACCGACCGGGGCATCCCCTTTCCATACGAGCTTTTCTTCCTGCCTGCCCAGCGCCATGGCGAACTCGAATGGAGACGCTTCCTCATGAGCGATCTCTACTGTTGCGATGACACTTCTGGCGAAGGCCGGGAAAGCAGAGTTGAGGGCGGCAACAACCGGGCCATGCGTGCTCGGCCGCAGGAATATGCCGCCATTGTCGCTGGCGACAAGCAACGCCGGCAGATCGGACGGATGGTCGGTCACCAGCGTTGAATGCTTCAGCTCGTCACTGGTCATTCGGCGCATGCGTCGGCGTTGCTGCGGCGCGCCGAGGCGCGGACGCCTCGCGCCGGTCGAAACGACATGGCGGATCTGGATGCCCGAAAAGCCGCCGAGCACCCGTGCATTCGGGAGGCTGCCGCCGCACCTGACCGCGAGCAGCAGATCTCGCCTGTCGGTCGCCGGCGAACTGACAGTCGCCATGATCTCTCGCGACTCGTGCGGTCGGCTGACATCGGCCCAGCCACTTCCGCCATCACTCTCAAGGAGTTGGGCGAGATTGCCGAAGGTCTGGTTTTCCGCATCCACGATGGCGAGCTGAAACTGCGCACGACCGGTCAGTTCCTCGTCGAGGTAGATCCAACAGGTCGCGCCAGTGACGCCCGGCGGGCAGACGCCCTTCAGCAAAGCCATGGTGATATTGCTGCCCTTGGCTTCGAGAAACAGCTGGTCCGGCGATTGCTCGACATAGCTCAGCAGGGCCGGATCGTCATCGGGATACGAACCGACATGAGCCAGGCGCAGGGGTTCGGCGGAGAGATACTGCTCGCGGTAGAGCGAGGAATGCAACTCCGGCACGGTTTCCTCGGCCGCTGCGTTGAGCATTTCGACGACACCCAGGGTGAAGTCGGGGCGCCCAGCATGGGCGAGCAGCGAAACTGCGGTATCCGCCCTGCCTTCGCGTGCCGCGATCTCGGCCAGCAACTGCATCGCGTCCGCGCTATTGGGGGAACCTGCGCTCAACCGGAGATATCGTTCGTCCTTGACCCGAAGCTCCAGATTCCAGAGGTTGAGTTCTTTCTCATGATTGGCGGTGTTCGAGCTGATGCCGAGTTGCACGAACATGTCCGTATTCGCGAACTTGTGCTTTCGGAAGACGTTGATGATCGGCTTGCGGTTCCGCAGCCACTCGGCATTTCGGTTCATGCCGGTCGGCGATGAGCGATACCAATAGAGCGGCTCCGGGACGGTGACAATCTCCAGGCCGGCCTGGTCCGCCCGAAGGAAGAATTCCCAATCGCTGGCCGAAAAGCCTCGCTCCTCGTTGAGGTAGCCTATCTTGGCGAAAACCTCACGCCGGAACATCGCGTTGGCATCGCCATACGGATTGGTGATCAGGGCGATGTCCGTAGGTCCGCCGACCGGGAAATAGAGCATGTAACCGCTCTTCGTATCCGGCGGCACGAAAGGTTCGTTGAGCCACTTGGCGAAGGTCGTGCAGATATCGGCACCGGACTTTTGCATGCCGGCAACGAAGGCACTGACGGCGTTCGGGAACAGCACGTTGTCGTCGTCCAGGAACAGGATCAGCGAACCCTTGGCCGCGCGGATTCCGGTGTTGCGCGCCTTGCCGAGGAAACCGTTCTTCTGCCGGATGATCCGCCAGCCGCGCTGCACGAACTCCGGCTCGATCTCGGCCAGCAACTGGACGGCAGCTGGATCGGTGCTGCCGTCGTCAACGAGGATCAGTTCGATGTTTGGGTAGTCCTGGCGCCGAACCGAGGCAATCGCCTGGGGCAGCAGGCTGGCGCGATTGTAGTGCGCGGTAATGATTGAAACGAGCGGTGGCCGGCTCCGGCTTCGGCTTGGGGCCTTGCCGGGTTCCCTGCGGAATTTCGCGTGCAGCCTGCTCCAGGCTTTCTCACGCACGTCCCGTTTGTGCAGCGGCTTGGCCGGGCCGAACGATCGGCTTTCCAGCACTGACGCAATCTTGGCCGCGATGGCCGACGCGGACGCCTCCATCATGATGGCATCGGCCGATCTCGGATGGAGCAAGTCGCGAACGCTGCCGACATCCGTCGCGACAAACGGGATCTCCTCATCGAGGCATGTCACCACATCGAGCGGAAGCTGAGCAGCCGTGTGCGTAATCGCCACCAGTGCATGGCTTTGCCGGAGATATCTGAAGATCTCAGGTTCGTCTCGAATGGGCAGGAGCTTCAGCTTGAACGGCCACTGCTGCGCCCGGCGAACGATCATGCCGCCCGAATGTTCGCCCAGCACATGACCAAACGCGCCGACGACCGTCACCGCCAGGTCGGCCACGCCGCTATCGGCCAGGCGGTCGAGTGCATCGCAGAACAGCGTCAGTCCGCTGCGCGCCTCCGTGCCCGAGAAATGAACAATTTCGGCTGTCGGCCGCTCGCGCGGCCGGTAATGATCGACGGCGAAGTTCGAACGCCACTCCTCAGGCTCAAGGGGCGCGGCAATGTGACGGCTGGCGGGCAGTTTCCATCCCGCCTTGGTCATCCAGTCGAGCAGGGACTGGCCGGTGACGACAAGATGGTCGCACGTCTCGGCCGACGTCTTTTCCATGTGCGCGACGGTCATCTGGTCCTTCTGTTCGACCGCGCGGGCATTGGCCTCCAGCTTCCACATGAGCGGCTCATGGGCGAGCACGACGATCGCAGGCGGAGCGGGAAAAACGCCCGTCCGCTTGGCGACGGTGGGGAAATGCGCCAGGCCGCCCTCGAGCGAAAAATAGACGACGTCGAAATCATTCTGCTTGAGGTAGTGGTAGACAGCGACCGAGTTCTTGTCGCTCGCCTCATTGCCGCGCAGCAACTGGGGCGATGGCGGCAGCAATTCGAGCCGCACCAGGAAATTGTCGAAGCACCATTTGCCCAGCCTGGCGATCTCCTTCGCATCAGGCTGGCTGCCGAGCGGGCTTGGCACCCAGAGCAGCGTCACGGTGTCGCCGGTTCTCGCCAGATGCTGCGCCAGCGCGTAGCTTGCCGACCCGGGATCCGCAGTCACCGTCGAGCCGAACTCAACCTCCGAAACGATACACACGTTGCGAGGCTTCTGATTTGCTTGTCGCTTGCCCTTGGGCGTCGCGCCTGCCTTAGAACCAACGCTCAATCAGTCCCCCGATTAGTCCGTCTTGTCAGCCTGCCCCGCTCGAAACAGTCTTGCCAACAGTTGGATAACACTTTGATAATTGTCTTGCGGGCATAACGCACGTGTCTTTCGCGCGCAAACGGATTGAAGACGTTCGGATGATTGGCCTTCTACCCCCAAGACATCTCGCGCGGCTGGATGATCGGCAGATCGACATAGCCGATGGCGAGATCCTGTGCTTTGTCGGCCTGCGCAACGAAGCGACGTTGTTGCCGCATATCCTCGACCACTACCGCGGCCTTGGCGTCGACCGCTTTTTCTTCCTGGACAATGGTTCGACGGACGGCACCCGTGAACTGATCCTGGAACAGCCGGACAGCCACTGCTTCCACACCGAGGGATCGCATTTCGCGGAGAACATCGATCCGCCGCGATGGATCAACACGCTCATGAACGTCTTCGGCACCGGCCATTGGTGCCTTTCGGTCGACGCCGACGAGCTTCTCGTCTATCCCGATCTTGAGCGGGTAAACCTGCGCCAGCTTTGCAGCTATCTCGACTCGACCGGCGCCGAAGCCGTGATCGGCTCGATGATCGACATGTATGCCGACGGCCCGCTGGCCGAATGCAGCTATGACGGCACGATACCGCTCATCGAGGCTTCACCCTACTTCGATCCGGAGCCCGGATGGCTGCGAGCCCGCGACGGCTTGTATCCGCCGGAGCAGATGTTCGGTGGCGTGCGGGAACGTGTTTTCTGGCACGGCCGGTTCAAGCAGACGTTTCCCCCGTGCCTGACGAAGGTGCCGATCGTGCGATGGGGACGGGGCACGCATTATCACGTGGCGCAGCACACGATCAGCAAGGTCCGGTTCAGCGAACTGCGCGTCGCGTTGCTTCACTTCAAGTTCGTCTGGGGGTTCCGCCAAAAGTCAGCGTCGTCGCTGAGCGAGAACACGCAACTGAAGGAAAAGACGCTCGAGGAGCGCGCTGCTTACATGGAAGCGTTGGAGCGCGATCCGAAACTGGCGCTCCGCAACCATCGGTCTGTGCGCTATCGCGGCGACGCCACGCAGCTCGTCGATCTCGGCTGGATGAGAACCTCGGATCGCTATGCCGAATTTGTGTCGAGCCTGGCTGCGCGGCGCCTTGACGGCGACGCGACCACCTGACTGCCAAAACGGGAAGACGCAGCTAAGACCTATCCGCCGTAGCGGCCGCCGCCATCACCACCGTTTCCATTCCCACCTTCCGCCGCAAACTGGGACAGGCTGTTGAGCGCAAGCGCCTTACAGGCCGTCGGAGCATTCGGATAACGGTGCAGATAGTCCTCGAGCGCCTCGATGGTGCCGATCTTAAGGGCCTGCTCGCAAGCAAGCTCGGCCTCCTTGACGGGAGCAACCGCCATTTGCGCCTGCGCCACGTTGGAAAAAGCGACGCTCACGCCCAGAATACTAAGTCCACCCAACAGTAGCGATTGGATTTTACGCATTACACACCCCTTCCACTACGAACCCCATAGCCCATAATAATATTAGTTGTTAGTAATTTGTCAACCATAACAGCGGCCAAGCGGCCGTTCTCTTGGGGGATGGTTAACGGGCTCGGGGCCTGCTCGCCCGCTGGATTGCTATTCGCTGAACAGCGTCAGCTTTCGAAAGAAAGCATTGGTCGGAAAACCATTGGGCGCCCCCGCAAAACGCACCGCAAGAACGATAGAAAGCGGCATCTTGCGCCTGGCGTAAAGCATCACCACCAGGGGGTGGCGCACGAATTTGTCTTTCACGGTCATCCACCCCGAAAAGGCAATCGTTTGGGCAGCGATGTCCTGCTGCCAGTCTATGGTTTGATCGGGGCGGGCGAGAGCCAGGGCGAAGTCCGTTGCCGGTGCGTCGGCATGCGCGACTTCGACGATTGCTTCTATCTTGCGGAAGAAGGGCGGAAACTGATGATCAAGCGATGCGGCGACCGCACCCTCCAGATGCGGACGCAGGAACACTCCACCGCCATCCGGTGCGACCAGCAGCAAGGGGAGAGGCGAGGGGCGCGGTGTGAGCAGCTGTGCTCTCCTCAACATGTCGAAGCCGAGAGTGTTCGAGCCGACATCAGCGCGGTCCGGGTCACGGCGCTCATCGGCTTGGGGGCGTCCAAGCAAGGTGGCTGCCGTGTCGGGGCGACCGATCAATGCGGCAATGGCGGCAAGTTTCGCCATGGCGGCATCGCTGTTCGGCTCGACGTCGCAGAGCTCCAGATATTTCTGATTGGCGGGTGTATACTTCAGGTTTTCGCGCGCACTTTCGATCTCGGATTGCGCCGTATTCTGGGCGATGGCCAACTTGTAGAGCTGCCCCAAATCACCGAATTGGCTTGACCTGAACGCTTCCATGACGGGGAGGCGATTGTCGTACCAATTCGACGTCCGGAACATTCCGTCAGGCTTCGAGCGGTACCAGTAGAGCGGTTTTGGAATAGGCCTGAGCTTGAGCCCGGCAAGCGAGGCTCGCGCAAAGAATTCCCAGTCGTGCATGGCGTAGCCCGGTTGCTCGATCCAGAACCCGATCTGTGCAAAGACGGATCGACGCACCATCGCATTGGCATCGCCATAGACATTGTGGATCAGGCCAAGCGCGTCGGGACCACCCAATGGCAAATACTGGATCAGCCCATCGGCCCGGTCCCCGGGCACGAAATCCTCATAGAAGATCAATTGGAACGCGGTGCAGATGTCCGCGCCTGAAATTGCCATGGCGCGCACGAAATGGTCGACAGCCTCCGGAAACAGCGCGTTGTCATCGTCGACGAACAGGATCAGCTCGCCATGCGCGGCACGGATGCCGGCATTTCGCGCCGCGCCGAGATGCCGGTGCGGCCGCCGCAGGATCTTCCATCCGCGCTGACGGAAGGTCGGCTCCAACGCATCCAGCAATCGCCTGGCTTCGTCCAGGTCGCTTCCGTCGTCGACCAGCACCAGTTCCAGGTGATCGTAGGTCTGCGCTTCGATCGCCGCGATCGCCTGTTTCAGATAGAGCGGCCGGTTGCGATGGGCCATGACGATCGAGACCAGCGGTGACGATCCGGCGCCTTTATGGATGCGCCTCCGCTTGGCCGGCGTCGGCAAATTGCGTGTATCCAGCCATGACTGACGGCATTGGCTGAGGCTATCGATCGGCAATGGGCGAGGGGGATCCTTGAGCGCCGCCAGGATCGCCTGCGCCAAAGCGGCAGCGTCGGCATCGACCAGTCGCGGTTGCCTTGCCTGCGGCTTCCAGGTCTCGGCGTGCGCGCCGACATTGGTTGCAACGAATGGCAATCCCGCCTCGATGCATGCGGCGACGGCTCCGCCGGTCGATGCGGCGCGGGCGGGTATGACGGCAAGCGCGCCGGCGCGCGTGGCGTAGTCGAGCTTTGCCGCAAAGTTCGCGCGCGGCAACATGTTGAGCTTGAACGGCCACCGCTCGGCGCGTCGCAGAAGCAGGCCACCACTGTGCTCGCCCATGATCTTTCCGAATGGTCCGAATGCGGTGACCGTCAGGCCTTTGGGCGCCGTCGGCGCCAGGATGTCCAATGCATCGCACAACAGCGTCATGCCATCGCGAAGGTGCCATCCGGCAAAGGCGACAAGTTCTTTTGAGCTTTGTTTCCCGACCGACGATCGCGCGCCTGCCTGGTCGATCCGATCCTGGAGCAGCGGCGTCACCACCGCCTTCTTCACCTTCCAATCTTTCGACAACATCCACTTGCGCAGTGCGGCAGACGCGCAGATCGTGCTGTCGGCCATCTCCGCGCAATATTTCTCCATGTAGGTCACGGCAATTGCGTCGGTGCTTCCCATGAACGCCCTGTCGGCTTCATGTGCCCATTCCAGCGGCGCCTGGGCAATGACCACAACCGGCGGAGCGGCAAAGGCCCCGGTCTCGACCGCCAGCAGCGTATAGTAGGGCAGTCCGCCCTCGAGGGGCGCGTAGACCAGATCGTGGCCGGACCGTTCGAGGTAGTGCAGCAGCGCAGCGGACTGGCTCTCGGGCGTCGCCAGCGAAGGAAGCAGCTGATCGGACTTGTCGAGCACTTCCAGTCGGACAGAGGCCGCCTCAAACTCACGGTGACGCGCTGCCACCTCCTCGGAGGAAGGCACATCGCTCCCGGGAACCCATAGCAGGGTGACCTCGTCACCGTCCCCGGCGAAAAGCCTGGCCAGTTCGGCCATGGCTGTGTCTTCGTCGTCGCCAAGCCCGATCGCCCGCGTCACGACACAGACACGGCGAGGCCTGCCTTGCGGCTCTAACGGCCTCCGCTCCTTGCCACCAACGGCCATCGAAGTTCCTCTGATCCAATTCCGCCGAGCGCGCTTCCGCAGCGTGGTCCATCGACAATGATGCCTGCGCCGGGTTTACTTTTCAGTGATCATCCTTCAGCGCCATTGGTAAACCAAATCGTCAAGCAGGTTCTAAAACACCTGTACAATCAATCGACTGTTACAACTTTAGCGATACGGAATAATCAATCTTTACGCCTCCCAGCTAGGCATTGACGGCATAGCAGGAGGCGCAAATGAAAACGACAATGAAGTTTCTCGGCGCGCTCGGTTTGATGGGCGCACTGGTCTCGGCAAGCACCGCAGGTGAATTGCTGCGCCCAAGCATCAAGCTCGGCACTGCCAACGTCAAGACGATCAGCGGCGATCGCGGCGGCTATGTGATCGACTATGCCATCCGTGTGCTGAAAATGCGCCGCAGCGGCGGCTTTGTGCGCTTCAACGGCGCGTGCGACTCGGCCTGCACCCTTTACCTGGCCATGCCCAAGGGCAAAGCGTGTGTCACACAGAGGGCGTCATTCGGCTTCCACCTGCCCTATGGCGCCGGGGCGCGGGGCAACCAGGTAGCCGCGAATTTCATGATGAAGAACTACCCAGGCTGGGTTCGCAGCTGGATCGCGAAACGCGGTGGGCTCAAGGGCTCCATTGCGACCATGACATACGCGGATGCCAGCCGCTACCTGCCAACCTGTCCGTCCGAACAGCGTATGGCCATCGCAAACCTGGGTCCGACACGCCTGCGTGGCGGCTGATCGCAAGAGCCGGTGCTGAAAAGTATCGCGACGGCGGGCGAGCTCGATAGCGCCCGCCGTTGTTGATTCATGTGCAGCTGAGAATTGAATGAACAGGTCATTTGTGTATTTTCGGGCACGTCTTCGTTGTATCAGGGCCTGGTGCGAATGCAGTCTCGTCAAAAGTTCGTGCTGATCGCATCGCCAAGAACCGGTTCCCAGGCACTCAACCGCCATCTCAACCAGTATGACGGGATGGTGATGCACGGCGAGGTCTTCAATTCTGGTTTCGTCGGACTGCGCCACGACTACCACGAGAAGATGAACCTGCCGCGGGAAAGCGTCGACGTGCGGGATGCCGAACCCGAGCAGTTCATTGCGCGGATTTTCGACGATCCGGCGGCCCGCTTTGTCGGCTTTCACATTTTTCCCGAGCAGACGCGCCCCGCCATTCTTCCCGTGCTCGAAGATGAGAGCATCAAGAAGCTCTGGCTCTTCAGGAACCCGGTGGCATCCTTTGTTTCATTGCTTGAGGCCGAGGCTTCCGGAGTCTGGGTTCTTCATGCCTCGGAACCGTTGCCAGCCGGCGCCTACCGGCAAAAAGTGCATTTCGACATCGACCGGTTCAATGAGTATCTCCGCGACCTGAACCTGTTCCGGACCAAGATCAAATCCGTCCTGTTCGAAACCGGGCAGCCGTATTTCCCGATCCACTATAGTGATATCGCCGACCCTCTGGTTGGCAACGCGATCATAGCCTATCTCGGCGGCGACCAGCGCCTGGACCATTTCGAGATCGATATCGTGAAGCCACCACCGCGCCCGTTTGTCGAGCGCATCGAGAATTACTGGGAATTCACCGCTTATTTCAGAGCCATTTCTTCGGAAGCTCTGTACGCGTTCGGGTGAAGTCCGGGCGGCGACGTCCATCGGCGAGGGCACGATCGTCGCGCATGTCTTGCGGTGTCGGAAATTCGCCGGCTTTCCAATTCCTGCAGAGGCTTGAACCTGCCGACGGCCGCAAAAACACATCGGCATTCAACGCATTCGGTTAACCAGTTCTCAAGAGACGTGGTTAACGAACACTTGATTTTGTTGACTCTTTTTTAGCTCGGGCGGATTCTGGCAGCGGGGGTTTGAACGTATCGGCCGTGAATGGGCCGGAGCGCAAACTGGCGGCGGGTATTTGTATGAACATCGGCGGCAGCATGGGGTCGGCGAGCCGACCTGAGAGCGGCTTGACGGAATCGAAGGCGGACAGGTCTTTGTCGCGAGACATGCGCTTCCAGCGCATGTGCCTGCAAATTATCTGCACGGCCCTGTTGTCGTGGTTGCTTCTGGGTGCCTACCGAAGCGCCATCGTCGATCCGCAGACAACGATCCAGGGCCTTCTGGCGTCCATTCCGAAGGGGCTGGCAGCAAGCTACTACGATCTAATCGTCATTGCCTCGCTGACCGCTGTGGCCGTGTTCCTGCTTTTCCTGGCAAAGGCCAGCCGCCTCGCTTCCACCGTCGTCGCCTTCCTGTTCTACCTTGTCATCCTGGTGTCACTCGGCTGGGGATTTGCCAACATCAATCTCGTCAAGATGCTGGGCGAGCCATTCACGTTCCAGTGGCTGGTCTATGGCGACTTCCTCCAGAATGCCGACGCCAGGAACGCCATGGGCGACGCGCTTAACATCCGGGACTTCGCGACCGTTTCCGGGTCCATCGTTCTGGTCCTCGTTCTTGGCTACGCCGCGGCCCGAGTGTGTCTGCGCCTGAGCGCCACCGGCCACAGGGTCTTTCTGGGTGCGCTCGTCCTGGGTGTCGGCGCGGCGTTGGTCGGTACTGGATACCACGTGCGCGCGGAGGCGCTGCCGGCGGCCAAGATCGACAATCCGATCCTGTATTTCGTTGAATCGGCCCTGCTCAGTCCGACGCCAGTCGTGCTGACCATGAACGCTTCCACCAACGACCCGGATGTCGCCAGCGTCGGTGAGCGTCCGCCGGAAACGTCGAGCTTCAAGGCGCCGACGCCAAACCCGATCAAGAACGTGCTGATCTTCATGATGGAGTCGGTTCCGTCCAAATATATCGAGACGTTTGGCGGCCAATATCCCGTCACTCCAAACATAAAGAGCTACGCAGGGGACTCCATCCGATTTGACAATATATACGCGCATGCCCCTTCCACGCATTACTCGATATTTTCTCTGCTCACCTCGATGTACAACGACATTTCATACTATGGCATGACCACCAGGTATCCCTACCTGCCGCTGGATTCGATCTCCAATACGCTCTCCGCACACAGCTTTCGCACCGGGTTTTTCTGGAGCGCGGATTCCCGCTTCCAGCGGGTCGATGAGTTTCTGCTGAACAAGGGGCTGGACACGATTCAGGATTACCGGGGGCAGAAATGCACCACGCCGACCTTCAAGCTCAGCTCCGAGCAGTGGAAGAACATGGACTACAACAGTGATCTCTGCACGGCGCAGTCGATCATCGACTGGATGAACAAGGATTCGGGAAATCCTTTCTTCGGCATCATGTTCACGGCGATGACCCACTATCCTTACATCACCGACAGCCCGATGTTTTCGAAGATGGCGCCTTCCAGCCACGACAACGGGCTGGTCCACTACTCGGATGATGAAAAATTCAATGCCTACCTCAACGCCCTGAAGGTCGGTGATACGGCGCTTGGCGAGATCCTTGAATCGCTGAAGCAGTCCGGCAAGCTCGATTCGACGCTTGTCGTCATACTGGGCGACCACGGCGAGGCGTTCGGGGAGCACGGCGACTATGTTCATGCCAGCGCGATCTACGATGAGAACGTCCACATTCCGCTCATCATGATCAACAAGCATCTTTTCCACGACGAGGTCGCGCATCCGGTCGGCGGCATCGTCGATGTCGCCCCGACCATATTCGACATACTCGGACTTCCGCTGCCGAAGCAGTGGCAGGGGCGCAGCCTGTTCAGCCAGCAACGGCCGAACAAGACCTTCTTCTTCAATCCCTGGGCTGGTTTCCTGTTCGGCTATCGCGAGAATGATCGAAAGGTCATCTTCAACGCCACCACCGGCAAGGTCGAGGAATATGACCTCAAGGCCGATCCCGACGAACGAACCAACCTCTTCAAGGTCGATGCGGGCGACCGCAGCGCACTGCTGCAGCCCATCGCCGGATGGGTGCAGTCGCAGCGGCAGCGCGTGGCCAACCTGGTCGCGGACGCGGCGAAAGACGCTGGGCGTTGCACCGTCACCAGCCTGGAGATCGACGCTGCCGGCACCGAATTCCAGGGGCCGCCGCGCCTGGACGTTCTGGTCGACGGCAAGCCCGTGGCCCAGATTGCCGTTTCGGGCAGGCAGAGCAAGGCCGTAACGCCCGACGAGATCGGTGCGGAGATGCAGGCGGCGTCGACCGATGCGCAGCCATTCTTTGTCGACCTCAGCGCAGTGCCGAGCCCGCATTTCATCGAGCTTCGTTTTGCCAATGATCTGTGGGCGGGGCAGGGCAACGGGGGCGATCGCAACCTGTTCATCAAGAGCATCAAGGTGAACGGTCAGTTGGTGCCAAACAGCAGGCTGCACGTCGACAAGGAAACGACAGGTCGCACCGACGGCAGCGGGACCAGCATGTACAACAGTGGCTCGCTATGGATCAACGGCCCCTTCGTCGAGGGATGCGTGTAGAACTGGGCACACCTGAAGCGCGTCGCACGGATCGCGTTTTGAGGCGCGCAGCAAACCAATCGATCGCATTTTAATAATATCCGGCGCAGCGGCGAAGGGCCGTGCTCACCACGCCGCTTGCCTGAATCTTAATAAGCGTCGTCTAATATTCTCGCGGAAGGAAAGGGCTGTTCACACGGCGCAAAAGGCGATCAGCGTGAATCTGTCGCCGCTCGCCATGGATCTGCAGCCCGAGCGGCTTTGGCCAGCGGTCGAGCTGCCGTTCACGTTACTGATTTTCAGCCGGGGGGCGCGAGCCGGGGGCAAGAGGTTGGCGCAGGCTCTGCCCGCTACCTCTTGCCCTCCGGCCGCCATTCCTGGCGATACCAGTCGACGAAATTCCGCAAACCTTCCTCGATCGGCACCTTCGGCTTGAAGCCGAAATCCCGCTCCAGCGCACTGGTGTCGGCATAGGTCTTCTCGACCTCGCCGGCCTGCATGGGCTCGTTGTGGCGTATCGCCTTGACCCCGAGCAAGCTTTCCAGCGTGTCGATGAAACGGCCGAGATGGACCGGCTGGCTGTTGCCGATATTGTAGAGGGCGTGCCCGCCGATTGGTGGCTTGTCGAGGACGGCGACGACGCCGTCGACGATGTCGTCGACATAGGTGAAGTCGCGCCACATCTCGCCATGGTTGAAGACCCGGATCGGCGTGCCCGCAAGCATCGCCTCGGTGAAGATCCAGCTCGCCATGTCGGGCCGGCCCCACGGGCCGTAGACGGTGAAGAAGCGCAGGCCGGTCTGCGGCAGGCCGAACAGATGCGAATAGGTCGAGCTCATCAGCTCGTCGGCCTTCTTGGTCGCGGCGTAGATCGACACCGGGTCGTCGACGCGGTCGCTCTCCGAGAACGGCACCTTGGTGTTGCCGCCATAGACCGAGCTCGACGAGGCGTAGACGAGGTGCTCGATGTCGGGCGCAGCCCGGCAGAGTTCGAGAATTTCCAGATGGCCGGCAATGTTGGCATGGATATAGGCGCGCGGATTTTCCAGCGAATAGCGCACGCCCGCCTGGGCTGCCAGATGCACGATCTTGCGGACCGGCCGCTTGCCAAGCACCGCGGCCAGGACGCCCGGTTCGGCAACGTCCAGCTCGTGGAACGAAAATCCCGTCCTGCCGGAAAGCCGGGCGAGCCTCGCTACCTTCAGCGCCGGATCGTAATAAGCGTTCATGTTGTCAACGCCGACGACCTCGTCGCCGCGGTCCAGAAGCCGCTGGCAGACATGACTGCCGATGAAGCCCGCGGCACCGGTCACAACTATCGACATAGAACCCCCCAGAGCTTTGCGATCGGGTCACCGGCTGGGGCGATACCAGCCGTCGCCTTCATTTTCACCGGGCGCCGATTGCGGACGCGCGACATAGGCCGACGACCCGTTCGCCTCGTGATAGACGCGCGCCAGCATTTCCGCCAGCACGCCCGACGTCACCATCTGCACCCCGGCGATGAGCAGGAAGAAGCCGGTGAACAGCATCGGGCGCGTTCCGATGTCCTGGCCGAAAAACAGCTTCAGGCCGAACAGATAGGTAAGGATCAGCGAGCCCAGCGCGCCCAGCACGATGCCGATGCCGCCGAAGAAATGCCCGGGCCGCGTGCGATAGCGCATGAAGAAATACATGAAGACCAGATCGAGGACGACCCTGAAGGTGCGCGAAATGCCGTACTTGGACTGGCCGTGGATCCGCGCATGGTGCGTCACCACTTCCTGCGCGATGCGCCGTGGTGTCGTCACTGTGGCGAGCCAGGCCGGGATGAAGCGGTGCATCTCGCCATAGAGCCTGACGCTGCGGATGACGTTGCCGCGATAGACCTTGAGGCTGCAGCCATAGTCCTTGAGGCGCACGCCGGTGACGCGCGCGATCAGCGAGTTGGCGATGCGCGAAGGCAGCCTGCGCATCAAAAGCCCTTCCTGGCGGTCCTTGCGCCAGCCGACCACCAGGTCGAGATCCTCGGTCAGCAGCCGGTAGACCATGCGCGGGATGTCGAAGGGGTCGTTCTGCAGGTCGCCGTCGATCGTGGCGATGACCTCGCCGCGTGCCGCGTCCATGCCTGCCTGCATCGCCGCCGTCTGCTTGTAGTTGCGCACCAGCTCGACCGCATGCACATGCGGGCCGTAATGCGCCGCCAGGCGCTTGATCTCGCCTGGCGTCGCGTCGGTGCTGCCGTCGTCCACCAGCACTACCTCCCACGGTTGGCTGTAATGCTCCATCGCCTGGTGAATGCGCGCCAGCAGCGGCTCGACGTTTTCGGCCTCGTTGTACATGGGAACGACGATCGACAGCGTGTGGTCCGGCATGACCGCGCCCTCGGGCAGTCCCGAAGCGGGGATGGGCAATACGTTCATGGCGATGACTTCCTTGCAGAGCCGACGGCCGGGTTTCCCGGCACGGTCGATTTCGAGGGGAACAGCCATGCGATCGCGCCCGTCGCGATGGCCGAGCAGAAGATGAACAGATGCAGTGCCAGCGCCGCCTGCAGGCCACTCTTGATGGCAATGCCGGAATAGAGCAGCGCAGCCGCCGCTCCCGCCTCATAGGTGCCGAAGCCGGCGACGCCTTGCACTGGAAGAATGGCTGCGGCCTCGGCGCCGACGGTCCCGGGAAAGGCAGTCTGGAAAGACGTGCCCAGCAGCATGGCCAGCAGCCAGCCCTGCACGGCAAGCTTCAGCGCCCAGTTGGCGACCGTCCACCACCAGCCGTAGCGCGACCGCCCAGTCGCCTCGGTGAAAATGTCGCGCAGCATGCCGAGCTTCGCAACGATCCTGCCGCGTGCCGCCCAGTCATGCGGCGCGCGCGCCCATCGCGGTAGATACCAGGCGGCCGCGATCAGCGCCGCGATCCCCGCCGCCCTCAGCGCGGGATTGAGGCCCGGCCACACCAGGCAGGCGAGCACGCCAACGACGAAGGCGTCCTGCAGCCTGAACCACAGCAGCGAGGCGCTGGCGCGCATGAGCGGTATGCCGAAGACCTGCCGCAACAGCAGTGGAAAGGCGGTCTCGCCGCCGCGGAAGGGCACCACGTTGATCATGGCATTGTGGATCAGAATGACGCGCAGGCAGGCGCCGAAACGGCCGTTCACCTCGTCGCGGAACTCGTCGCAGACGCGCAGCGCCCGCAGCACATAGGTGACGAACAGGGCCAGCGCGACAGCCGCGAATGCGCCGGGTGTGATGCTGGCGAAGGCATCGCCGACCATCTTCCAGCGCGAGTCGCTGGCGAGCCAGGCCAGCAGCGCCAGCGTCACAGCAATCGAGACTATTCTTTTCAACCAATTCTCCGCCGCTTGCGCGGGCCTATAGTGCTCGGCGGCGCCGGACCCATTGTTTTGCTGCACCCGTACCCCGCACTGCTCGTTTGTTGAGTGCACTGGCAGATCCGCGGAAGCAACCATGAGCCTCGACGTTTTCGGCCGCGTTGAAGTGTGGCGGTCTTATAGATCACCAGACTACGCGAATCCACCAACTTGGTCGTCGACGGATTTGGGGCATGCCGACGGGGCGTCGACAGTATCGGCATGCACCGCAAATCCTTGATTTTGCAGTCTGTCACGAGAGTTCGCCACGTTCGCGACCGGCCTTCCCGGAAAGGTTGACATCGTTCTTCGCGCGGCGATTAATAGTGTGCAGGTAGTAACGGCAGTGCCTTGCAATCCCCGGGCACTTCCAGGAAATATTCGGCCAACTCCGCCCCATTGAGAAGCGAATACCGAAATGCGATCGCTCGCCATGACAACCAAAAGGGGATCTGGGGCGCAACCCCATCGCCGTGCCGCATCCCTAGCGCCCCTCCTGGCCATCTGCTGTCAGATTGCGCTTCTCGGAACCGCGAATGCGGCCGCCAAGGACAAAGCGCCTGCGGAGGCAGATGCCTCGGCCACTGTTCCGTCCGCCTATGAGCTGCAAGTTCTTTACCAGAACCGCACCTGGGTCTGGAAGGATGGCGCGGCCTACTTTGCCAAGGACAACAGGCGCCTGCAGGCCTGGACGTCCCAGGACTCGGCGTGGGTCGCGGAAGGCAGGTGGTTGGTCACAAAGGACGGCAAGATGTGCATGGAAGCCGCCTGGCGGTCCAAAGACTACGCCGGCAAGCTTGGGCGCACATGTTTTAGCCACCGTATCAACGGCGGCAACATCGAGCAGCGCAAGGATCCGGATGGGCGGTGGTACAGCTTCAAACACTCTGCCGAAGAACCCAGCGACGAGTACAAGAAATTCGAGCAAGGCGACACCAGAGGCGCGCAATTCGAAGAGACCCGCAAACTGGTCGATTCCAAGAGCTAGCCCCCGGCTGGAATAAGGCATTGGATCAAGCATAAATCAGGCTCGCTGAGACTAAAGCCCTCACTCCAGCTCAGCGAGCCCTCGCCCCGACAAGCTACATACAGGGACGACAACCAGCCTTGCGGGCTGGTATTTCTGACCGGCGCATTTCACGTGCCATGCGGCCCATAAGGCCGTGGCAAGTACCGGGAAAAACCATTGCAGTGACATCATCGGACTGCCTCCAGCCCGAAGAAGGGCGCGGCCGTCCTGACGATCGTATCGATGTCGGAAAGTTCCGGCACGAAGCCTAGATGTTCGCGTGCGTTGACCGGGTCGGCATAGAGCTCGGCCGGGTCCCCCGGTCGCCTGGTCCTGTAGACAGCCGGAACCGATTTCGAGGTCATGCGGCTGACCGCCTGCAGGATCTCCTTGATCGACACGCCGCGGCCGGTGCCGAGATTGACCGACAGGTTTTCGCCGCCGGCCTCGAGATGCATGAGCGCCTTGAGATGCGCGCGGGCGAGGTCGCTGACATGGATGTAGTCGCGCACGCAGGTGCCGTCCGACGTGTCGTAGTCGGTGCCGAAAACCTCGATCTCGTCGATCATCCCGGACGCGGCCATCAGCACCCTGGGAACGAGGTGGGTTTCGGGTGTGTGCCACTCGCCGAGCTCGCCGTCGGGATCGGCGCCGCAGGCGTTGAAGTAGCGCAGGATCGCGTATTTCATCCCGTAGGCCGCCGCGTAATCGCCGATGATCTGCTCGCCCATCAGCTTGGTCCGGCCATAGGGGCTGATCGGATTTTGCGACGACGTTTCGCGCACCGGCAATGCTTCGGGCACGCCATAGGTTGCGCAGCTGCTCGAGAAGATGACGTTCTGGATGGAGCCTGCGCGCGCCGCGTCGAGCACGGCGATGGTGCCGGCCACATTGGTCGAATAGTATTCGGCCGGCTCGCGGACCGACTCGCCGACATATGCGAGCGCCGCGAAGTGGATGATCGCCTTCGGCCGGTAGGTCGCGATCGCCTGCCGCAGCGCCTCGCCGTCGCGGATGTCACCGACGACGAGCGGGCCCCAGGCGACGGATTTCTCATTGCCGCGGCTAAGATTGTCGTAGACCACGGGCAGGTAGCCGGCGGCCGATAGCAGCTTGCAAGTGTGGCTGCCGATGAAGCCGGCCCCACCGGTCACCAATATGGGGCGGCGTGTCATGACATCGCGGCCTCCTTAACGGGCCGGCTGCCGTAGATCAGGGTGTCGAAATACTCCACCGTGTGCGCCAGGCCCTGGCTCAGGCTGACCTGCGGCTCCCAGCCGAGATGCTGCCTGGCGAAGGAAATGTCGGGCTTGCGCTGCCTGGGATCGTCGACCGGCAGCGGCCGGTGCACGATCTTCGAGCGGGAATTCGTGTAGTCGATGACCAGCCTGGCCAGCTCCATGACGGTGAATTCGACGGGATTGCCGAGATTGACCGGATGCGCTGGCGCATTGGGGGCATTCATCAGCCGGATGAAGCCTTCGATCAGATCGTCCGCATAGCAGAACGAGCGCGTCTGCAGGCCGCTGCCGTAGACGGTCAGGTCCTCGCCGCGCAATGCCTGGACGATGAAATTCGACACCACGCGGCCGTCATCGGGCTGCATGCGGCGGCCATAGGTGTTGAAGATGCGGGCGACGCGCACATCGATGCCGTAGGTTCGCGAATAGTCGAAGAACAGGGTTTCGGCCGAGCGCTTGCCTTCGTCGTAGCAGGATCGCGGGCCGTGCGTGTTGACGTTGCCGAAATAACCTTCGGGCTGCGGATGCACCAGCGGGTCGCCATAGACCTCGGAGGTGGACGCCTGGAATATCTTGGCGTTGTGCCGCCGGGCAAGTTCCAGGAGGTTCAGCGAGCCGAGTACGCTCGTCTTGAACGTGTGGATCGGGTCGGCCTGGTAATGTGGCGGCGATGCCGGGCAGGCGAGGTTGTAGATTTCGTCGACCGGGAGGTCGCGGGGCAGCGGATCGATGATGTCGTGCTCGATGCACAGGAAGCCCGGATCGCGCTGCAGGACGTTGAGATTGTATCGCTTGCCGGTGTGGAAATTGTCCACCGCGATGACTTCGTAGCCATCGCGCAGCAGCCGCTCGCACAGATGCGAGCCTAGAAAACCTGCGCCTCCGGCGACCAGAGCGCGGCCGCGATTGAAACTGCCGCCCCGCCGGCCGGTCCCCACACCGGGCTTCAGAACCTTGATCACTTTACTCATGGCATCCCCCTTACGCGCCCCAAACGCTACCCCGAGGCCGGGACAAAGCTTCGCCCGGCCACGTCCCAAAGAACGTGGCGAAAACCTCCGCTCGCGCGGAATCGCCATCAATGATGTGCGTAAATAGTCTGAGTTAGCGGAGATCGTGCCGCACGGCTTATTGGCTGCCGCTCAGCATTCAATACCCCTGAATCGCGACCACGCGTCTGGTTGCCACCATCGCGGATTGCTCGCCCAAATTGCACACCCAACGCAGATAAAAATATACCTGTGGACAACATAGTCAACTAAATTAGAGATTCGTTAACCGTATTCATTGGCGAGTGGTTAATCATGGGCGAGGTCGACCGTCTCTCCCTCGGTGCAAGCATCGCATTGGCAGGAGACCTGGAAGACGGAAGTGGTTGGTGCGCATTTGCCAGGCTTGCAAAGCAGCGCCTGAAAATTCGCCAGGGGAAGTCAAGGTTTGGCGACTTTCGTGCATGGAAGAGTTTCCAGATACGCCCCCGGCGGCGCGCGATCTGCTTGGGAAATGATAAAATTTTAAATATTCTCGGCCGGGGTCTGGCTTTGGACCCGCAGGAAGCAGTGCGATTGCTGCCCGAAACCGCTCGGGCTGCAAATATGCGTGGCGGCTCCGAGGTATGGGTTCATGCGCTTTTTGGTGATCGGGCGGGCCACAGGTCTGGTTTGAATTTTGGGATATGACTTCACGCTGACCAAAGCTGCGCTTCCGGTTTGAGATGAGTTGAAAGAAAACAATTCGCCTGAAGTAAAGTATTGTCGCCAAGATGTCGCCAGAAAGCTCCCCATGACGAGCGCTCTGTACACAAATCTATTCACGCTGTCGAAATTTAACCTGCATTGGCGGCCTCTGTGCTGCTCATGAACTTCGCGCATCAAAAAACCCCTCATTCAATCACATGCGGGGCCATACCCCGGATCATTGGGCAGGCGCTGACACATTCCATTATGCCGAGGTCGGTTATTTTAGCGATAGCTGTTTGATCGAAATGCAACGTTTACGGGAACTGCTTCACGAAGCTTGGCACGCCGCTCGACTGGATGTCCTCGATGGCAGCGTCATAGTCGTCGGCCTGGGCAGGTGCGGCGGCCAGCGTCAGGGTGAGTGCGCAGGCAGCGGCAAGCACGGATGCGGACGCATAGCGAAGGCAGGAATGCGCGGATGAAACTATGAGATAGGCAGACATCGTTTTCTCCTCTGGTGTTTGTTAGCCTTACGATGTAAGGTAATGCGGAAAATTAATCTTACAGTGTAAGTTGTCAAGCGGCACCATGGACTCATCGATCAAGAAAAAGCGAACGCGCGGGCGGCTGTCCCGCGAGATGATCGAGGATGCGGCTTTCGGGGTGATCGAGAGGGAGGGCCTTGCCGGCTTTTCGATGCGCAAGCTGGCGGCCGACCTCGGCTGCGAGGCGATGAGCATCTATCACCACTTTCCGTCGCAGGCGCATCTGCACGAAGCCTTGGTCGACCGGCTGATCGGCTCGCTCGAAATGCCCGACGCCGGTCTGCCCTGGCGGCAAAGAATGCACATCGCCATGCACGACTTCCTCCGTATCGGCAGCGAGCATCCGGCCTTCGCGCCGTTCCTGGTCACCTACCGGATGAATTCGCCGACTTGCCTCGCCTGGCTGAGTGGCATCCTCGGCCTGTTCGAGGCCGGAGGCTTCGGTCCCGAACTGAGCGCGCGGCTGTTCCGCACTGTCGGCTACTATCTGATGGGTGCGATCCTCGACGAGACCGCCGGCTATGCCAAGGGCCCGTCGGCGGTCACCACCGTCAGCGACGAGCAGCTGGCGCGGGATTTCCCGAATGTCGCCGCCGCCGGGCGCTATTTCGGCGCCGCCGATTTCGACCGGACATTCGATCTCGGCCTCGATATGCTGCTCGACGAGATGGAGCGCGCCCTTGGCGGCGCCAATTCGAGGTAGCCTGGCGCATGCGCTTTCTGTTTGTTCTGATCCTGCTCGCCGGGGCCGCCATCGGCGTCGCCTATCCCTGGGCGATGAGCAACTTCTCCGGCCATGAGATCGGCACCTGGCGGGTCTATGAGAAGGGCCGGTTCAGGCCGGTGACAGTGCCGCTTGCCGCAAGCGACGCGCCGGTCAGGGTGCTGGTCGACCTGACCGCAAGGGTCGAGCGCATCGTCTCGCAGCAGCGCACCGTGCTGACGCTGACCGCCGCGGCCGGCGGCCGCACGGCGCTCGCCTCGACGCTGCAGTTCAACCATACCGACAATCCGCGCCAGCCCAGCCCGCAATCGCCGGACAAGATCTTTCGCGACGAGGCGGGCGTGATCGAGACGGTCAGCCCTGGCGCCTACCTGTTCACCGTCGGCCCTGGCGATGCCGAGAACATTCCGATGCGCGCGGTCGACCTCGTGCTGCGCGCCGGCGCCGGCGAGATCGACAACCGCGCGCGGCCGGTCGGCTTCTCGCTGATGGCGGCCGGCCTGATCGGGCTGGTTCTGGCGATGGTCATTGGTCGTGGCGGCGGCCGGCCGGAGAACCCGAACTCGCAGCCGCCACCGCCGCGCTGGGGCAGGGGCTCGAAGTGAACTACCGCCACGCCTACCATGCCGGCAACTTCGCCGACGTCGTCAAGCATGTCGTGCTGACGCGGCTGCTCGAATATCTCAAGCAGAAGGACAAGGCGTTCCGCGTCATCGACACCCATGCCGGCATCGGCCGCTACGATCTGTCGTCGACGGAGGCGCAGAAGACCGGCGAATGGCAGGGCGGCATCGGCAGGCTGATCGGCGTAAACCTGGATGCCAAGGCAGCCGCCCTTCTGGCGCCCTATCTGGAGGCGGTTCGCGCGCTCAACCCCGACGGCGGCCCAGATGGCGGCATAAAAAAATATCCGGGCTCGCCGCTGATCGCCAGGCATCTGCTGCGCAAGCAGGACCGGCTGACAGCGATCGAATTGCATCCCGACGATGCGAACCGGCTCAAAGCGGTCTTCGCCGGCGATTTTCAGGCGAGGGTGATCGAGCTCGACGGCTGGCTGGCGCTCGGCGCGCAATTGCCGCCGAAGGAAAAGCGCGGCCTGGTGCTGATCGATCCGCCATTCGAGGCGGTGGGCGAATTCGACCGTCTGGTCGACGGGTTGGTCAAGGCCCACAAGCGCTGGCCGGGTGGCATCTATGCGCTGTGGTATCCGATCAAGGACCGCAAGGCGGTCATCGCCTTCAGGAAGGCGCTCAAGCAGACAGGCATCCCGAAGCTGCTCGACATAGAATTCGAGATCAGGCCGGCCTCGTCGGAGCCCAGCCTCGACGGCAGCGGCATGGTGGTGGTCAACCCGCCCTTTACGCTTGAGGGCGAGTTGCGCCTTCTGCTGCCGGCCCTGCACAGATTGCTCGTGGTCGGGCGACCGGCGGACTGGTCGCTGCGCTGGCTCGCTGGGGAAGCGGGGTAAGGCGGCAGCGGTTTCCCGCCTTGCGAAGCCATCTCTGGCGGATGGCGAGTTCGAAGCTGGAAACCATCATCATCACAACCGCTTGACCGCCGACCGGCGAATCCGCACAGTGCGCGCAATCGACCTTGAGAGGCTGTCATGACTCGCTTCGCCAAATCCGCCCTTGCCGCACTGATTTCGCTTTGCACGCCGCTCGCCACCTCGCTCGGCTTCACCCAGGCGGCGCACGCCGCCGATCTTTCCGTCTATTCCGACGAGGACGGTGGTGTATGCGGCGAGGCCTGGGTGCTGAACAAGATCACCAGCCGCTTTTCCTACCAGGTGCGCCACGTGCCGCATCTGCCGGATGTCGCGATCACCGATTTCCGCCGCATCCACCAGCACCGCTATCTGCCGGCCAGCGAACAATGGCCGATTGGCCGCCGCTATTGCGGCGCCACGGTCGCCCTGTCGGACGGCCACGACCGCACCATCTGGTACCTGATCGAGGAAGGGCAAGGTTTCGCCTCGATCGGCGACAATGTCGAATTCTGCGTCGCGGGCTTCGACCGCTGGATGGTCTACAACGGCCGCTGCCGCGTCCTGCGCTGAACGCAGCTTTCCGATCCCGGACATTTTCGCGCCTGCGGCCAGATCGGTCGCGGGCTTTTCGGCCTGGCATGTTGCCGGCAGCAGCCCTGTCGCGAAGATCCTGACTTTTCCTTCTATCGCCGGCCGGCAAATCGGCTAGTCTGAACGCCCGAGAGCAACAACCGTTTCGGGTACCGTCATGGATCTTGTGACCCTCCTTGCCTTTGCGGCCGCCTTCTTCGTGTTTGCCGCCAGCCCAGGCCCTGACAATATGACGATCGTCGCCCGCACGATCTCCGGCGGCGCGGCATCGGGCATCGCCTATGGTGCCGGAACTGTGGTCGGCATCCTCATCTTTCTGGTGCTCGCCGCCTTCGGCCTGTCGGTCATCGCCGCCAAGATGGCGGTGGTCATGACAGTGCTTCGCTATGGTGGAGCGGCCTACCTGATCTGGATGGGCGTCAGGCAGTGGACTGCGGTCCCCGTTGTGCCGGAACTGCAGCCCGTTCGGGCGGGCGCGGGTTGTTGACGATCTTCGCCACAGGCATCGCCCTCAACCTCGGCAATCCGAAAATGCCGCTGTTCTACGTCGCGCTGCTGCCGAATGTGGTAGGCGCATCGCTCACCCCCGGACACGTCGGCGTGCTGATGGCGGTGATCCTGGCTGTCGAGGTGGTGGTGATCGGCGGCCACGTCATCCTTGCGGCGCGCGCCCGCAACCTGTTGCGCACGCCCAGGATCGTGCGTCGCGTGAACCGGGCGGCGGGCGGCGTGATGATCGGCGCCGGCGTCGCCGTGGTCGCCACGCGCTGAGGCTACTGCTTCTGACGCATGATTGCGCTGTTCGGTCAGAGGCTGCCAATCGCTAACGCTAGCGCCGCCCCTCATCCGCCTGCCGGCACCTTCTCCCCGTGTAGTGACGGGGAGAAGGGGGCTGGCCACACTGTCGGCTCCCTATTCTTGACCGCTGGCAATTGGCGAAAGCGGGCGACGTCGCCCCTCTCCCCGTCACTATACGGTGAGGGGCAGCGCCGACCTGAATCGTGGAACCCCCTGCCAGTTGACAGAAAGCGCCATCATCATCTAAAAAGAGACAGACCTGTCTCATCACTTGGTGATCACATGACGCGTTCATCCGCTTCCGGCAAACGCCAGCATGTCATCGACACCGCCTATGCGCTGTTCAAGCAGGGCGGTTTCCACGCCACCGGCATCGACCGGATCATCGCCGAGGCAGACATCGCCAAGATGACGATGTATCGCCACTTTCCCAGCAAGGACGAGCTGATCGTCGAGGTGCTGGACTATCGCGCCGGGCGTTTCGACCGTCAGCTCGACCGGCTCGAGCAAGAGGGCATCACGCCTGAGCAGAAAATCTCAAAAATCTTCGACTGGCACGAGCGCTGGTTTCGCAGCGCCGACTTCCACGGCTGTCTGTTCGCGCATGCGCTGGCTGAATTCGGCGATCCCGGGCATCCGGTGTTCAAGGCAGTTGCCAGGCAGAAGAGCGGCCTGAGATCGCGCATGCAGGCAATCCTCGAGCATGTGATGCCGCCCGACCGGGCCGAAGGCGCGGCCGCCGCCTTGCTGATGCTGATCGAGGGCGCAACGCTGATGGCGCAGATGGGGCAGCCGGCCATCGGCAATGCCCGCAAGGCTGCAGCCGCCATCATCGCCGCTGCGAGCGTGCCGCAATGAGCGCGACCGTCGTCGGACTGGCGCTGTTCGCGGCCATCCTGCATGCCAGCTGGAACGCCTTCCTGCGCACCGGGGCCGACCGGCTGTGGACGGTCACCGTCATGAGCTTTTCCAGCACGCTGGTCGCCATCCCCTTCGCCCTTTTCCATGCGCTCCCGGCGGCGGCGGCCTGGCCCTATGTCGTGCTCTCGGCTTGCCTCCAGGTCGGCTACAGCGTGTTCCTGGTCGCCGCCTACAAATATGGCGAGCTGGGGCAGGTCTATCCGATCGTCCGCGGCAGCGCGCCGCTGCTCGTTGCGCTCGGCGGCTTCTTTCTTGCCGACCAGCAGCTGACCATGCCGGAGATCGTCGGCGTCGCGCTTGTTGCCGGCGGCATAATGGGTCTTTCGCTGGGCAGGGGGAGGGCGTCGACGACATCTATCCTCTGTGCGCTGGCGACCGGAGCGATCATCGCCGCCTACGCGACTGTCGACGCGATCGGCGTTCGCGCGGCGCAAGACAGCGGCGCCTACACGGCATGGGTGCTGGTGTTTTACGGCGCCTTGCTACCGGCGACCTTCATCGCCATGCGCGGCAGGCTCGCTGTCGACCTCGGCGCGCCTGAAACCTGGAAGGCGCTGGGCGGCGGTCTGTTCGCGCTGCTGGCCTATGGCGTCGTCGTCGCCGCCTTTGCGCTGGGGCCGGCCGGTCCGATCACGGCGATCCGCGAAACCAGCGTCGTCTTCGCCGCCTTCATCGGGCGGCTGTTCCTTGGCGAGATGCTCACGCCAAGGCGCGTTGGCGCCTGCGCCGTCGTCGCCCTCGGAGCCATATGCCTCGGCTACCGGCCGTGACGCTCCCGCTGTCTCACCGCGGCGCGGCTCTGTGCTGTCCGGACAGGTAAGCGCAGATCAGATCGACGAGTTGCTTCTGCAATTCCGGCGCCTCCAGCATGCCGCGTCGCGCCGCATTGTGGATCACGCCCTCGACCGCGGAGGACAACACGCGCGTCACGGTCTCGGTGTCTTTCGTGCGTCTGCGATACTGCGCCACGGCAGCCGCATAGTGTTCGAGATAGCGCGACTGGAAAGCGGCATGCGCGGCCCTTGAGCCGCGATCGCCTGGTGCTTCGTCGAGCAGCACCTGGTGCAGCGTCGGATGGATGCTGTGCGCCGCGATCATGCCGCGCGTGAGTTCGCGCGCGAATTGCCGGAGCGGTTTCTCGTCGGCTGCCGCATCGCTGATAACCGCGAGGACCTGATCGAAGTGCCGGCGCCGGATCGCTTCGACAAGCGAAAGCTTGTCGGGGAAATACTGGTAGAGCGAGCCGATGCTGGCACCGGCCGCCTCGGCCACCTTGTTGGTGGTGAAACCGGCCCATCCGAGATCGCTCAGAACGCGAGCACCCGCCTCGATGATCGCCTCGACGGTTGCCCTGGAACGCGCCTGGCTCGGCTCCTTGCGCATGCGCGAGCGCGGCTTTGCAATGCGAGTAGACATGTCTGATCCGTCTCCGCAAGAATATAAACAACATACTCACATTCATGGAAAAGGGATACCGACCATGAGCGCACTGGTTTTGCTTCGCAGCCTCTTCGCCTACCAGGCCTGGGCCGATGACGAGTTGCTGGAGAAACTCGCGAGCCTCGACTCACATACACACGGCAAGGAGCGCCTCGTCGCGACCCGTCTCCTCAATCACAACCTCGTCGTGTCAAAAATATTTGCGGCGCATCTCACCGGCGCTCGCCACGGCTGCAGCGCCGACAACACCGAGGACACGCCCGCGCTCGACGCGCTACGCACCGATGTCGCGGCAATGGGTCGCTGGTATCTGGACTATCTGGAAACCGTCGCCCCGGACCATCTGTCCGAGCCCGTGGCGTTCGTCTTCACCGACGGCGACAAGGGATCGATGTCGCGCCAGGAGATGCTGACCCATGTCATCATCCATGGCGGCTCCATCGCGGCGAAGTCGGGCGCATGCTCTCGCAGATTTCCATCGCGCCGCCATGGGACACTTTCGCCGTCCATCTCCACCAGACTGAGCCTTCGCGCCGGCTGCAGGCGGTGCTCGAGCCGCTAAGCGCCTGATCGTAATATGGTTTCCGGTCTGACGATGTCGGCTGGAATGCATTCTTTCGCGAGCGCCGTGATCTCCAGAAAATGTGAGCATAAAGCTCACTTTTCATTTCATGCCGCAAGATGATGCGACGTCGCGGCTGTCGTGTTGCTTTCGTCCTTTCCTCTGTTCGTCGCACGGGCAAGACAAAGCGAGTGATCCGGAAACTCTGCATGATCTTCGCAACGCGCAGTCGATGTCTGCGGTCGAAGCTGCTCGAAAAACCCTGAGCGCGTCGACAAGATCGACCAAGATAGAGCGCGAAGAATTTCCGTCGCAGAACTTCGTTGCGAGATCAAAGATGCATGACGAAATTCTTCGACGATCAGCACGCTCGCATTGCGCTCGTAACCGAAATTTAATCTGCTAAAATCAATGTAATGCTTCGCTGGCTAGACACGCGCGAGTCAGATAAGCATGACACGCCGGGTCACTAACGGCCATCGGCAACAACGCAAGGGGCATCGCATGGCTAAGCAGTCATCCAAAGCGCCGGCATCCAAGGCACCGGCAAAGAAAGCACCAGTAAAAGCAGCAGCGGCGAAGGCCGCGACTGCAGTGAAGAAAGCAGCACCCGCTGCCAAGCCGAAGGCGGCAGCGCCCAAGGCAAAAGCAGCACCGGCTAAGAAGCCGGCTGCAAAGGCCGCGGCGAAACCCGCAGTGAAGAAGGCAGCACCGGCCAAGGCCAAGGCTGCACCGGCAAAGAAGGCAGCACCTGCCAAGAAGCCGGCTGCAAAGGCTGCGGCGAAACCTGCGGCGAAGAAAGCAGCGCCAGCCAAGGCTCCGGTCAAGGCAGCCGCGGCGAAGTCTTCGGCACCGGTGAAGAAGGCCGCGCCGGCCAAGAAGGCGCCTGCGAAGGCCGCGAAGAAGTAATCGCGTTTCTTCGCGCGCCGGGGACAGTACCGGGACATGAGGGCGGGTGCCTTGGATGCACCGCGCTCTCCGCACCGGTGTTGAGGCGCACGAAAAGAGGGGCGGACGTAATATCTTTCGCAGCTCCCAGGACTTCGCCACACGGCGAAGTCCGGCGGGGCTTTTTTGTTGCTGTGAAAGACGGGCAAGAAGCCCGGTCTACCTCGCCATCGCGAGAGCCTTTTCAAGCACCGGATCGCGGCCGGCCGCATAGTCGGCGAACGCGAGATCTAGCCCACAACCTTCACTACTAACACTTCCGTGTAGACGCCCAGGCGCTCTCGATCGCCGAAGGCAGCGCCAATGCCTGGCGGCAGGATTTTTTCTTTCTGGCTTGTTGCGCGGGCAGGGCGCCCGGTCGACAGTGCCGGTCCGCAAACAGGGAACCGATCATGCCGAAGCTGCTCTACGCCTCCACGTCCCCCTATAGCTCCAAGGTGCGTATGGCGGCGCTTTATGCCGGCATCGCCGTCGATCTCGTGCCTGTGAAGACCGAAGACAAGCCAGCCGATCTGATATCAGCCAATCCGCTCGGCAAGATCCCGGTGCTGGTGCTCGACGATGGCCGCTCGATCCATGACAGCCGTGCCATCACCCAGCACCTCAACCGGCTGTCGAAGAACGCACTGTTTCCGCGCAATTCCGACAAGCGGCTCGAGGCCGAGGTGCTGGAGGCCATGGCCGACGGCATCTGTGATTGCGCACTGTCGATGGTCTATGAGCGGCGCACGCGGCCGGAGGAGATGGTCTATCAGCCCTGGCTCGACCGCCAGTGGGCAAAGATCACCGCAGCCCTCGACCTGCTCAACGCCAACCCGCCGAAACTGCCGAAGAAGATCACCGCCGGCCAGATGGCGCTGCGCGCCTGCCTCGGCTATCTCGCGCTGCGTTTCGCCGGCAAATGGGAAAAGGGTCGCGGCCGGCTGACCCGCTGGGCGGCGCGCTTTGACGAGAAGTTCCCGGAGCTGAAGGGCGCGGTGCCGGGGTAGAAGCTGCCGATCTCCCCCCCTTGTGGGGGAGATGCCTGGCAAGGCAGAGGGGGGCGCTGTCCCGCCGGCCTGCCTATTGGAAGCATCCCCACATCGAGAGGGGTCGACGATCGAGTTCCTTCGCGCCCCCCTCTGTCCTGCCGGACATCTCCCCCACGAGGGGGAGATCGGCAGCTTGGCCGCCGCGCTCCACTTCCATATTGACCGTTTTCGTGCTTGCCTGTCGCCCTGCAAATCGCACACGGGCGGTGAGCATGCCGAGATCAGTCACCACGACCAGCAGCACAGCGGATCCCATGCTCGAGCGTCTGCGCGCCGCCCTTGGCCAGCGCGCCTTCACCGAGCAGAAGATGTTCGGCGGCACCTGCTTTCTCGTCAACGGAAACATGCTCGTCGGAACCTCGAAGCGCGGGCTGCTGGTCCGCGTCGGCAAGGCCGCGCATGACGCTGCGGTCGCACGTCCGCATGCACGCCCTATGGAAATGGGCGGGCGTTCGATGGAAGGCTACGTCCATGTCGCGCCGGAAGGCACAGCGACAAAAGCCGATCTTGGCGGCTGGGTCGATCTCGCACTGGCATTCGTCGGCACGCTTCCACCAAAATCAAAACCCGCCAAGGTCGCAAAGAAGCGCGCCTGAACAGATGGCGCAGCGCATTCTGGGCTCCGCCAGGTCAATGTTGCCGAGGGGCGCACGGCGAGGAGAGGGTGCGATGGTCTATCTTACGGGAAATTGCATGTGCGGGGCAGTCACCTGGACCTACTCCGGAGCCTTGACGCGCAACCTGGTCTGTCACTGCGCCGATTGCCAGCGCGCCACGTCCTCCCCCGTCACGGCCTTCCTGGGCATGAAGCCGGAGCATCTGAACTGGACCGGCGAAATTGTGCATTACGAGAGCACCCCCGGAACATTTCGGGGATTTTGCTCGTCCTGCGGCACAAGGCTCTATTTCCGCTCCCGGAAATGGCCTTCGGAAATTCACGTCCACGCCGCCACGATGACCGACCCGGGCGAATACCAACCAGACGCGCAGGTCTTCATGCGCTCGCGGGTGAAATGGCTCGACCGGCTGCAGTCGCTTCCCGCTCATCAGGGTTTTCAGCAAGCTCCGTCGAATTCTGCCGATACGCCCTGAGGTCGGAGCGAATGCGCACCTGCCTGAACGGCCAAGTTTGTTGCCCGCTCGTACAAAGTTCTCGAAACCGGCAAGCTCTTGGGCTAGAAAGGTTTTTAAGAATGGCGGCGTGAACCCTTTGTAATGAACATAACCGACGACGACAGCCCGAATGGCGCACGCAACGGCATGTTCACGCCGCCCGGCGATGGCGCCGGCGTCGAACGGGCAGGGCGGCCGCGCAAGGCGCTGCTGTCGTCCTCGATGGTCGGCTCGACCAATCGCGGCCGCGTGCTGCAGACCCTGTTCGACATGGGGCCGACCAGCCGCGCCGAGCTGGCGCGGCTTGCCGGCGTCAACCGCACCACCATCTCCGGCATCGTGCAGCCGCTGATCGACGACCAGGTGCTGGTCGAAAGCGATCCCATCCCCGCCAATCCCGGCGGCGGCAAGCCGGCGCGGCCGCTGTGGTTCTCGCCCAATGCGCGTCCGATCTGCGGCGTGCTCTTGATGCCGGACGCGGTGCATGCCTGCGTGTCGACGCTCGACGGCAAGATCGAGGTGGAGCGCAAGATGGCGCTGCCCGACGGCAGGGGGCCAGTCCAGCCGATCATCGAGACGATTGCTGAGTGTGTAGGCGACACGCTGGCCAAGGCGCGGCGCACGCCCTTCGGTATCGGCGTCGGCGTCGGCGGCATGGTCGACACCGATCGCGGCTCGATCGTCACCGTCAACCTGGCGCCCGCGCTCGACCGCTATCCGCTCGCCGACGAGCTCGGCCGCCGCTTCGGCCTGCCGGTCAAGCTCGACCACCATCCGCGCGCCCTGCTGCTCGGCGATCGCTGGTTCGGCGCCGGGCGCGGCGTCAGGCAATTCGCCGTCGTCTTCACTGGCGAGGTGCTCGGCGGCGCGCTCTATTTCGACGGTCATCTCTATCGCGGCACGGCGGGCGCCGGCGGCGAACTCGGCCACACCTTCGTGCAGCTCGACGGCGAACTCTGCCGCTGCGGCCGGCGCGGCTGCTGGGACACCATCGCGACGCTGAGCTGGCTTCGGCGCGAAGCAGCCAGTGCGGGCCTGCCCGAACCCGAGCTGATCGATTCCGGCCGTCTCGCGGACATGGCGGCGCGTCAGGTGCCGGGCGCCGAGAAACTGCTCGACCGCTATGCCCGCAACGTCGCCGTCGGCATCGCCAATCTGCAGCAGACGGTGGCGCCCAACATCTTTATCCTGCATGGCGATGTCGTGCTCGGCGGCGAGCGCCTGCTCGAAGCCATCGCCGCCCACGTCCGCGCCATGGTGCCGGCGCGACCGGGCGGCCAGATCGAATTCATCGCCGGCGACGCGGGCGATGGCGCCGCGCTGCTGGGCGCAGCGGGGCTGGTGATTTCCGAGCTGCTGCAACTGCCGATCTAGCCTTTCCCTTCTCCCCTTGTGGGAGAAGGTGGATCGGCGCGAAGCGCCGAGACGGATGAGGGGTGCCGGAAGAAACGCGGCGTCAAAATATCGATGGATTTTAAGCGTTTAGTTATTCAGCGTAGCGATCCTTCCAACACCCCTCATCCGTCCGAGCTTCGCTCGGCCACCCTCTCCCACAGGGGGAGAAGGGAGAACCAGCGCCGCCGCCCCTACCTCCCCGTCAGCCCCGGAAAACTCCCGAACCAGGGCCGCATTCGCTCGAAGCGCGCGGCCATGTTCAGCACGCTTTCGTCGGCATGGCGCGGCCCGATGATCTGCATCCCGACCGGCAGGCCCTGTGGCGTCAGCCCGGCCGGAACCGAGATCGCCGGGTGGCCGGTGTAGTTGATCGGGTAGGTCATGCACCAGCCGATCAGCGGATCGACCACCTCGCCATTGATCGAGGTCGGGCCGATCGTGTTGCCGTCGGTCGCGTTCTTCACCGGTGGAACCGCGAGCGTCGGCGAGACGATCAGATCATGCGTTTCGAACACGTCTTCCAGCCCGTCGCTGACACCGGTGCGCAACTGGTCGTCGAGCGCGTGCTCGACCGCCGACACTTTGTAGGCGCCCTCCAGCATCGCCAAGAATTGCGGCGTCAGCACTGCTGCGTGTTCGCCCATCAGGTCGATGCCTTCCTGCTTCCAGTAGACGGCGATCGCCGCATAGTGGATCGAGATCGTGCGCACCCAGAGCGCCGCGAGCTCCTTGTGGTCGGCCTTGAAATCGAGCTCGACCTCATTGACCTCGACGCTGCCCTGCCGCATCGCCTCGACCGCGTCGGCAATCACGGCGGCGACCTGGCGGTCGACCGGAAAATTGCCGAGGCGTGGGCTGTAGGCGACGCGCAGCTTTCGCGCCGGCGCCTGCACGGCGCCGACATAGTCGACGCCGTCGTCGGGCAGGCTGAGTGGGTCGCGGCTGTGCGGGCCGGCCATCACCTTGGCCATCAGCGCGGCATCGGCCACGGTGCGCGTCAGCGGTCCGATATGGACCAGCGGATGCCCCCACAGGAAGCCGTCGGGACGCGTCACCGACGGGATGCGGCCGAAGGACGGCTTGAAGCCGACGCAGCCGCTGAACGAGGCGGGGATGCGCACCGACCCGCCGCCGTCCGTGCCTTGCGCCAGCGCCGCCATGCCGTCGGCCACCGCCGCCGCACTGCCGCCTGACGAGCCACCGGAATTGTAGCCGATCGCAAACGGCGTGCTGGTCGGTCCGAAGCGCAGATTGTCGGTGATGCCCTTGTGGCCGAACTCCGGCGTGTTGGTCTTGCCGAGCACGATGGCACCCGCGCCGAGCAGGCGCTCGACCGCCGCCGCGCTGGTCTTCGGCACCCGTTTTTTGACGGCCCGCGAGGCCATCGATGTCGGCACGCCGGCGACGTCGTCGAGATCCTTGATGCCGACCGGCACGCCATGCAGGGGACCGAGCGGACCGCCGGCCATCACCTCCTTTTCGGCGACGCGCGCGGCATCCATCGCTTCGTCGCCAAGCACCAGCGTGTAGGCGTTGACCACCGGGTTGCGCGCTTCGATGCGGCGCAGATACGCCTCGGTCACTTCAACAGGCGACAGGTCGCGGCGGCGGATGCGCTCGGCCAGTTCCGTGGCCGGCAGGAAGCAAAGCTGCGTTTCTGCAGAAGTCATGAAGCCATTTCCGTCTATTTGATGAACACTGGATTTGCCGAGCCGCCGGTGCCCTTGCTGACCTTGGCGGCGCTCGCGCAATAAAAACCTTCGTAGCGGCGGTCGGCGGCACAGTCGGCCGCCAGCGCATCGAGCGACGCCATCTCGGTGAAGACGACGCCCAGATTGCGCATCAGTGCCGCGTGCAGCACCAGCATCAGCCCGGTCTCCGGCTCGTAGGTCGTCTCGTTGGCCAGCGTGTCGGTGACCAAGCTGGGATGCATCTCGTCGAACCAGCGCACCAGATCGAGGCTGAAGGTCAGCCCAGGCTCCCAATAGTTTTCGCCAATCCTCTCGTGCCCCGCCGCCAGTGCGCCGACCCAGCCGGTACGGACAAGCAGGATGCTGCGCGGCAGGATCTCGACACCTTGCGCCCGTGCGCACTCGATCAGGTCCAGATGCGTGAAGGTCTCGGCGCGTTCCAGCGCCGGCTTGCCGCGGAAGCGGGCAATGTCGATGAGCACGCCGCGGCCGACGATGCCACGCTCGGCGATCGGCATGATGCCGGCCCTCGTCATGCCGCCATTGGTGCTCGATGCCGGAAAGCCGTTCCACAGCGTGTCGTCGAACCACATATGGCCGAGCCCATCGCAATGCGTGCCGGCCTGCGCGAAACCGGTGACGTAGTCGTCGGCGAATTCGAGGCCGCCGGGCAGCGGGTGCCAGTGGCCGTTCTCGAAGCCGGTCTTGTCGGCGACCATGAAATGCTTGGCCGGCCACCGGCCGGGAAACACCGCATCGCCCTCATGGGTGGCGATTGGCACGCCGAGCGTGAAGGTGCGGCCGTGGCGCGCGCTCGCCAGGCCGCGCTTGACCTCGTCGGCGGTGAGATAGTTGAGCGCGCCGATCTCGTCCTCGGCGCCCCAATGTCCCCACCGATTGGGAGCGTCGGCGAGCAGCCGGCGCAGCGTCATCGTGTCGGTCGCGCTCATGTGCCAGCCTCCGCGATGGCGGAGCGGGGCGTCATCGCTTCCCTGGCGCCGGTGATGTAGGCGACGACGTCCTCCATGTTGGTGACGGCGCTGGCCAGATCGGCGACTTTGCGGCCCCGGCGCATCACCACCACGCGGTTGCACACCTGCCAGAGGTGATCGAGATTGTGGGTGACCATGACGATGGTCAGCCCCTGGGCGCCAAGCCGCCGGATGAGGTCGAGCACTTCGCGCGATTCGCGCACGCCAAGTGCGGCGGTCGGCTCGTCGAGCAGCAGCAATTTGTGGCCCCAGAAGGCGCCGCGCGCGATCGCCACCAGCTGGCGCTGGCCGCCGGACATGCGGTCGACCGGCTTGCTGCGCACGCCGGGGATGTCGATGTTGAGTTGCTCGAGGCCTCGTATCGCGGTGTCGCCCATCGATTTGCGGCGGATCCAGCGCAGCAACGCCGGGCCACGGCCAAGCGCCAGCTCGCGGCCGAGGAAGAAGTTCTCGGCCGCGGTGAAGGTGCCGATCAGCGACAGGTCCTGATAGACCGTCTCGATGCCGAGGCGTTGCGCCTCGGCTGGTGGCGACAGTTTCTGCGGCCGCCCTTCGAGGATCACCTCGCCGGAGGTCGGATCATGCGCACCGGCCAGAATCTTGATCAGCGTCGACTTGCCGGCACCATTGTCGCCGACCAGGCCGATGATGTCGCCCCTGGCGATATCGAGCGAGACATTGTCGAGCGCCTGGATGCCGCCGAAGCTGCGGCAGATGTGGCGGAGCGAAAGCAGCGAAGCCTGGCCCATGGCTACCCCCGTCCGTAGCGGCGGCCGATGCCACCGAGCGCCACGGCGACGACCAGAAGCGAGCCGGTGAACAGGAACTGGGTGAAGATCGGCGCACCGATCATGGCCAGCCCATTGTTGCCGACCGCGACCGTCAGCACGCCGATCAGCGTGCCGAGGATGTGGAACTGGCCTTCCCTGAGTGCCGCCGAGCCGAGGAAGGCGGCCGAGAAGGAGGTCAGCATGAAGCTGTCGCCCGCCGTCACCTGTCCGGAGCCGAGATTGGAGGCCATCAACACGCCGCCGATCGCGGCACAGGTGCTGGCGATGGCGAAGGCGACGATGCGGCTGCGGTCGACGGCGACCCCGGCACGGCGCGCCGATTCCGGGCTCACCCCGATCGCCTTGATGTGCTGGCCCTGCACCGTGCGGTTGAGGATCACCCACAGCAGCGCCAGCACCACGGCCATGATGATGACGAGATGCGGCACGCCGGCGATGCGGCCGATGGCGATGCTGGTGAATTCCCGGCTCTGCGTGAGCTGCAGCGGAATGCCGCCTGAATAGGCGTAGTTCAGCCCGACGACGATGGTGCCGGTGCCGAGGGTTGCGATGAAGGCATTCACGCCGATCTTGGAAACGACGATGCCGTTGACGATGCCGATCAGTGTGCCGAGGCCGACGACAAGCACGATGGCAAGCGGGATCGACAGGCCGCTATAGCTCAAGAGCCCGACCACGAGCAGCCCGCAGAAGCTCGCGACATAGCCGATGCTGAGGTCGAAATCGCCGGCCACCAGCGGCACGGTGAGGCCGGCCGCGACAATGGTGCCGATCGCCATGTCGTTGATGATGTTGCGGAAATTTCCAATGGTGGCAAAGGTGCCCGGCTGCAGCACCGAGAAGATCAGCAGCATCGAGCCGAGCACGATGATGGTGCCGTAGGTGCCGAGAAGGCGCATCAGAAGCGCCCGCCGGTCGCGCGTGCCGGGCGGGAGAGACCCGACCTGCGTGACCGGCAAGGCGCCCTCCGCCGGAGCGGAGGTTTCGGGCAGGGAATGGTCAGCGGACATGACAGCTCTGTTCATGATGGAAATCGGGTCCGGCCGGGCTTGCCCGGCCGGACCGTCAATCTGCAGCGTTTACTGCGGATTGTCCTTCATGAACTGGTCGACATTGTCCTTGGTGACCAGCGTGTAGCCGGGCACGAAGGATTTCGGCTGCCACTTGTCGCCGGCCGCCAGGATGTCCGGGATCTGGTCGACAAGCATCTTGCCGGCCGAGGTCAGGTCGACGCCGAGCGTGGCGGTCATCGTGCCGTCCTTGACCGCCTGCACGGCGGGTGCGGTGGCGTTGAAGGAATAGACCTTCACGTCGCTGCGGCCGTTCTGCTTCAGGGCCGCGATCGCGCCCATGGCGTTGTCGTCATAGCAATTGAAGATCGCGAACGGCCCCTTGGCATTGGCGTTAGCGGCGAGCCATGCGCTGGTCGCGGCCTGCGAGGATTCGGCGGCACCCGGAATGCTGATTTCGTGCGAGGTCGCCTGGAGCCCCGGCTTGGCCTTGACCGCCGCATCGAAGGCATCGGCGCGCTCGCGGCACGGTATGCCGGGGTGATAGGTGAGGTCGAGCAGTGTGCCGGTGTCGCCGACATCCTTCAGCATCAGGTCGATCAGCGGCGGTGCGGCGCCCGTGCTGGCCGAAAGCGCAATGCCGTCGGCCATGCCGCCGCCGGCCGAAAGCACCGGGATCTTCGCATCCGCCGCCGCTTGCAGCCCGGCGGCCAGCCCGGTCGAATCGAAGACGGTGACGATGATGGCGTTCACCTTCTTGGTCGCCAGTTGCTTGATGCTGGTGATCGCCTGCGAGGGATCGCCATTGGCATTGAGCGTTTCCACCGTCCAGCCCTTGGACTGGGCTTCCTTGGTCATGGTGTCGACCATCTGGTTGGTGTCGACGTCGGATGTCGAGAAGGTGACGATGCCGATCCTCAGCTTGTCATCGGCATGGGCAGCCGGCGCGAGGCATGCCGCGACCAGCGCCGCGGCCGAAAGTTTATTAAAGCGGTTCACGTTCCTATCCCCTGTTGAGCGAGTGTTCCGGCTCGCCTCCCGCGCGCCCGCCCCCTATCTCGGGGCTTTCCACCGGGTTGTCACAGCTAAAGCTGTTTGTTCGTGCGAGCCACGTACTAACTATAGGCACAAGGCGGGAAAGGGCGCAACGGCAATTTTTCGGGTGCAGGGAAGGGAGGGTCCAGACACAAAAAAGCCGGGCGCGAGGCCCGGCTTTTCGTGTCGTGGCTTGAACGACAATCAGAACTTCATACCGACGCCGAAGGTGACGCGGTTGTCCTTGACCTTGACGTTGCCAAGAGAGCCGAAGTCCTTGTCGCCGTAGTCGGTGTAGCGGTACTCGACGCGGCCGAACACGTTGTCGGTGATCTTGATGTCGGTGCCGACGCCGGCGGTCCAGCCGAACATCGCATTGCTGTCGTCGGTGCCGGTGACGCTATCCGTGATCTTCTGGTTCTTGCCGGCGAGACCGCCGGTGCCGTAGAGCAGGATTTCCGGGGTCACGGCATAGCCGAGGCGGGCACGCAGCGAGCCATCGAGGCCGCCCTTGGCGTCGATGCCGTCGCTGTCGCCCTTTACGCCGTTGTAGCCGAGATCGGCTTCAGCGCCGTACACGAAGTTCTCCTGCTGCCACTGATAGCCGCCGAAGACGCCGCCGACGAAGCCCTTGGTCTTCACGTCGACGCCGGCGTCACGGGCATCGGCATGGCCACTAAAGCCATAGCCGGCGCTGATACCGGCATAGGGGCCGGCCCAGGAAGCGACCGGAAGTTCGGCAATCGGGGCTGCCGGTGCCGGCGGCTCTTCCGAGACCACGTCCGCCGCGTAGGCAGTTCCACCAAGGGCGAAGAGCCCGAGCACAACAGCCAGCGGCCGTGCGAATTTGAGATTGGCTTGCATTGTTCTTTACTCCTTAAGCCACAGGACACAGGCTTGTTTTTCACGATCGCCATCGACCCGTCCGGGGGGTGAAACGGATCTGGCGTTCGTATGTTCCAAATGTCGTGTCAAAATGCGGCTGAAGCGAACCTGAACTTGGGTCATTCCCCGGCGCGAATGAGGCTGAACCTTGACGTTGCATCTTCGCAACAGCGAGATGTCAGCACGCTTGCCATGCTGCACCGCACTCGGCTTGGTGCAAGGAGTCCAGCGCCCTATATTGCGGTTCAATTGGCCGAGTCTCGGCCGAGCCGAAACGCCGATCGGGCCGCTTTGCCACAATCCTGCCCCAGGTGGAAACGGCATTTAACCCCTAGGCGCGTCATAATTTGCCGGAGGCCGGAATCGTGGCCGCGATTGAGGATTGACAGGATGAACGAAGCCGCCGGAACGGCGCTGGTTACAGGTGGAGGAAGACGGATCGGCAAGGCGATCGTCGAGGATCTCGCCGCGCATGGTTTTGCCGTCTCCATCCACGCCAACGGTTCGCTTGCCGCGGCAGAGGCGCTAGCCGCGCGGATCCGGGATGCCGGCGGTCGCGCCGCCGTGGTCGGCGCCGATCTCACCGACATGGACGCGGTCGGCGACCTCGTGGGACGCGCCGAGGCAGCGCTCGGCCCGGTCACGCTTTTGGTCAACAACGCCTCCCTGTTCGTCGACGACAGCAGCGAGGATTTCGACTGGGCCGTTTGGGACCGCCACTTCGCCATCCATGTGAAGGCCCCCGCGCTTCTGGCGCAGAACTTCGCCCGCGCGCTGCCGCAGGGCGAGGAGGGGCTGATCGTCAACATCATCGATCAGCGCGTCTGGCGGCCGACGCCGCGCTACTTCTCCTATGCGCTGTCGAAGTCGACGCTGTGGAGGCAGACCGAGATGCTGGCGCAGGCGCTGGGGCCACGCATCCGCGTCAACGCCATCGGCCCCGGACCGACGCTCAAGAACACGCGCCAGGAGGACGCCGATTTTGCCGCGCAGGTCGATGGGTTGATCCTGAAGCGTGGCCCTGAATTGCCCGAATTCGGCGCCACCATCCGCTATCTCTGGGCGGCGCGCTCGATCACCGGCCAGATGATCGCGCTCGATGGCGGCCAGCATCTTGCATGGCAGACGCCCGATGTGACAGGCATGGTGGAATGAGTCGCGCAGACCACAAACACAAGCAGCGCAGCGCCGCCGACGATCTGCCCCCCGACATCGACCTCGAGGACGATGCGGCCGAGGAGATCGTCGAACCGGAAGCCGTTTCAGCCGCACCCGACGTCGCCTTCACCGCAATAGACTGGACCCCGCATGCCGGCGATGCCGACGGCATGGTCGGAGCCGAGGTCATCCAGACCTTGGTCAAGCGGCTGCCCAATGCGCCCGGCGTCTACCGCATGATGAATGCGGCCGGCGACGTGCTCTATGTCGGCAAGGCGCGCAGCCTGAAGAAGCGGGTGACCAACTACGCGCAGGGGCGCTTCCACACCAGTCGCATCGGTCGCATGGTGCGCGAGACGGCGACGATGGAGTTCGTCGTCACCCGCACCGAGATCGAGGCGCTGCTGCTCGAAGCCAATCTTATCAAGCGCTTGCGGCCGCGCTTCAATGTGCTGATGCGGGACGACAAGTCGTTCCCCTATATCCTGCTGACCGGCGACCACGTTTCGCCCGGCATCTACAAGCATCGCGGCGCGCGCTCGCGCAAGGGCGACTATTTCGGCCCGTTCGCCTCGGCCGGCGCCGTCGGGCGCACCATCAATTCGCTGCAGCGCGCCTTCCTGCTCAGAAGCTGCACCAACTCCTTCTACGAGAACCGTACACGGCCGTGCCTGCTTTACCAGATCAAGCGCTGCGCTGGCCCGTGCACCGGCGAGATCTCGCACCAGGACTATGCCGTGCTGGTCAGCGAGGCGAAGGATTTTCTATCGGGCCGCAGCCAGAAGGTGAAGACGGAAATCTCCGGCGCCATGCAGCAGGCCTCGCAAGACCTCGATTTCGAGCGCGCCGCCATCTATCGCGACCGGCTGGCGGCGCTGTCGCATGTGCAGAGTCACCAGGGCATCAACCCGCAGACGGTGGAAGAGGCGGACGTCTTCGCCATCCACCAGGAAGGCGGCCAGGTCTGCATCCAGGTGTTCTTCTTCCGCACCGGCCAGAACTGGGGCAACCGCGCCTATTTCCCCAAGGCCGATCCGGCGTTGGAGGGATCGGAAGTGCTGGGCTCGTTCCTGGCGCAGTTCTACGACGATAAGCCGACGCCGCGCGCCGTTCTTCTGTCGCATGGCGTCGAGGAGCAGGAGCTCCTGGCCGAGGCGCTCTCCACCCGTGCCGGCCGCAAGGTGTCGATCTCCGTGCCGCAGCGCGGCGAGAAGAAGGACCTGACCGACAACGCGCTGCAGAATGCGCGCGAGGCACTTGGCCGCCGGCTGGCCGAAACCTCGACGCAGGCGCGGCTGCTGACAGGTTTTGCCGAGACCTTCGGCATGGCCAAGCCGCCGGTGCGCATCGAGGTCTACGACAATTCGCACATCATGGGCACCAACGCCGTCGGCGCCATGGTCGTCGCCGGGCCGGAAGGATTCGTGAAAAACCAGTACCGGAAATTTAACATCCGCTCGACCGAGATCACGCCGGGCGACGATTTCGGCATGATGCGCGAGGTAATGGAGCGGCGCTTTTCGCGGCTGCTGAAGGAGCATGGCGATGCGCCGCAAAACGCTGGCACCGAGGGCGAGACGGAAGACGACATCGAGAGCAATGGCGGGTTCCCGGCCTGGCCCGACGTCATCCTGATCGACGGCGGCCAGGGCCAAATGAGTGCGGTGCGCAAGATCTTGTCCGATCTCGGCATCGAGGACCGCGTCGTGGCCATCGGCATCGCCAAGGGCCAGGACCGCGACGCCGGCCGCGAGCGCTTCTTCGTCAAGGGCAGGGACTCGTTTTCGCTGCCGGTGCGCGATCCCGTGCTCTATTTCGTCCAGCGCCTGCGCGACGAGGTGCACCGCTTCGCCATCGGCTCGCACCGCGCGCGGCGCAAGAAGGAGATGGTCAAGAGCCCGCTCGACGAGATCAGCGGCATCGGCCCCGGCCGCAAGCGCGCACTGCTGCTCCATTTCGGCACGGCAAAAGCGGTCAGCCGTGCGGCAGTCGAGGATCTGGTCAAGGTCGACGGCATTTCCGAGCAGGTGGCCAAGCTGGTCTACAATCATTTCCACGAGAGTTGACGAGGTGTATCGCTATTCAGGCCTGACCTGAATTTCGATACGCCCCGGGTCTTTTTCGGCTGGCCAATCGAAATTGTTCTGTTGACCCCCCACATTCGCTTCTGATTTGAGTACGCAGGCAGAAAGAGTCCCAAAAATATGGCCCAGCGCGCGTTCAACCTGCCCAACATGCTCACCTATGCCCGCATCCTCGCGGTGCCGCTGGTCGTGCTGTGTTTTTTCCTTGAGGGCCATCTGAAGTCGAGCGACTTCGCCCGCTGGTTGGCTCTGGCCATTTTCCTGCTCGCTTCGATCACCGATTACTTCGACGGCTATTTTGCACGCGCCTGGAAGCAGACCTCCAATATCGGCAAGATGCTCGACCCGATCGCCGACAAATTGCTGGTCGCCACCTGCCTGCTGCTTTTAGCCGCCGACACCGATCGCCATGCCGGCATCGCCGGCTGGTCGCTATGGGCGGCGATCATCATCCTGTGCCGCGAGATCCTGGTCTCGGGACTGCGCGAATATCTGGCCGCGCTGAAAGTGTCGGTGCCGGTAACGCAGCTCGCCAAATGGAAGACCACCATCCAAATGGTCGCCATCGCCTTCCTACTTGCCGGCCCGGCCGGAGACAAGATCTTCCCGCTGACCACGCAGACCGGGCTGGTGCTGCTGTGGATCGCCGCCCTAGTCACGCTCTACACCGGCTATGACTATTTCCGCGCCGGCCTGAAGCACATCATGGACGAGTGACGTGGCAACCAAGCTCATCTATTTCGCCTGGGTGCGCGAGCGGATCGGCAAGCCGGAAGAGGAGGTCGAGTTGCCGGACGGCATCGACACGGTCGCCGACCTGCTGCGCTGGCTGAAGTCGCGCGGCGAGGAATATGAGCACGCACTGCAATACCCGGACGTGATCCGCGTCGCCATCAATCAGGAACATGTCGAGCACCGCGAGAAGATCGCCGGCGCGCGCGAGATCGCGCTGTTCCCGCCGATGACCGGGGGCTGAAAACCATGTCCGGCGCGGTGGTGCCTGTCGTGCGCATCCAGCGCGAAGATTTCGACGTTGCTGCCGAGATCGCCAGGCTGACCGAAGGCCGCGCCGACATCGGCGCCGTGGTGACGTTCTCCGGTCTCTGCCGCGACGAGCAGGGCCGGCTCGCCGCACTCGAGCTTGAACATTATCCCGGCATGGCCGAGGCCGAGATCGCGCGCATCGCCGCCGAGGCGATCGAACGCTGGCCGCTGCACGGCCTCACCGTCATCCATCGTCACGGTAAGGTCCGGCCGGGCGAGAACATCGTTCTGGTGGTGACGGCGTCCGCGCATCGCCACGCGGCATTCGAGGCCGCGAACTTTTTGATGGATTATCTGAAGTCTCGCGCGCCTTTCTGGAAGAAAGAGCACCATGCCGACGGCTCCGCGGGCGGGTGGGTCGACGCCAAGGAAACCGACGACAAGGCCACCAGCCGTTGGAAAGCACCGCCGCGCGAATAAGGCTCGTCGCAGCCATGCATTGACCGCAATCCTGCTCCAGCCTTTGCCTGTTTGGCGCGTTTAGGGGAGCAAGGTCATGCTGGACAGGATCGCCGAATTCTTCATCTTCGGTTTCGTGCCGCTGCTCGTCGGCATGCTGGCGGTGCCGGAAATGTCCAATGCCGCCGAAAAGACCCTGAAGGGCGAGGTGATGTATCGCGAGCGCATCGCACTGCCGCCCAATGCCGTGCTCTCCGTCCAGCTAGCCGACGTGTCGCTGGCCGATGCGCCGGCGGCGATCATCGGCGAGCGCAAGGTGGCGCCGGCTGGCCAGGTGCCGATCAAGTTCGAGATCAGCTTCGATCCCCAGGTGATCCGCCCGAACATGACCTATGCGCTGCAGGCGCGCATTACCGTCGACGACAGGCTGATGTTCATCTCCGATACGCGCCATCAGGTCGACCCGCTGAGCGATGCGCCGCAGACGATCATGCTGAAGATGGTGGCGCCGGACGACAAGGCGGCCGGCGCCCTGCTCGGCCAGAGCTGGCTGGTCGAATATATCGACGGCATCGGCGTGATTGCGGAGCCGCAGGCGACGTTCCGGGTGAGCGAAGCCGGCAAGGCCGGCGGCAGCGGCCCCTGCAACGTCTATTTCGCCACCGCGAAGGTCGACGGTTCGACGATCGCCATCAGCGAGATCGGTTCGACCTTCAAGGCCTGCGCGCCTGATGTCATGGCCGAGGAGAAGGCGCTGTTCGAGGCGCTGGCCAGGGCCGCCTCCTACCATGTCGATGCAGGCAAGCTCACCATCACCGACAAGGACGGCAAGGACATCCTGCGCTTCAACGCCGCGAGCTGAGGTTTCACCAAGGGCAGACCTCTGACGCCGCAGGACAGAGGGGGGCGCGAAGGATCGCTACGGGACGTTTCTTGGATCCTCGAACCGCGCCATCTTGGGGCCGAAGCTGAGGCGGATAAAAAAGGCCGGCGAAGCGCCGGCCTTTTGATCAGATTTGGCGATGCCGGATCAGCCGACGATCTCGGTGTCGGAGAACCAGTACTTGATCTCCTGCGCGGCGGTCTCCAGCGCGTCCGAGCCGTGCACGGAATTCTCGCCGATCGACAGCGCATGCACCTTGCGGATGGTGCCTTCGGCGGCGTTGGCGGGGTTGGTGGCGCCCATCACTTCGCGGTTCTTGGCAATCGCGTTTTCGCCTTCCAGCACCTGGACGATGGTCGGCGCCGAGGACATGAACTCCACCAGCTCGCCGAAGAACGGACGTTCCTTGTGCACGGCGTAAAAACCTTCCGCTTCGCGGCGGCTCATCCACACCCGGCGCGAAGCAATGACGCGCAGGCCGGCATCCTCAAGCATCTGGGTGATGGCACCGGTGAGATTGCGCCGCGTCGCGTCGGGCTTGATCATGGAGAAGGTGCGTTCGATCGCCATTGGGTCGTCCTTGCTTTTTGAGAATGGGAATTGGAGTGGCGGGCTCTATACAAGCCGCTTCGGTCCTTGCCAAGGGGAGGCGGCTTCTGGCCAAGGCCGGAGGTTTGCGGGATAATTAGACGGCTGCACAGGCCCAGGCGCCAAGTCCTGGAGCATCGCGGCAGCGGAGCCGAAGGCGATGAACTGGCCTTACCTCAAACGCGGCGACATCACCGGCATCCTCTTCGTGGCCGTCCTTTTCACCGTCATCACCCTGACCCTGCTGTTCCTGCCCCAGCTGAAGCAGGATTTCGGCTTTGGCCCGGAATGGCAATGCGCGCGCATGGAGGAGGGCGATCCAATCTGTGTCAGGCTGGTGCAAGAGGATGAAGCGAGGTAGCCGGCGCTACCGCCTGATCACCACCGGCGGCCGCCGCTGCTCCCAGCCCTCGCGCTGCAGCGTCGGTATGTCGTGCTCCTCGCTCGGATAGCCGACGCAGAAATAGCCGATCAGCGTCCATTCGGGCGGCGTGTCCAGGATCTCGGTCATCTCGGCCGGATCGAGGATCGAGACCCACCCGACGCCGATGCCTTCCGCGCGCGCCGCCAGCCACAGCGTGTGCACCGCCATCACCACCGAATAGTCAATCGTCGCCGGCATGGTCAGGCGGCCCAGGCCGTGGCCTTGCCCCGTTGTGCGGTCTGCGAAGACCGCGAACTGGCAGGGCGCCTCGGCGAGTCCGGACAGCTTCAGGCGCGCGTAGAGCGCCGCGCGCTCGCCCGAGAAGCATGCCAGCGCCTCGGCGTTGCAGCGCTCGAAGCAGCGTTTCACGGCGTTGCGCCGCTCCGGACTTTCGACGACGACGAAGCGCCAGGGCTGGCTGAGCCCGACGGACGGCGCGATGCTGGCAAGTTCCAGAAGCCGCTCCAGCGTGCCGTCGGCCAACGGCGTCGGCTTGAAGCGCCTGACGTCGCGGCGCCAGCGCAGCAGCGTTTCCAGCCCGGTGCGAAAGTCGTCGGAGAAATCCGGACCTGAGGTCATGCCGCTATATTGCCTTCGTTGTGGTCGCCCGGATTCACCGGCCGCTGCTTCTTGGCCTCGATCAAGGCAGCGATGAGGCGTGCAAAGCGACGCAAGCGCGCCCGCTTTGTCGCATTTCGGAAGCGGTTGGCGGTTACGCCGCCGCCACCGTGCGGCCGAGGCCGCCATTGAGATCGAGGCAGCGTTCGAACCATTGCGCCACGATGTCGCTATGCTCAAGCAACCGGTAGGGCGAGGCGATGCGTGCCCATTGCAGCGCGCCGAAGACGATGTAGTCGGCAAAAAGTGGCGAGGCGCCGCCAATGAAAGGCTGGTAGCCGAGCATCGAGCGCAATGGCTCCAGCGAGGCGCGGAAGGCGTTTAGTCCGGCGTCGCGGCCAGCCACCACCTCTTCCAGCCGCTTGCCGAAGCGCTGCTCGCGGTTCTGGCGGAAATAGGCGGCATTCGGCTCGTCCTGCATGGCGTGCAGGTCCATGACCGCCACGGTGTTGATGTAGGGATGGATGGTCAACTGCGACCAGCGTTCGATGAAGCGCGCCATCGCCTTGCCGCCGTCGCCGGAAAACAAGGTCGGCCGCTCCGGATAGGTCTCGTCGAGATAGAGCGCGATGGCGAAGGAATCAGCGATCACCTTCTCGCCATCACGGATCACCGGAACGAGCTTCGAAATACCACCCTCGACGGCAGGCACTTCGAGGAAGCGCGTCGGCACGCTGGAACTGTCCAGCCCCTTGTGGGCGAGCGCCATCGCGATCTTCCAGCAATGCGGGCTGAACGGGCGCGCGGCATCGCGCCCGACAAGTTCATAGAGCACAATGGTCATTGGCGGAGCCGTTCCTCTGGTTGGAGCAAAAGCATGACTGATGGAGCCATTCCGTTTCCATCACAACATCCTTTGCTCTAGGTAGAGCCGGGATTCGAAGCGAGCCGGTGAAAGAGATGAAACAGCATTTCATGATGTTTGCGGCCTACAATCAATGGGCCAATGGACGCATCTACGAGGCCGCCGCCGATCTCGTGGACGAAGAATTCGAAAGGGATGTCGGCGCCTTTTTCGGCTCGATGGCGGGCACGCTCAACCATCTGCTGGCCGCCGACCGTGTCTGGATGAAGCGCTTCACCGGCGAGGGCGACGCACCTTCGAGGACCGACACGATCATCCACCGCGCCTTGTCTGTCCTCAGCCTGGCACGCGAAGCGGAAGACAAGAGGATCATCGACTGGGTCGGCGGCATGAGCGACAAGGCGCTCGCCGGCCGCTTCTCCTACATGACGCTTACCGACATGCGCACCGTCTCGCAGCGGTTGGCGCCGGCGCTCAGCCACTTCTTCAACCATCAGACCCACCATCGCGGCCAGGCGCATATGATCCTGACCGTGCTCGGCCGACCCTCCGTGCCGCTCGACCTGATGCTGTTCCAGCGCAGCGAGGAAGGCCGCGCCTATGCCTGATTTTGGGATCGGGCATGTAGCATATTAGGAACTTCTAAAGTTTTAGAATAAAGCATGATTTGTTTTGGCGCATTAATGAAATATTCAAAAACCAGGATTCACTGAAACAGAAAGAGCGGCGAAACTGAAGTGCATCTCCAAGCGTAGCCCTTGCTGCATGAGCAATATAGCGGATTTGTTCCAGGAAATTGCGATGCAGGAACTGGATGGCAACAAAGGAGAGTGTCATGCATAGTATCGTTCGAAAAATCGCTGGAACTTTTGCAAGTGGAGCGATTATCGTTATTCTCGCCGCTCCCGCAAATGCGGCTGAGGTTGGCCTTGGTGGCCTTGGCGGCGTTTCCATCGGCGGCAATTCAGCCAACGGCAATGTCGGCGGCGCCAATGGGGGCAACGCGGATGCTTCCTTCGGCGGCAGCAGCACCAGCGCCAACGCTTCGATCGGCGGCTCGGGTGCCGCCAATGCCGATGCCACCCTTGGTGGCGGCGGTGCCGGGGTTGCGGCGTCCCTGGGCGGGACCAACGGCGTAGGGACCAATGCGTCCCCGGGCACCAGCAATGGGGTCAATGGAGCGCTGGGAACGACGCTCGACGGCACGAGCGCCAATGTCGGTGTCGGCACCGGGGTTGGAACACCTGGCATTCCCGGCATCCTCGGCACTGCGGCAAATCCTGGCACGCTGGGTCTGCCCGGCGTCGTCGCCCAGATGTCGACCAGCCAGCTGACGCGCTTGAAGAAGCGCTGCGTCGATGTGCTCAGCAGCGAAGGCACCTATGACCGCGAGCTGCGGCAGCTGTGCCTGCTGATCTCGCGCCGGTAGCGCGCCTGCCACGCGTTGACGACAACATCCGGCAGTCTGAAGGCCCGCCACTCAAGTGGCGGGGCCTTTTTTGCGCTGGTGCGGCCAATAAATATTAGCGTGTCGAACATTAGTGTCTTTGCGGGGAAAAGCTTAACCATGTTCGGATTGCAACTCCGATCTTAGGATTTCATTTGCCTTCCCACTTCAGGATGATCTGACGTAGCGGGAGCAATGGCATGCGCATCGATTTGTCCCCGACAAGCTGGGGCAGGGTCATAGTGGTGACGGTGGTCGGCACGGCGATCTGCATTGGCGCTGCGTTCTTCGTCGATTCCTTCAATTTCCCCCATCTGTCGCCCGAGGCGCTGTGGCACGCGCAATTGACCGACCTGTTTCTGCCGCTGGTGCTGGCCGGTTCGTTTTTCTTCTTCCTGATGTACAAGATGCGCCAGCTGGCCATCGCCCAGAGGGAGCTGAGCATCGTCGCGGCCACCGACAGCCTGACGGCGGTGTTCAACCGCGGCGCGTTTTCGATGCTCGTCGAAGCCTATCTCGATCAGGCCCGCAGCCATGCGGTCGTCAATGCCGGTGCGTTCCTGATCGTCGACGCCGATCACTTCAAGACCATCAACGATCGCCTCGGACACGATTGCGGCGATCAGGCGCTGAAGCTGATCGCCAAGACGATCCAGGACCAACTGCGCGGCGCCGACATCGTCGGTCGCATTGGCGGCGAGGAATTCGCGGTCTTTCTTCCCGGCGCCGACTCCTCGCAGTCCTGGCTGGTCGCCGAGGGCATAAGGCGGCGGATCCGCGAGGTGGAATTTGCCCCGGGTGGGCGGCCTTGCCCGCTTTCCGTAAGCATAGGCGGCATCGCCTTCAGCGGCCCGACCACCTATGCCGACATGTTCCGGGTGGCCGACGAGCACCTCTACAAGGCCAAGTCGAACGGCCGCGACCAGGTCAGCTTCGAAACGACCGGGCTGCGCGGCCCAGCGGTCGGCGACGCCGCGACCGTCCACTGAAACTAGTGAATAGTAAGTGCTGAGCAGCTATCCGCCTGCACGCCATCAGCTATTCCACCATTCACTATTCACGATCAAGCGGCGTAGCCGCCAAAACCACGCGCGACCGGCTTGACCGAGACGGCGGGCTGGGCGGCAGGCCAGAGCACGCCAGCGGTCACCGCGAAGCTGATCAGCGCATCGCGCGCCGCCTCGGCGGAGACATCGCCGGCACGTGCCGCTTCGCAGGCCTTCACCGCCGCGCCATAGCTCAGGCGGCGCCGCGACGGCGGGAATTCGGTCAGGAATTCGTGCATGTCGAACAGCGACGCGATCATGCGCTTGTGACCGGCGCCAACGGTGACGGCGACCGGGGTGAAGAACATCCTGTCGTGCATTCTGGCCTCTCGGGTTGGGCGAAAAAGGCGGCGGTCGTCGCTCTTCCGGTTGGGGTCGAACGCCAGAGAACGCGGAGGGTGGCATGAGGTTCCATGGTGAGGGGCTTTTTTCGGGGCAGTAGGGCGCTGGTCGAGGCGTTGCGCTACAGGGTGAGTGGGATAGTCCTGGGCCTACGGGACGGACGCGGCCGTCGTGATCTGGCCCGGAGCGAATGTCGGCGCCTCAAAATGCGCTGACAGCACCAGAAACAGGATGGCGATGCCGGCGATAAGGGCGGCAACGACATTGACGAACAGCCTCCCGGCGAGTTGCCCCAATCTCTGCCGCCAACTCATGGCGGATGGTACGAAACGCATTCCCTGCCTCACTAGGCGGATGGCAATGCAGCTCTCAGCGTCCGCTACGCGCCGAGCTCACGGCGCGAGCAACCGGTCTCAGTCCCAGCCTCTGTGCAAGCCACAGCTCCAGACCCTCTTGATGACCAGGCGGTTGTGATGCCAGCGCTTATGCACCCTGACGCCGCAGTCGCGGTGGTGGCGATGATGGCGCCAGTAGCGCCTGTCGTCGTTGTCGCGCATGGCGAACTGGCGGTGATGATGGCGACGCCATTGGTAACTGTCACGATCGCGGCCCCAGCCGTCATCGGTGGTGATCGTCACACTTGCCGCCTGCACTGGAACCGCCGTCGGCGCCAGCGTGGCCATGGCGAGCATGGTCGCGAGGATCAGCTTTCTCATCTCGGCCTCCTTTGCATTGGGCTTTGCTAACCGAAATCCATCAGGCGGCCGATGGTTCCATCGCGATCAACCGCTAAAATCCCTGACGCATGTCAAGAAAGGGCATTGATCGAGGCGCTGTTTGTCGCGACGCCCGAGGTCGGATCAGTCCGTCTCGTCGGGGGCGTGGAGGACCAGGTAGTCGGTGGAAACGGCATCGGGGCCGGTCCCTCGCGTGACGCGAACCGTGGCAACCCTCTGCCCGGGCATCAGTATCGTTCCGTCGATCGGCCGGCATTGCCCGACCATGCCGGTGCCTTCCAGCCTGCCGGGCAGGGCGGCGGTGCACGCGGCAATGCCTGGATAGACGACGGGCTGTGTCTGAGCCGGGTGACAGAAAACCATGTCCGGGCTGCATGAAAGCAGGATCATTGCCGCCGCCACTACGGGTTCCATTGTCGTGCTCCGCCTGAACGCGGATCAACGCAAGGCGCGGTCTTTGGTTGCCGGCAAAGTGGGAGTTGCGGCCTATTTCCACATGCCGCGCATGCGCGCGCCGAGGTCGACGCGCACCTGCGGCTGGCGGCGCGGATCGTCCTTGGCCTGGACGCTCGCCCACGCCGTCTGTTCGAAGGTGGAAAGGATCGAGGCCGGGATGAAGCGCGTGCGCGAGGCATAGACGTGGCGGTCGCCGCGCGCCGCCTGGCCGTGGACGAAGAAGCGCTGCGGCATGACCAGATGCAGGCTGTCCCTGGCCCGCGTCATCGCCACGTAGAGCAGGCGGCGCTCCTCCTCGATGTCCTCCTTGGTGCCGACGCCGAGATCGGCCGGAATGCAGCCGTCGACGGAATTGAGCACGAAGACGTTTTTCCACTCCTGGCCCTTGGCCGAATGAATGGTCGACAGGATGAGATAATCCTCGTCGCGATGCGGCGGCCCGGCCTGGTCGCTGGTCGCATCCGGCGGATCGAGCGTCAGCTCGGTGAGGAAGCGCTCGCGCGAGGCGTATCCGGATGCGATCTGCTCGAGCTGCAGAAGGTCGGCCCGCCGCGTCGTCGCGTCCTCATGGATGCGCTCCAGGTGCGGCTCATACCAGAGCCGGACCTGTTCGAGATCGGCAGGCCATTTCGCGCCCGTCCGCAAGCCGGAATAGAGCGCGATGAAGGCGGGCCAGTCTTCCGCCGCGCGCTGCGGCGGCCGGTAGCGGGCAAGCCCCATCGCCTCGTCGAGCGACGTCGCCATGGTCTCGACGATTTGCGATGCGGCCGAGGGGCCGATGCCGGGCAGGAGCTGCAGCACGCGAAAACCGGCGACGCGGTCGCGCGGGTTCTCGGCAAAGCGTAACATCGCCAGCATGTCCTTGACATGGGCGGCGTCGAGGAATTTCAGCCCGCCGAACTTGACGAAGGGGATGTTGCGGCGCGTCAGCTCGATCTCCAGCGGCCCGCTGTGATGCGAGGCGCGAAACAGCACCGCCTGCGATTTCAGCACCGTGCCGGCCTCGCGATCGGCCAGGATCGCCTGGCAGACGTAGTTGGCCTGCTCGGCCTCGTCGCGCACGCTGACCAGTTTCGGCTTCTGCGAGGATTTGCGCTCGGTCCACAGGTTCTTGGTGAACCGCTCCGAGGCCTCGGAGATGACCGCATTGGCGGCGGCGAGAATGGTCTCGGTCGAGCGGTAGTTGCGCTCCAGCGTGACGATCGCGGCTGCCTGAGCGAACTGTTTTGGGAAATCGAGGATGTTGCGCACTTCGGCGGCGCGGAAGGAATAGATCGACTGCGCGTCGTCGCCGACCACGGTCAGCCCGGAGCCGTCGGGCTTCAACGCCGTCAGGATCGACGCCTGCAGACGGTTGGTGTCCTGATATTCGTCGACCAGCACATGGTCGAAGCGGCTGCCGAGATGCGCCGCGATCTCCGGCTCGGCGGCCATCTGCACCCAGTAGAGCAGTAGGTCGTCGTAATCGAGCACGTTCTGCGCCTGCTTGGCCTCGACATAGGCGGAAAACAGCGTCTTCAGCTGTTCTGCCCAGCCGGCGCACCAGGGAAACGCCGAACCCAGCACCTCACCGAGCGGCGCCTGCGCATTGACGGCGCGCGAATAGATCGCCAGGCACGTGCCCTTGGTCGGAAAGCGGCTTTCCGTCTTCGAGAGCCCAAGCTCGTGGCGGGCGAGGTTCATCAGGTCGGCGGAATCCTCGCGGTCATGGATGGTGAAGGCCGGATCGAGGCCGATCTCCAGCGCATAGTCGCGCAACAGCCGCGCGCCTATGCCATGGAAGGTGCCGGCCCAGGTCAGTGCGTCCGTGATGACCGAGGCGTCGCGCCCCAGCACCTCGCCGGCGATGCGCTCGACGCGCTTCGCCATCTCCGCGGCGGCGCGGCGCGAAAACGTCATCAGCAGGATGCGGCGCGGGTCGGCGCCTTTGACGATCAGATGCGCGACGCGATGGGCTAGCGTGTTGGTCTTGCCGGACCCGGCGCCCGCGATCACCAGCAGCGGCGCGGCAACCATGCCGTCGCCATGCTCGACCGCCTGGCGCTGCTGGTCGTTCAGCTTGGCGAGATAGGCAGGCTGGAAGATCGAATCACGGGCAGCAAGGTTCATCGCCCATCAAGCATCGTTTCCGCTTTGTTCGCAACGTCGAAGCTGTCGATCTCCCCCACGAGGTGCCGCCGTCGACTTCGCAATCTATCGCCTCGGCTCCACACCCATCGCGGCCGACTGGCGCCGCAGCGCAGGGCGCTCGTCGCTCGGCACCGGTAACGGATCGAAATCATCCGGCACGTCGTCGATGACCTTCTTGGTGACGCGATAGGTCGCATAGGCGAACAGGCCAACAATCAGCAGACGGATCATGATCAAATACTCCTTCGGCGGACCAACCGGAGAGAGAGCATTTGGTTCCGCCCTCCTGCGGCCGGCTTGCCGTGCAACCAAACCGGCACCGCATCGTTTGCACCTGATCAAAGGGGCGAACGAGAGGAGGTTGTCATGAAGAAGCTTCCGATGCTGCTGGCCTTGGGGCTCGCGCTCGCTGCCTGCGACAACAACATCCCGCCGACCAAAGCGCCCGTCGACCAGAATCCGCAGGTCGACAAGAATGCGGTACCCAAGTCGGCGACTGGCGGTGATCAGGCTGGCACGCCACCGGCGCAATAGCGACGAAGCCTCTCAGGGAAAGGGCGTTTGCCCCGACCAGGACATCGGGCGGGAAATCACGCTGGCCGCAAAAGAAGGCCGGCGCTGCTTGGGAGGAAGCTGAAAGCGCCGGCCAAGCGGGGAAATCAGGCCCGCCGCACAAGGAAACATAGCTGAGTCTTGCCGTTGCGTCATTGTACGAATGCGTACAGCCGTCGGGCTGTTGCAAACGTGCATCGCGTAGGTGGCTTGCTCGGGGAAACGTCTCGAGATTCAATTGTTGCCTTGGACTATGCAAGTTGCAAACTTGAACATGCGCCAAGAGGCAATCTAATTGATGTATTGGCTTTGATGTTCGTTCGGCGGTTCTGGTGGGCCGCCCTTCACTGCTGGCGTTCGCCGCTCATCTCGATGTCCAGCTGGCGTTGCGTCAGCGCTGCCTCGGCCATCACCCATTGCTTGAACAGCACCACCTTGCGCGCTGCCAGCGTCGTATCCGGGCTGACGAAATACCAGCCGGCGGTGTTGGGATGGTGGACCGCGAACGGCGCCACCAGCCGCTCGGCGCGGATGTCGCTCGCCATATAGGCGCGGTTGGCCACGGCGAAGCCCATGCCCGCATTGGCCGCCTCGTAGGACATCATGCAGGAATCGAAATAGATGCTTTTGGCCTCGCCGAGCACGAAGCTGGCGCCGGCAAAGCCCAGCCATGACTGCCAGTTCTGGGTGCAGGTGTCGGAATGCAGCAGCGTGAAATAGCGCAGATCCTCCGGCGTCACCTTGGACAAGGACTTGTCACCGAGAATTTCGTGGAACAGCTTGCGGCTGCATACCGGCGTCAGATCTTCCTTGAACAGAAGATCCGCCTTCAGGTCGGGGAAGTGGCCGTCGCCATAGCGGATTTCGAGGTCGAACTCCGACGTCGCGAATTCATGCGTGGCATAGGAGGTCGAGACCCGCATCTCGATATCGGGATATTGCTGCTGGAACGCCGGCAGGCGCGGGAACAGCCAGCGCGCCGCGAAGGTCGGCAGTACCGAAATCTTCAGCACATGCGCCTGCGACTGTCCGGTCGCCTCCATGCTTGCCGCCACGATCCGCTCCAGCGCTTCGCGCACGCGCGACACATAGGTCTCGCCCTCAGGCGTCAACGAGACGGCATTGCCGCCGCGCTGGAATATCTTGAAGCGCAGCTGGTCCTCGAGGCTCTTGACGCGCTGGCTGACCGCGGAGGCGGTGATGAACTGCTCTTCGCCGGCGCGCGTGAAATTCCTGTGCCTCGCGGCACTCTCCACGATTTTCAGCGAATTGAGGTTGACCTGACTGAGCAGACGCACGGTTTCGACCTTAAGCTGGGCTTAGGGTAGCACCAGCATTCCTAATTTTACAGGGGGTGCTAATTTAATCGACTGTCGTTCAAGTGTTGTCCCCGATCCTGGAGAAGTACAATGAACGCACATACCATCCCGGAATTGCGCTATGCGATGAGCCGTGAAGCCATCATCGGCCACGAGACGGCCTGGAAAGTGTCTAGTTTCGGCGTCGCGCAGTATCGTCACGGCTATGACCCGGCGCTGCTTGCTGCGATCGAGGAGGCTGCGCTCAAGCTCAAGGCCAGCCACGCCGTGCACAAGCACCTCGACCTCACCTTCATCACCGGGGCCGACCGTTTCATTCCCGAAATCAAGGAGTTGCTGCACGACAAGCTGCGCCTGGAGCGGCTTTCCGACATGATGGGCACCAAGCTGGAACCCTATCCGCTGTCGATCGTCGGCTCGACCGTCACCTTCATGAATCCCAGGGATGGCGCCGTCGACTGGCATTGCGACGGCGTTCCGGTCACCGAGCTGATCCCGCTATCGATCAGCGATCCGCTGGTCGGCGGCCATCTCGAAATCTATTGCGACGATTCAGAGACCGGCCGCGCCATCCTCGAATCCGGCCGCGAGATCCCGCGCAACCGCGTCATGCGCATCGACCACAAGATGAACTACGCCACGCTCGGTCAGTTCCTCGGCGTGCTCCACCGCACAGCACCGATCCAGCTCGGCGAGCGCGTCACGCTGGTGCTCAACCAGCGCTCGGTTGCAAAACCCTATGTCGACGACAACCGCATGTTCTACCTCGCTGCCGACAACGATCACGACCGCGAATGGGTCAACGAACTGGCCGAGGATGTGTGGACCAACCAGTTGCCGGCCTACCGCCGCCACGAGGAGAAACGCCCGGTGCCGCAGCCGCTCGACGCGGCTGTGCCGGGCGGCGCAAGGGAATCATGGTAAGCAGGCCATGGGCGGGAACCGGTTTTTGCTGAACTGACCTTCGATTTCGGAACAGATCATGGTCAAACAGGAGCATACACTCCCGTTCCGGTCCGCCCTGGGCGGGTCGGGCTCGAGGTCCGCGCTGGTCTTTGCCGCTGGCGCGGTCGCGCTGTGGGCGACCAACGCGCTGGTCGGCAAATCCCTGCTCGCAAGCCATTCGGTGTCGCAGGTGCAGTTCCTGCAATTTATTGGCGCCGCCCTGGTCTTTGCCTTGATCCGTGTGATGAGCAGCGACTTTCGTCGGCGCCAGGCTGGAGCACCCTTCATCCGCCGCCTCCTCCCACAAGGAGAGAAGGGGGAGCCAAGCTACTTCGCGAGCAATGTGGTGCCGTTCGCCGTCGGCATCATCGGCCTTGTCGGCACCATGATCCTGCAATATGTCGCCTTCGCCTCGATGCCGGTCATCGAGGCCAATCTCGTTGCCTACACCTGGCCGCTGATGGTCGCGGCGGCGATCATCGTCCTCGACAGGCCGCGTCGTCCGGCGCTGCTCGGCATCACCGCCGCGCTCGGCTTCGTCGGCGTTGCGCTGGTGATTTCGGGCGGGCGTGAACAGTCGTGGTTCCAGGGCAATCTCGCCGGCTATCTCGCCGCCTTCGGGTCGGCGCTGTGCATGGCCTTCTATTCGATCGTCGTCGGTCGCCTTGCCACGTCACCGGACCGCCTGCTGCTGCCTTCGGCGCTGGTCGGCGTGGCGCTGACATTCCTGTGGTGCGTTCACGACGGTGTCGCCTGGGACATCGGCCCATACCTGCTTGCCGGGCTCTATCTCGGCGCTGGTCCGATGGGCCTCGGCTACTATTTCTGGTCGCGGGCGCTGAAGCTCGACCAGGGCGGCAAGGTCGCTGTCGTCGCTTATCTCACACCGATCGCCTCGACGCTTTTGCTTACGCTCTCGGGCGAAAGGCTGACGATGACGGCCATTGCCGGCGCCGTCCTCGTCATCGGCAGTTGCATTGCGGTTGGCATCGAAGGTTCGGAGGCCGAAAACCATGCTTGACGAGGATGAACGCCGCGCTAGACAGGAAGCGCACTGGCTGGTCAGGGAGTTCGGCGCCGAGGCGCCGCTCTATGCCGCAATGAAGGCAGAAAAGGCGATTGAGCAGAAAGATTTCGGTCGTTGTGCCCGTTGGAAGCGTATTCTCGAGATTCTGTCTGATTCCGTACACTCAAAGTCGACCGCTTCCAAGTATTAGATTTTCTAATTTGCGCCGCCGTAGGCGGGTATGAAAATATCGGACCGTATTGAGTCTGCATGGGTTACTGACTCTTGATGGTCCGTTGGGGAACGGGGCGAATCGATACATCCAAAGAAGTCTTCAAAAGAGCTGGCGACTTGATCGCCAGCAGAGGGAAAAAAATTGAACAATATCGATGACAGGACTGCAATCGAACTCACCGCCGACATTGTCTCGGCCTATGTCGGCAACAATCCGCTTCCGGCCGCCGGCCTGCCGGACCTGATCGCCAGTGTCAGCGCCTCGGTGCGCAAGCTGGCTGGTGCCAGCGCCGTCAAGGAGAGCGTGGCGCTGACGCCGGCCGTCAATCCGAAGCGGTCGGTATTTCCGGACTACATCGTCTGCCTCGAGGATGGAAAGAAGTTCAAGTCGCTGAAACGGCACCTGAGCACCGACCACGGGCTGACTCCGGACGAATACCGCGCCAAATGGGGTCTGGCGCCAGACTATCCGATGGTGGCGCCCAGCTATTCGGCGACGCGCTCGGCGCTGGCGAAGTCTTCCGGGCTCGGCCGCAAGCCTGCCTTGGCTGCTCCGGCCAAGGCGGCCAAGCGCAAGGCCAAGAGCTGATCGCGAACTATGTGATATGTCGCCCAAAGTGCGCGGCGCTTTTGGGCGACATGCATAAAACCAAAGACTTGAAGCGCCTCGCGTGAATCCGTTTCAACGCGACGCGCTTTGATGTGCTCTAACGTGCTCCAACGTTGCCCTATCAGTTTCTCGGTTCCGGCGGCGTCTGAGCGCCCATCCGTTTCGGATCTTGCGCGTTCGCCAGATTGTCGGCTTCGACCGCCGTCATCTCGAGAAAATACACCAGCATGTGATAGCGCGTGCGCGAAAGCATCTTCGCCAATTTCCGGGTGATGTCGGCGACATATCTGAGCGCGCGCAGATCGTTCGCTGCCTCGTCCATGATGGGGTCCTGACCAAGTAAATTCTTCTTGGCGCCCAAGTCGAATTGAGGCGCAAAGACAAGGTCACAGCATCGGCGCTAAAATTGAAATCAATTCTTCGAAAAAATATCGTGGCCGGAGCAGAGGTTTTTCTGGTCCTTGCGCATCCGAAGCGCGCGCGATGCGCTAGTATATGTTGAGGCTGAACTTCAAGTTGTCTGTTGAATCGATTTTTTGCTCGGCAACGCGGGTCGGGCCGATTCAGGCAGTGCAGTCTGGACGTCCGACGTCGACGGCGTGGCCTATACGGCCAACCCAGCCGCAAGCCCTTGCGAAGCGTCGGTGTCCCGTGCAAAAGCGCGGCCATGCTTGTTATCAACGACCTTTCGCTGCGCATGGCCGGGCGCCTGCTTCTCGACCACGCCTCGCTGACCTTGCCGGCCGGCACCAAGGCCGGCCTCGTCGGCCGCAACGGCACCGGCAAAACAACGTTGTTCAAAGCCATCACCGGCGATTTCCCCTCCGAGACCGGTTCGATCAGCCTGCCGAAGAACACCCGCATCGGCCAGGTGGCGCAGGAAGCGCCGGGCACCGAGGAGCCGCTGATCGAGATCGTGCTCAAGGCCGATGTCGAGCGCCAGGCGCTGCTCGAAGAGGAAAAGACGGCGACCGATCCGCACCGCATCGCCGACATCCACATGCGGCTGGCCGACATCGATGCGCATTCGGCCGAGTCCCGCGCCGCCACCATCCTGGCCGGCCTCGGCTTCGACGATGCGGCGCAGCGCCGTCCGGCCTCGTCCTTCTCCGGCGGCTGGCGCATGCGCGTGGCACTGGCAGCCGTGCTGTTTTCCGAGCCCGACTTGTTGCTGCTCGACGAGCCGACCAACTATCTCGATCTCGAAGGCACGCTGTGGCTGGAGAACTACGTCTCCAAATATCCGCACACCGTGCTTCTGATCTCGCACGACCGTGACCTGCTCAACCGCGCCGTCAACTCGATCGTCCATCTCGACCAGAAGAAGCTGACCTTCTGGCGCGGCGGCTACGACCAGTTCGAGCGCCAGTACACCGAGCAGCGCGAATTGCAGGAGAAGGGTCGCGTCAAGCAGGAAGCGGCGCGCAAACACATGGAGTCCTTCGTCGAGCGCTTCCGCGCCAAGGCTTCCAAGGCCAGGCAAGCGCAGTCGCGCATCAAGGCGCTGGAGAAGATGAAGCCGATCGCGGCGATCGTGAACGACACGGTGCGGCCGTTCTCCTTCCCCGAGCCGGTCAAGACGGTGGCCTCGCCGATCATCGCGCTGAACAGCGTCAATGTCGGCTACACCGAAGGCCAGCCGATCCTGAAGAAGATGACGCTGCGCATCGATGCCGACGACCGTATCGCGCTGCTCGGCGCCAATGGCAACGGCAAGTCGACCTTCGCCAAGCTATTGTCCGGGCGCCTGAAGCAGGAGACCGGCACCATGACGGTGGCGCCCGGGCTGAAAGTGGCGATCTTCGCCCAGCACCAGCTTGACGATCTGCGCCCGGAGGAAAACGCCTATGAGCATGTCCGCCGATTGATGCCGGAAGCGCCGGAATCGAAGGTGCGCGGCCGCGTCGCCCAGTTCGGCCTGACCACCGAAAAGATGAACACCGCCGCCAAGGACCTGTCGGGCGGCGAGAAGGCGCGGCTGCTGATGGGCCTGTCGGCCTTCGAGGGGCCGAACCTGTTCATCCTCGACGAACCGACCAACCACCTCGACATCGACAGCCGTGAATCGCTGATCCATGCGCTCAACGAGTTTCCCGGCGCCGTCATCCTGATCTCGCACGACCGCCATCTGCTTGAGGCGACCGCCGACCGGTTGTGGCTGGTCAAGAATGGCGCGGTCAACCCGTATGACGGCGACCTCGAGGACTACAAGACGCTGGTCACTGGCGTGTCGGGCGACCGCCGCGGCAAGCGTGAGGCGGAAAAGGCGTCAAAGGCCGACCGCCGCCGCGATGCGGCGGCGCGCCGCGCCGCCTTCGAGCCGCTGGCCAAGGAAATCCGCGCCACCGAAGCGCTGATGGACCGCATCCGTAAGCGCATGGACCTGATCGAGGACGAACTCGCCAATCCGGCGATCTACGAGAAGGATCCCTCGACAGCGACACGGCTCGCCAAGGAGCGCTCGCAGCTTGCCCAGACGCTGGCCGGTCACGAGGAGAAGTGGCTGACCATGTCGGCGGAATATGAGGAAGGCACCGCGGAGTAGGGGTAGTGTGATCTCCCCCACGTGGGGGAGATTGGCTAATCGTCTGGCCCTACACCTCATCCCCGAAACTCGCTAGACAAACCCCATGAACCAGCACGCCAAGCTCCGCATCGGCCATTCGGCCTGCCCACATGATTGCCCGTCGACCTGCGCGCTCGAGGTCGAACTGCTCGACGACAAGCGCATCGGCCGCGTCCATGGCGCTAAGGCCAACAGCTATACGGCTGGCGTCATCTGCGCCAAGGTCGCCCGCTATGCCGACCGCGTCCATCACCCCGACCGCCTGCTGAAACCGCTGGTGCGGGCCGGCGCCAAGGGAGAAGGCGCCTGGAAGGAATCCAGCTGGGAAGCAGCCCTCGATCTCGTCGCCGAGAAGTTCATCGCGGCCGAGGAAAAACACGGCTCGGAGACGGTCTGGCCCTACTACTATGCCGGCACGATGGGGCTGGTGCAGCGCGACGGCATCCACCGGCTACGCTACGCGAAAAAGTATTCCGGCTTCTTCGGCTCGATCTGCACCAACCTGGCCTGGACCGGCTGGATGATGGGGGCGGGCGCGCTGCGCGGGCCTGACCCGCGCGAGATGGCGAAGTCCGACTGCGTGGTGATCTGGGGCACCAATGCCGTGGTCACGCAGGTCAACGTCATGACCCACGCCATCAAGGCGCGCAAGGAGCGTGGCGCCAAGATCGTCGTCATCGACGTCTACGAGAACGCGACGATGAAGCAGGCCGATCTCGGCCTGGTGCTGAAGCCCGGCACCGATGGCGCGCTGGCCTGCGCGGTCATGCATGTGCTGTTCCGGGATGGCATGGCCGACCGCGCCTATCTGGAAAAATACACCGACGATCCGCGTGGGCTGGAAGAGCATCTAAAGGAGCGCACGCCGGAATGGGCGGCTTCGATCACCGGGCTCGACGTGGCCGAGATCGAGACCTTCGCCCACCTCGTCGGCACGACCAAGAAAACCTATTTTCGCCTTGGCTACGGCTTTGCGCGCCAGCGCAACGGCGCGGTCAACATGCATGCGGCGTCCTGCATCGCCGCCGTCACCGGCTGCTGGCAGTATGAAGGCGGCGGCGCCTTCCACTCAAATTCCGGCATCTTCAAGCTGAACCAGGATGTGCTCGAAGGCGCCGCGATGCGCGACCCCAGCGTCCGCCATCTCGACCATTCGCGCATCGGCCCTGTGCTGACCGGAGCGGCGGACGCGCTCTATGGCGGCCCGCCGGTGACGGCGCTGCTGATCCAGAACACGAATCCGGTGAATGTCGCGCCCGAGCAGCGGCTGGTGAAGCAAGGCTTCCTGCGCGACGACCTCTTCTCTTGCGTGCACGAGCAGTTCATGACCGATACGGCAATACTTGCCGATGTCGTGCTGCCGGCGACGATGTTTCTGGAGCATGACGACGTCTACAAGGGCGGCGGCAACCAGCACATCACGCTCGGCCCGAAGCTGATCGACCCGCCGGCAGGGCCTCGCAGCAACCACTTCGTCATCGAGGAACTTGGCAAGCGGCTCGGCGTCGCCGACCGGCCGGGCTTCGGCCTCACCGAAAGGCAGCACATCGACATCATTCTCGGCAAGCGCGGGCTGGGCAGCTTCGACAGCCTGAAAGAGCAAAAATGGGTCGACCTGCAGCCGGACTTCGAGGCCGCGCATTTCGTCAATGGTTTTGGCCATCCGGATGGAAAATTCCGCTTCCACGCCGACTGGACCGGGCAGGCGGCGCCCAACCGGCCGCCGAAAAGTATGGGCCTGTTCGGCCCGGTGGAGCGGCTGCCGGAATTCCCCGATCATGTCGACTTGATCGAGGTGGCGGATGAAGCGCACCCGTTCCGGCTGACGACCTCGCCGGCGCGCAACTTCCTCAACTCGACCTTCGCCGAGACGCCGGTGTCGAAGGCCAAGGAGGGCAGGCCCGAATTACTTTTGCATCCCGACGACGCGGCCGCTCTCGGGCTCGCCGATGGCGCCCGCGTCGAGGTCGGCAACCAGCGCGGCGAAGTGGTGCTGCATGCCAAACTATTCGACGGCATCAAGCGCGGCGTCGTGATCGCCGAAGGCATCTGGCCGAACAGCGCGCATGAGCGCGGCGAAGGCATCAACGTGCTGACCGGCGCCGATGCGCCGGCGCCCTATGGCGGCGCCGCGCTGCACGACAACAAGGTGTGGCTGCGCAAGGCGGAAGAGCTGGGCGCCTAGAAGCAATTCCAGGAAAAGTGCGTAGCGGTTTTCCGTCCGGAATTGCGTCAAAACAAAGAGATAGAGCGGTTCGGCGTTTCCGTGAAACGATGAACCGCATAGCGGTGGCTTCCAGATTTGGCATCTGGCCCAAATGCCTGCCGTCGCGGCTGCCAGCTCCCGCGTCTATAGAGGCTCCCCTCAGCTGAGACGAGGAAGGATGCCATGGCCGGGATTTCGCTTCTGGGAATACCGCATGACGAGAACTCGTCCTATCTGCGCGGCGCGGCGGCAGCGCCGGCACTGATCAGGCGCGAACTGCACAGCGACGCCCACAGCTCGTGGAGCGAAACCGGCTTCGATCTGACGGATCGCTTCGTCGACCATGGCGACATCGACTTCGCAGGCGCCGGCGACCCGTGGGATCAGATCGAAAATGAGGTCGGCCGCGCGTTGGATGCCGGCCATCCGCTGATCAGCCTCGGCGGCGACCATGCCATCGCCTGGCCGGTTCTGCGCGCCGTGCGTCGCCGCCACCCCAGCCTGACGATCGTCCAGATCGACGCCCACCCCGACATCTATCCTGCCTATCAGGGCAATCTGCGCTCGCACACCTCGTCCTTCGCCCGCATCATGGAGGAGCGGTTGGCCGACCGGCTGATCCAGATCGGCCTGCGCACCCTCAATGACGACCTTCGCGACCAGATCAGGCGGTTCGGCGTCGAGGTGGTCGAGGCGCGCCATTTCAGCGAGGGCTTGCGGCTCGACCTCAAGACGCCCGTCTACCTCTCGGTGGATCTCGACGGTCTCGATCCGGCCTTTGCGCCTGGCGTCTCCCATCGCGAGCCCGGTGGGCTGTCGACCCGGCAGGTGATCAGCCTCATCCACGGCATCGACCAACGAATCGTCGCCGCCGATGTCGTCGAATACAATTCAAACCAGGATGTCTCGAACCTGACGGCACTGGTTGCCGCCAAGCTGGTGAAGGAGATCGCCGGCATGATGCTGAAGACCAACGGCGCGACTGCCGCCTGAATCAATTTGGCAAGGCGGCGTGCTAGACGATTGTTCCGACTCGCCTTTCAATAGGACACGCCATGCCACCCCTCAGGATAGCCATCGCCGGCGCGCTTGGCCGCATGGGTCGCCAGATGGTGGAAGCCATCGAGGCTGATCCGCGGCTGGCGCTGGCCGCCCGTTTCCATCGGCCCGGCGTCACCGGCGAAGGGCTGGTCAGTCGAGATGATGCACTGGCCGCTGTCGACGTGGTCATCGACTTCACCACGCCGGCCGCATCCGCTGAACTCGCAGAAGCCTGCGCGGCGCGTGGCGGGCCGGCACTGGTGATCGGCTCGACCGGTTTCAACGACGGGGAACTTGCCGCGATTGCCGCTGCGGCCAAAACCATCGCCATCGTGCGCTCCGGCAGCTACTCGCTCGGGCTCAACTTGCTGGTTGGACTGGTCGAGCAGGCGGCCAGCGCACTCGGTCCCGAGGATTGGGATGTCGAGATATTCGAGGCGCATCATCGCTCCAAAGTCGACGCGCCGTCGGGCACGGCGCTGATGCTGGGCGAGGCCGCTTCCAGGGGACGCGGCATCGAACTCGACGTCGTGGCGCGGCGCGTTCGCGACGGCATCATCGGCCCGCGCCCGCAAGGCGAAATCGGCTTCGCGGTAGTGCGCGGTGGCAGCATCGTCGGCGAGCACAGCGTCAGCTTCTGCACCGAGGGCGAGGTGGTCACCCTGTCGCATTCGGTCGGCGACCGTATCATGTTCGCGCGCGGCGCCATCGCCGCCGCCCTTTGGGTGGCTGGACGCCCGCCCGGCGAATACGACATGCGCGATGTGCTTGGGTTCAACGCCTCGTGATGAGCAATCCCGGCTGATTTCGGTTACTCCCGGCCATCGAACGGCTGAAAGCCAGCTGAAAGCCAGCTGAAAGCTTGGCTATGCCATGACGGTGCCGCGGTGTTCTCCGCGTGACCGGTCCTGGTGGCCGGTGAGGAGGAAATGCGGCGCGGCCTTTTGGTGCGCCGCCCAGGTGGAGGAAGTTTCGTGACAGGTATCATCTCGAAGTGCGCCTTGCGTTCAGCGGCGCTGGCGTTGGCCATCGCCGCAACGGGTGCCTCGGCGGCATCTGCGGCCGACAAGATCACCATCATCGTTGGCGGCATGGAAAAGCAGATCTATCTGCCGGCCGTGCTCGCCCAGCAGCTCGGCTACTTCAAGGACCAGGGGCTCGACGTCGAACTCGTCAATTCGCGCGCCGGCGTCGAGGCCGAGAATGAACTGCTGGCCGGCGCCGTGCAGGGCGTCGTCGGCTTCTACGACCACACCGTCGACCTGCAGTCGAAGGGCAAATACATCCAGTCGATCGTCCAGTTCAGCCAGGCGCCGGGCGAGGTCGAACTGGTCTCCGCCAAGCACCCCGAGATCAAGTCGCCGGCCGACTTCAAGGGCGCCACGCTCGGCGTCACCGGCCTTGGCTCCTCGACCGATTTCCTCAGTCAGTATCTTGCCGTTCGCAACGGGCTGAAGCCCGGCGACTACACGCTGCTGCCGGTCGGTGCCGGCAACACCTTCATCGCCGCAGTCAAGCAGGATCAGATCCAGGCCGGCATGACCACCGAACCGACCATCGCCCAGTTGCTGAAGACCGGCGAGGCCAGCGTCCTCGTCGACATGCGTACCCCTGAAAAGACCAAGGAAGCGCTCGGCGGGCCCTATCCGGCGGCGTCCTTCTACGTCCAATCCGCCTGGCTCGATGACCACAAGGACGAGGCACAGAAGCTCGCCAATGCCTTCGTCAAGACGATGAAATTCATCGCCACCCATTCGGCCGAGGAGATCGCCGACAAGATGCCGAAGGACTATTATGCCGGCAACAGGGATCTCTACGTGCGGGGGCTGGCCGGCGGCAAGGCGATGTTCACGCCCGACGGCCGCATGCCGGCCGACGGCCCGCCGACCGTGCTCAAGGTCCTCTCGACATTCTCCAAGAGCCTGCAGGGCAAGCAGATCGACCTGTCGAAGACCTACACGACTGCGTTCGTCGACGCCGCCAAGTAGCGTCGCACCCACGGGCATCGGTTTCTGTATCGCCCGTTGAAGAACAAGGGTTTGCGCCGTTCGCTTGAACAAACAGGCAGCGCGGCCCTTGCCAGACCACCAGGAGACCCGCGGCTGCGCTGCGGGCTCCCTTGCCCCATTGCGACAGGAGTGTGCCATGCAACTGCAACCCATGGCGGCCGAGAGGCTGTCTCAGGCCGCGCCACCGGCCGATGCGGCGATCGCCATTGACGACGTGACGCTGCGCTTCGTCACGCCCGACGGCCACATGATGACGGCGATCCGCGATTTCACCATGACGGTGGCGCGTGGCGAGTTCGCCTGCGTCGTCGGGCCGACCGGCTGCGGCAAGTCGACGACACTCAACCTCGTCACCGGCCTGCTCAGACCGACCACCGGCAATGTCCGTGTCATGGGCAACCCGGTCACCGACATCAGTCGCGACATCGGCTTCGTCTTCCAGGCCGATGCGCTGTTTCCGTGGCGCAGCGTCATCGACAATGTCGCCGCCGGCCCGCTCTATCGCGGCACGCCGAAGGCGCAGGCCTATGAGCGGGCGCGTGACTGGATCGGCCGCGTCGGCCTCGGCCGCTTTGAAAAGCATTATCCCCACCAGCTCTCCGGCGGCATGCGCAAGCGCGTCGCGCTCGCCCAGACCTTCATCAACCAGCCCAAGATCCTGCTGATGGACGAGCCGTTCAGCGCACTCGACATGCAGACCCGCACGGCCATGCAGGACGAGTTGCTGGGTCTGTGGTCGGAGCAGAAATCCTCCGTCGTCTTCGTCACCCACGACCTCGAGGAGGCGGTGGCGCTGGCCGACAAGGTCTATGTGCTGACGGCGGGGCCGGGCACGGTCAAGAGCGTCTACCGCATCGACCTGCCGCGCCCGCGCGTCATGGCCGACATCCGCTACGACCCGAAATTCGTCGAGATCGCCAAGGTGATCTGGAACGATCTGCGCGAGGAAGTGCAGCTCGGCCAGAGCCGCACTTTGCAGACCGGCCATTGAGAGGAGACACCGCCATGACCGCCATCTCTCCCACCGCCGACCATGCTGCCGTCCGCGACGCCTCGATCGCCGTTGCCGAAAGCATGGCGAAGGCGCGGCTGCGCCTTCGCCATGCGCTGGTCATCGGCTTGCGCCTGGCTATCCTCGTCGTCTTCCTCGGCCTGTGGGAACTCGGTGCCGATTACAATTTCATCGACCCGTTCTTCTTCGCCAGCCCCTCCGGCATCTGGCAGCAGATCTGGTCGTGGATCACCGAAGGCACTTCGCAAGGCCCGCTCTGGCTGCAGATCTATGTGACGCTGGAGGAAACCTTCCTCGGCTTCGTCATCGGCGCCCTTGGCGGCATCGCCGCCGGCATCATCCTTGGCCGCAACCGGCTGCTCGCCGACGTGTTTTCGATCTACATCAAGATCGCCAATTCCGTGCCGCGCGTCGTGCTTGGCTCGGTGTTCATCATCGCGCTTGGCCTCGGCATGGCTTCCAAGGTGGCGCTGGCGGTGGTGATGGTGTTCTTCGTCGTCTTCGCCAATGCCTTCCAGGGCGTGCGTGAAGCCGACCGGGCGATGATCGCCAACGCCCAGATTCTTGGCGCCTCGCCGTTCCAGATCACCCGCTCCGTCATCATCCCGTCGGCGATGAGCTGGATCCTGGCGAGTCTCCATGTCAGTTTCGGCTTCGCGCTGGTCGGCGCCGTGGTCGGCGAATTCCTCGGCGCCAAGCAAGGCATGGGCCTGCTGATCTCGACGGCGCAGGGCGCCTTCAATGCCAACGGCGTCTTCGCCGCCATGGTCATCCTGGCGGTGATGGCGCTTGTGGTGGAATTCATCATCACCCGCTTCGAGAACTATGTCGTCAAATGGCGCCCGGCTCCGTTCAACGAGCAGGGGGCCTGATCAGGCCAAAGGCAGCCGCACCTCGACCACCAGGCCGCCGGCCGCGCCATCCGCAAGGGTGACGCGGCCGCCGGCATTTTCGACCACCTCGCGCACGATTGCCAAGCCAAGCCCGCTGCCTTCCTCGGTCGCGCCGGCCAGGCGGTAGAAGCGCTCGAAGACATGCTCGCGCTCGTCCGCCGGGATGCCCGGCCCGTCGTCGGCGACCGTCAGGACCGCTTCGCCATTGATGGCGGCCAGCTTGACGGTGACGGTGCCGCCGGCCGGCGTGTAGCGCAACGCATTGTCGACAAGGTTGACGATTAGCTCGCGCAGCATGGTGCCGTCACCGACCACCGCCACCGGCCCGGTTTCGTCAAGACCGAGATCGATGTTGCGCGCGAGAGCCGCAGGCGCCTGCGTCTCCAGCACATGGCGGGCGGCCTCGGTCAGGTCGACACGGTCGGCGCGCGGCCGCCGGCTGCCGGGCTCGGCCCGCGACAGGGTGAGCAGCTGTTCAGCCAGCCGCGCCAGCCGGCCGGAACTGGCCTGCAGCGCCACCAGCGCCTCCTGGCGCGCCTCGGCGGCACCTTCGCGCAGCGCGTAGCTCGCCTGCGTCGACAGCAGCGCCAGCGGCGTGCGCAACTGATGCGCGGCATTGGCGATGAAGCGGCGCTGCGCCGCCATCTGCGCTCGCACGCGTTCCATATAGACGTTGAGCGCATCGATTAGCGGCCGGATCTCGCTCTGCGCGCCGGTGACTTCGATCGGATCGAGGTCGCTGCGGCTTGGCGAGCGCACGGCGTCGCGCAGCCGGATCAGCGGCGCCAGGCCGCGGCGCAGGCCGAGCAGCACGAAGATGCCGGCAATCGCCACCAACGCCAGTTGCTGGGCAAAGGCGCTGAACCACAAATGCCGCACCATGGCGTCATGTCCGGCCAGCGTGACGCCGACGGTGACGGAGATCGGCGAGTCCACGCCGGCGCCGACCACGGCGTGGCTGTATGTCAGCAGCCGCAGTTCGTGGTCGCGATAGACATTTTTCATGGTTGGGCGCCCCGGCGCCACCGGCAGGTCGGGATAGCCGGTCAGCAGCCGCCCGCCGGCGGTCTCGACACGATAGTAGACGCTGTCGCGGTCGCCGGTGTCGAACATCTCGATCGCCGCCGGCGGCACCGTGGCGTCGAGCACGCCGTCGACGATGGCGACCTGCTCGGCGATCGCGCGCGCCGACCCCACCAGCATGCGATCCGTGACCAGGTCCGCAGTCGCCAGCGCGCTGCGGTGGCTGGTCCACAGATTGATTGTGGCGAGCCCGGCGAGTGGCAGCACCACCCAGGCCAGCAGCTGCAGGCGGAGGCTTCTAACTTGCATCGCGCAGGAGATAGCCGAGGCCACGCAAGGTGGCGATCTGGACCCGCGATCCCTCGAGCTTCTTGCGCAGCCGGTGGACATAGATCTCGATGGCGCTGGGGTCGGCGTCTGTCTCGAAATCGAAGATCGCCGACGACAGCGCCGCCTTGCTCACCGTGCGCCCCGCCTTGACCATCAATTGCTCCAGCACCGCATGCTCACGCGGCGTCAGCGCCAGCGCGTCACCGGCCACCGAAAACAGCCGCGTGTTGGTGTCGAAGACGAGATCGCCGCAGGCGACGACGGGCGCGGTCCGGTCGTTAACGCGCCGCAGTTGGACGCGGATTCGCGCCTCCAGTTCCTCGATCTGGAACGGCTTGGCCAGATAGTCGTCGGCGCCTTCGTTGAGGCCCTTGACGCGACCGTCGAGGCTCGCGTTGGCGGTCAGTACGATGACCGGCACCCGGTTGCCACGCGCCCTGAGCATGCGCAACACCTCCATCCCGCCCATGCGTGGCAGCGCCAGGTCGAGGATAACCAGCGCATGGTCGCCGGCGGCCAAGGCATGCTCGACATCCTCGCCGTCATGCACGACGTCGACGACATAGTTCGCCTGGCGCAAGGTCTTGCCCAGCCAATCGGCCAGTTCGCGATTGTCTTCGACAAGCAGCAGCCGCATTTTCTATCGCTGTTCAGGAATGCTGCCTGCCGGGTCTCATCGGTGTTTCCGACGAACGCGGCCAGCAGCGTCCGATTGGATGCCCGTGACAACGGATAATATCGATCCGCGCGCAAGGCAAACTCCAAGCTGGCGAACATTATCGCTGGCCTTTGGATGGCGAAACTCCCGTCAATCGCATAAAACCGAACCGTTCGGTTCGATTTCCGTTGACGAACCGTGCACGACGGCGTGAACGCCGGCTCGGAAAATCTTGTCGCCGGAACGAGGTGTATTCACCTAACCACATGAAATCGCTCGGAAAGATTATGGCGCAGGAAACCACCAGCCGGATTTCAAGCGCCATTTCAGAGGTTTTCGGGCACATCTTCGTGACTGGAAATGGCAGTACCACAGACCCATCTCGGGGTGGTCCGAGCGACGCGAATTCCTCCCAAGGGCACGCCACTTGACGGACAGAACAGTGAACTACTGGAGTACCTGAAATGACCAAGATCGCTCTTACCGCCGCCGCCATTCTCGTTGCCACGGGCAGCGCTTTCGCTGGCAGCGACCACTATGGTTCGAACAACGTCAACCAGCCGGCCGTTCCCGCGCCTGCCGAAAATTTGGACCACAGCTTCACGGCTTCGATCCGCAAGCCGGTCGAGCACAACGGCTTCAAGTTGACGCCCGATTCGGTCCAGCCGGAATCCGGCCAGGGCATCTGGGGCCGCTAATCTGTTCGGCAATCGCTGATCGGTTCGGTCCTCGAAAGACCTCAAAGCGGCGGGCTAGTCCCGCCGCTCTGTTTTTGTGCCGCCGGCTATCGAGTCCATCTTCGGCTGGGGAAGGTCGGATCAACTGGCCATTACGAAGCGGTGATGGCTGTAACGACGCTCCAGGTGGCGGCGAAAGGGAAGCACAAGGGCCGATGACCGGTACTTGAGCCTAATTACCCCACAACCCGAAACCAGGAGTATTTGACATGAAAAAGATCGCTCTTACCGCCGCCGCCATCCTCGTTGCCACCGGCGCCGCTTTCGCTGGCAGCGAAAACTACGGCTCGAACAACGCCAACCAGCCGACGACTGCTGTGGTAGACAGCACCATGACGGCTTCGATCAGGACGACGGACGCGCCAGTCCAGAAGCCGCTGGTCCAGGGCGCCGACCGCAACCTGTTCGGCAATCGCTGATCGGCTCGATCCGAGAAGGCCTCAAGGCGGCGGGCTCGTCCCGCCGCTCTCTGCCGCTCTTCTGCAACGAAGGGCGGCTAGCTCAATTCCTTCGGCCTGATGCAATGCGTCAGCAGGCCACTGCCGAAGGTGAGGTCAGTCCAGTCGCCGTCGACGTCAAAACGGGCCAGCGCCGCGGTCGGGAATTTCTCTCCGAGCTTCTTCAGCGCCCCGGCATCCGATCCGTCGCCGGCAAGCCGGCGTGCGAACTCTTCCAGCCCCGGATTGTGGCCAAGCACCAGCAGGCTGCCCGCCTTCGCCTTTGCCTGCCGCACCTTCGCCAGAATGTCCGCCGCGGTGGCTTCGTAGAGCGCCAAGGCAAAATCCGCAGGCACTTTTTTTTGCAGTTCCGCCGAGACCAGCCGCCAGGTGTCGCGGGTGCGCAGCGCCGACGAGACCAGCGCCAGATCCGGCAACCAGCCGCGCCTCGCCAGCTCGCGCCCCATCAGCGGCGCCGTCTTCAACCCGCGGGGGCCGAGTGGCCGGTCGAAATCGACGAGCTTCGGGTCGTCCCAGCTCGACTTGGCGTGGCGTAGTACAAGCAGTTGCCTGGTTGTCGCCATGCCAGCCTCTCTTACGGCGTGATCCGCGCCAGTTGCTCGAGATCGCGCTCCTCGCGCAGCGGGTCCGGCGCCATCACCACCGAGGTGCCGTTCTCCGCATCGTCGGCGAAATGCGCGAGCACGGTGTGGCCCTTCTCCATGCGCGCCTTGCCTTCGGCGACCAGTCCGAGCGCCAGCGGATAGAGCCGGTGCTCGGCCTTGAGCACCCGCGCGGCCAGCGTATCCTCATTGTCGCCGACCATCACCGGCACCGCCGCCTGGGCGATGATCGGGCCGTCATCCATATCCAGCGTGACGAAATGCACCGTGCAGCCATGGATGCGCATGCCGGCACGGAGCGCCCGGGCATGGGTGTCCAGCCCCTTGAAGGCGGGCAGCAGGGCAGGGTGGATGTTGACCATCCGCCCCAGCCACTGCTCGACAAAGCGCGCACCGAGGATGCGCATATAGCCGGCGAGCGCCACGATCTCGGCGCCGAATCCGATAAGCGCGGCGTCGATCGCCCCGTCATGGGCTTCCTTGCTGGCATAGTCGGCGCGCACGATGACCTTCGTCGGGATGCCCCGCGCCTGCGCGATGGCAAGGCCGGCGGCATTGGCCCGGTCGGAGATGACGCCGACGATCTCGGCCGGATAGGCCGGGTCGCTGGCCGCGGCAATCAGCGCCGTCATGTTGGAGCCGCGTCCCGAAATCAGCACCACGGTGCGTTTCTTGCTCATAAGCCGATCGAGCCCCGATAGATCACGCCGGCGTCGCGACGCGGCACGATGCGGCCGATCGGCGTCACCGTCTCGCCGGCCTCCTGAAGCACGGCCGCGACCTGCGCCGCCTGACCGGAGGCGACGGCCAGGATCATGCCGATGCCGCAATTGAAGGTGCGCATCATCTCTTCCGGCGCGACGCCGCCGGTCTTGGCCAGCCACGAGAACACCGCCGGCACCTCGATGGCCTCGAGGTCGAGTTCGGCGGAGAAATCCTTCGGCAGCACGCGCGGAATGTTTTCCGGGAAGCCGCCGCCGGTGATGTGCGCCAGCGCCTTGATGCCATGCGTGTTGCGGATCGCCTTGAGGATCGACTTGACGTAGATGCGCGTCGGCTCGAGCAGCGCCTCGGCCAGCGTCGACTCGTCGTTGAACGGCGCCGGGTCGCTCCAGGCAAGGCCGCTGACGCCGACGATGCGCCGCACCAGCGAAAAGCCGTTGGAGTGGAGCCCCGAGGAGGCGAGGCCCAGCAGCACATCGCCCTCGACGATGTCGTCGGTCGGCAAGAGCTGGCCGCGTTCGGCGGCACCCACGGCAAAGCCGGCAAGGTCATAGTCGTTGCCGTGATACATGCCGGGCATCTCGGCCGTCTCGCCGCCGATCAGCGCGCAGCCGGCCTGGCGGCAGCCCTCGGCGATGCCGCCGACGATCGCCGCCCCCTGGTCGGGGTCGAGCTTGCCGGTGGCGAAATAATCGAGGAAGAACAGCGGTTCCGCGCCCTGCACGACGATGTCGTTGACGCACATGGCGACAAGGTCGATGCCGATCGTGTCGCGTTTTCCCGCATCGATGGCGATCTTCAGCTTGGTGCCGACGCCGTCATTGGCGGCGACCAGCACCGGATCGGTGAAGCCGGCGGCCTTGAGGTCGAACAGGCCGCCAAAGCCGCCGATCTCGCCATCGGCGCCCGGCCGGCGCGTCGCCCGCACCAGCGGCTTGATCTTCTCGACCATGAGATTGCCGGCATCGATGTCGACGCCCGCCTCGGCATAGGTGAGCCCGTTCTTGCGCTTGGATGTATCGCGCTTCGTCATATCTGGCTCGTCGCTGTTTCCACTCTGCTTGCGGGCTCTTCGCATGAACGGTTTCGGTCCGCAAGGATAACGCGCCGGCGCGGGAGTTTTGCCCCCGACAAAAGCGGCGTTCGGGTGAGCCGATCGCCAAAGTCGGAGAATGAGGAGCTTAGTTCTTGCACCCACTCCACATCTCCATCATCTATCAACAAAACAAAAGCGACGGGGTACACTGTTGACCATCCCCAACATGATCACGATCATGCGCTTCGTGCTGGTGCCCGCCGTGGTGTTGGCCATGTTGCAAGCGCACTGGGGCTGGGCTTTTGCCGGCTTCCTTGTCGCCGGCATTTCCGACGGCGTCGACGGTTTCATCGCCCGCCGCTACAACCAGCATTCCGAGCTCGGCGCCTATCTCGACCCGATGGCCGACAAGGTGCTGCTGGTTTCGGTGTTCGTGGTCATGGGCTTCATCGGCGAGCTGCCGCTATGGCTGGTCGTCACCATGGTGTCGCGCGACGCGCTGATCATCTGCGCCGTGCTGCTGTCGACCGTGATGGCGCATCCGGTCGAGATGAAGCCGCTCTTCGTGTCGAAGGCCAACACCGCCATCCAGATCGTGCTGGCGGCGGTGGTGCTGGGCGAGCTTGCCTTCGACATCCATCTCGACCCGCTGCGGCCAGCGCTCATATTGCTGTCCGGGGTCTTGACCGTGGCTTCGGCCGCGGCCTATCTCGTGGGCTGGCTGAGGCATATGAGCGGCTATGGCGAAGGCTCCAAACCGGGCACCTGATCGAGGATCCATCGAAGCGGCCGCCGAGGCGGCGGCGGCCGGCGAAGTTGCGTCGCTGGCGTTCCGCCGCCAGATCTTCTTCTGGCTGGCCACCGCCGTGCTGCTGGCGCTGTTCCTCTATGTCTTCTCCAGCATACTTTTGCCGTTCGTCGCCGGCATGGTGCTTGCCTATTTCCTCGATCCGGTCGCCGACCGGCTGCAGCGGCTCGGCCTCTCCCGGCTGATGGCGACGGTGGTCATCCTGATTGCCTTCATCGTCACTCTGGTGCTGGCCTTCGTCATCCTAGTTCCGGTTCTGGCCACGCAGATGGCCGATTTCGCGGGCAAGCTGCCGGAGTATCTGACCCGGCTGCAGAGCCTGATCACCAGCTACGATCCGAAATGGCTGGAGCAGAAATTCGGCGTCAACGCCAATAGCCTGCGCGACGGGCTGAACTCGCTGCTGACCTCCGGCTTCGGCCTGTTGACCACGGTGTTCACCTCGATCTGGAGCTCGGGCGTGGCGCTGGTCTCGGTGGTCAGCCTGTTCGTGGTCACGCCGGTCGTCGCCTTCTACATGCTGCTCGACTGGGACCGCATGGTGGCGATCGTCGACAGCTGGGTGCCGCGCGACTATGTCCAGACGGTCAGGGCGATCGCCAGGGACATCAACACCGCCACCGCCGGCTTCGTGCGCGGGCAGGGCACGCTCTGCCTGGTGCTGGGCGCCATGTACGCGACCGGCCTGACGCTGACCGGGCTCAATTTCGGCATCCTGATCGGCCTGTTTTCCGGGCTGATCTCCTTCATCCCCTATGTCGGCTCGCTGACCGGTCTGGTGCTGGCCGTCGGAGTTGCCTTCGTTCAGTTCTGGCCCGACTGGATCATGGTTGTGGCGGTGGCCGCCGTGTTCTTCGTCGGCCAGTTCATCGAGGGCAACATCCTGCAGCCGCGGCTGGTCGGCAAAAGTGTCGGCCTGCATCCTGTGTGGCTGATGTTCGCCCTGTTTGCCTTCGGCGCGCTGTTCGGCTTCGTCGGCCTGCTGATCGCCGTGCCGGCCTCTGCGGCCGTTGCCGTGCTGGTGCGCTTTGCCATTGCCCGCTATCTCGAATCGCCGCTTTACAAGGGCCATGCCACCGAACCTGTCCCGCCGCTGCCGGCCAACCGCCGCAAGGGACCGCGTGGCCAAGCCTGATGGCTGACCAGAAAACCGACCCGCCGCGCCAGCTGCCGCTCGATCTCGGCCACGGCACCGGCTATTCGCGCGACGAGCTCGTCGTTTCCGGCACCAACAGCCAGGCCGCAGCACTTGTCGACCGCTGGCCGGATTGGCCTTCGCCGGTGGTGGTGCTGGCCGGCCCGGCTGGTTCGGGCAAGACGCATCTGGCCTCGATTTGGCACGCGCGGGCCAACGCAGTGGCGATCGAGGCAAACCGCATCGAAGACTGCATCGCCGGCCTCGGCGAAAGGCCGGCGCTGATCGACGATGTCGACAAGGCACGGATCGACGAGGCCGGCCTGTTCCACCTCATCAACGCCGTGCGCAGCGCCGGCTCGACTCTGCTGTTGACAGCGCGGCGTTTTCCCCTGGCCTGGGGTGTGGCGCTGCCTGACCTCGTCTCGCGGCTGAAGGCGGCGGCAACCGTCGAGATCCACGAGCCCGACGACCTCCTGCTCGCCGGCGTCATCACCAAACTGTTCGCCGACCGCCAGGTCGAGGTCGAGCCGCATGTCGTGCAATATCTGGTTCGGCGCATCGAGCGCTCGCTGGCGACCGCCATGCGCGTCGTGGAGCGGCTCGACCGCATAGCCCTGGAACGCAAGACCCCGATCACCCGCGCGCTCGCCGCCGAGACCGTCAGCGCCATGGACCAAGGGCAGGGCGAGTTCGAGATTTAGGTGGTTGACGGAAGGCTTCCCCTTCTCAGGGGGAGGAGAAGGCCATCGCCGCTGTCCCATTTCGGGATGCTATTGTTGGCATCCATCTTGCAATACCAGTTTGCCGGCTTAACCCCCGGTCCTGATTGCGTTCCAAATCAGGTTGTAGGCTCGCCAGGAGTTGTGGCGGTTGGGGTCCTCGCCCGGCGAGCTTGCCTTCTTGTGTCATCCGAATGGGCGTATCGATCCCGCCTCGGATGCTCAGGACGAGCCGGCCGACCAGGTCGCTGCCATACCTCAGCCCTCCTCCCCGGGCTGGCCCGCCCGCTCCACGCCATAGCGCCTGCGGTAGTCGCCCGGCACCAGCCCCGTTATCCTGGCGAACACCTTGCGGAAGGAGCCGGGGTCGTCATAGCCGACTTGCCACGCGATCTGGTCGACGGATCGCGTCGTCATTTCCAGCATGTCGCGCGCCTTGCCGACGCGCAGGTGCTGGCAATATTCGGTCGGCTTGAGGCCGGTGGCGTTGCGGAAGCGGCGCAGGAAGGTCCGTTCCTCCAGGCCGGCCTGCTCAGCCATCGAGCCGAGCGCGACATCGCGCGCGCCTCTTGCCTGCAGCCAGTGCTGCACCTTGAGGATCGCCTCGTCGCCATGGTTCAGTCGCGGCGCGAAGGGGCTGTAGAAACGCTGCTCGCGTCCCGGCGGATCGACCAGCATGAAGCGCGCCGTCGCCATCATGACCGCCGGACCAAGCACTCGGTCGACCAGCTTGAGGCCGAGATCGGTCCAGGCCATGTAGCCGCCGGCGGTGATGATGTCGCCATCGTCGATGACCAACCTGTCGGCGTCGAGCAGGATATCGGGAAAACGCTTCGCCAGCGCCTCGCTGTAGGCCCAGTGCGTCGTCGCCGCGCGGCTGGACAGCAGGCCGGTTTCGGCAAGCACGAAGGCGCCGGCGCAGACCGAGCCCAGCGTCGCACCCGCCGCGTGGCGCGCCCTCAGCCACTCGGCATAGGGCGCTGCCGCCTCGCGCGCTATCGGCTGGCCGAAGGTCGGCGGCAGGATGGCCATGGCCGGCCCGTTGTCGGCTGCGGGTCCACTGCCAGCCGGCTCGCTGTCGAAGCTGCGGATGACGGCATCCTCCTGCAATTGCCAGTGGCTGATGCGAAGCCGCGGCGCCTGTGTCGAGCGCGCCTGCGCCATCTGGTCGGCAAGCATGAAAAGATCGGTGAGCCCAAGCACGGCCGCCTGCTGCACGCCGGGATAGATCACGAGCCCGATTTCGATCGGATCACGCACAGCGGCCATCTGTCAGTTTTGCCTCGTTCGATGTCTGTTTTGCCAATCCTCACCATGGCCGAGCTTCTCTAGCTTGTCCACAGAAGGAGCGAACCTTCCCCGACAAACCAACTTCAGGAGCAGAACGATGAGCATATTCACCACCAGCGACGGCACTGAGATCTTCTACAAGGATTGGGGCGCGGGCCAACCGATCGTTTTCCATCACGGCTGGCCGCTCAGTTCCGACGACTGGGACAACCAGATGCTGTTCTTCCTCGGCAAGGGTTTTCGCGTCATCGCTCATGACCGGCGCGGCCATGGCCGCTCCTCGCAGACCGCGACCGGCAACGAGATGGACACCTATGCCGCCGACGTTGCGGCACTTGCCGAACATCTCGATCTCAGCAATGCCGTCCATATCGGCCATTCGACCGGCGGTGGCGAGGTGGCGCGCTACGTTGCCCGCCACGGCGGCGGCCGCGTCGCCAAGGCGGTGCTGATCGGTGCGGTGCCGCCCATCATGGTCAAGTCCGAGAGCAACCCGGGCGGCCTACCGCTAGAGGTCTTCGACGGCTTTCGCGCGGCCCTTGTCGCCAACCGGGCCCAGTTCTTCCGGGATGTTCCGGCGGGTCCGTTCTACGGCTTCAACCGCGACGGCGCCAAGGTTTCGCAAGGGGTCATCGACAATTGGTGGCGCCAAGGCATGATGGGCGGCGCCAAGGCCCACTACGACTGCATCAAGGCCTTTTCGGAAACCGACTTCACCGACGATCTGCGGAAGCTCGACGTGCCCGTCCTGATCATGCATGGCGGCGACGACCAGATCGTGCCGATCGAAGATTCCGCCCTGCTTGCGGCAAAGCTGGTCAAGCGCGGCACGCTGAAGGTCTATGAGGGCCTGTCGCACGGCATGTGCACCACCCATCCGGAGATCATCAACCCGGACCTGCTGACCTTCATCCGGAGCTGACGCGGCAGTGCTGATGCAGGCGTGGCGGCCACGACGCGGCCGCCTTTGGAGACAAATGGCCGCTTTGGCGGTCATGCGCGGCGAGAAAGACCTTCGCCGCGCTTCACCATCGAATCATGGAAGCTAGCGTCCCGATTGTTTTCTGGCGGCAATCGCGCAGAGGAAAGCCAGTGCGGCGGCGTCACATGCCGTGCGAGACGGACCTTTGGCGAAAAGAACCGCGTCCGCGGCTGGGATCGTCAGGCCATATTTTTTGGCGAAAGAGGTAACTTCGTATGGTTGATCGTCAGCTTGACTGCGTCTCTCGAACTCATATTCCATGCACTGTCTCCTCCCGTTCTACGACCCTGTCCCCTCCTTGGTCAGACGCAAAAATTTAACCACCGACGGCCGGCGCAAGTCCAGCAATTGGGAATTGTGCTAAAACGATACATTCTCAAATCGCGCTCCAACGGCGGTTGCAGGAAACCGCGCGGGATCGAAACGGTAGGCATGGCAGCCGAGGCGACGGACCTGTCGTCATCGCCGGGATCGTATCGTTCGTTCGTGTAGGGAAATGGTCGGAGTGGAGAGATTCGAACTCCCGACCCTCTGGTCCCAAACCAGATGCGCTACCAGGCTGCGCTACACTCCGAGGCCTTGCGGCGTATAAGGTTCCGAGCCTTGCCGCGCAACCCCTAAAACGCAACCGCAACAAACGGCTGCGGCGTGACGGGTGCAAGCACGCCGGGGTCGCCCGCCGCCTAGCGCTTCTGCCGGGCGATCCTGCGGGCGAGCGCGTCGCCCTGGATGCGGGCATTGGAAAAACAGCCGCGGATGCTCGGCCGCATGCCGGTGAACCACAGGCCGGGCAGTTTCGGATCGCTGTCGGAACCGTTGAACAGCGGCACCCCCTTGCCGTCGAGCACGCCGAGCTTGCCGACCATCGTCTCCAGCCCGGTGCGGTAGCCGGTGGCGGCAATGACGACGTCGGGCGCGATCGTCTGGCCATTGTCGAGAATGACGCCGTCCGACGTGAACTCGCGCAGCTGCGGCACGACGATGATCCTGCCTGCCTTGATGGCGGCGGCGGCGCCGTCGTCGGCGGCGATCGCTGTGTAGTCGCCGGCCAGGCGACTGGCGCCGCCCGAAGGCGACGCAGGCAGGCCAAATTTGGTGAGGTCACCGAGGGCGAGCCGCTGCGTGGCCGCGATCACGGCGTCGGCGAGCCACACCGGCAGGCGCGCCAGCACCGGCGAAAACCGGTGCACGGCGATCTTGCGGCCAATGCGCTTGGGCAGGAGCGCCGGGCCGCTGCGCGCCGACAGCCACATCTGACCGGGGTTCGCCCCGGCGAGGTGATTGAGCGCGTCGAAGCCCGAATTGCCGGCGCCGACCACCAGTACCGTCTTGCCGTCATAATCCCTGGCCGAGCCGAAATCCGCCGAATGGACAATCCGTCCGGCAAAGCCCTCCATGCCTTTCCACTGCGGAATGAAAGGCTGGCGGTCGCGCCCGGTGGCCACGACGACATGGTGCGCGCGCCGTGGGCCGGTGCTGGTTCGCACGATCCAGTGATCGCCGCCGGATACGATCTCGTCCACGGCGACGCCGAACGTGACCGGCAGCCGGTGTGTCTCGGCGAATTCGTTGAGGTGGCGGATGACGGCAGTTCGGTGCGGAAAGCCGGGCGTGCCGGTGGGGTAGGTGACACCCGGCAGCGCGGAAAGGTCGCGATGCGTGTTGAGATGCAGGTTCTTGTGCCGCCGGTGCCAGGGCTCGGCCAACCGGTTCTCGCGCTCCAGCACCTGCACCGCCACGCCGGCCTTGACCAGCGCGTGCGCGGCAGCGAGCCCGGCGGCGCCGCCACCGATCACGATCGCGCCGTCGAAGATCGCCGGTTCGCCGGTCCGCAAGGTTTCCGCCACCATGTCCGTCATTGTCATAACCGTGATTGCCACGCCAGTGTATCCGACATATGCCGCATGCGGCGCCGCGCCAACTCGACGCGGTCGAAAGACCGTCGTCTAGACGCGGCTGGAACCGTCGCGCGGGTCGAAGAGCCGTCGTCCGACGTGATCGCCAAACCGTCATTCGACGCGGCTGCAGGACCTGTCGGCCTTGCCGCCGGCGCCATTGCACAGTAATGACGGGTTGGCGCACGACCCCGAGACCCTGAATCGGGTTTTTCGAGGGCAGGCGCCGGTTCAGGAGTGCCTGGAGCGTCCGCCCCAGGGAGCAACGAGGTGGTCATGTCCGCGCGCATTTTCAGCCCAGCCAAAACCGCGATGCAATCCGGCAAGGCCAAGACCGGACATTGGGTGCTGGAATTCGATCCGGCGCAGCGCAAGAAGATCGACCCGCTGATGGGCTACACCACCTCGGGCGACATGCTGAGCCAGATCAGGCTGACCTTCGACACCAGGGAAGAGGCGGTAGCCTATGCCGAGAAGGAAGGCCTCGCCTTCCGCGTCGAGGAACCGAAGGAACCCAAGCGCCGGCAGATTTCCTATGCGGAGAATTTCCGCTATGACCGCAGGACGCCCTGGACGCACTGACCGGCATTGCCGGGCAACGCCCGGGCGTGAATTATCAGCCGGCACGGCCGGCCAGCGGTCCCGTAGCTCAGCTGGATAGAGCACCGGCCTTCTAAGCCGATGGTCACAGGTTCGAATCCTGTCGGGATCGCCAATATTTCAATGATTTAGCGTTTGTGCGGCGAGCGTGTTTCAACTCGGCCGGCGCAGAACTGGAAGCGGTTAGCCGGGAAGTTCACCTGGCCAAGGTGTGTTGAGATTCAGGTCAGGCCGGCATCACCTGAATCTCAACACCCCTTAATGCAGATAGCCCAGAAGCCACAGGATGATGATGACCGGTATCGGAATCCCGATGAGCCAAAGTAGCGCTCCTCGTAGCATGATGTCCTCCTTAGCTTGCAGGAGGGAACGCGCCCCGACTGGCTTGGTTCCGCGAGCGTTATCGGCCCGCTTTGGCCGGTGAGGCAGCAGGGGCGCGTGATGGGTCAAACGTCCGGAGAGCCACCATAGAGCTGCACCCCAAGTCGCTCGCTTCTCCTCCACCGGACGACGGCGCGATAGGTGGCGCCGTCAGCTTGTATGTGAAGCACAAAGCGATCCGGTATTTTCACGCCGGCAGCGACGCGCAATTCGGCTCCATTTTCGTGCTGATTTCTAACGGAGCAGCCTATCTCGGCGTCCTCCGTTGTGATGGTCGCTTCCTTCAGCACAATCTCTCGTGCATGAAGGCGCCGCTCTTTGCGGGGTCCGGACGGGTCCATTCGATACCTCACTTCTGCAGCGTGGCAGGCATGCTCACGCATCGGACCTCATGCAACTTGAATTTCAATTAATATCGTAGAGCTGTTTCCATTCCGTTAGCGGTCGCTAAAACGTTTGCGGAAACCTTCCGGCCCTGGCCGCCGTTCTGGTCGGCAGGCAGAACCAACGACAGCGTGCGACGGGGCTGAACGCGGCAGGCGGGTTACTCGGCCTACTCGACCAGCACATGCGCCTCACGGGCTGCGCCGACAAACGCATCCATGGCCGCATCGGCAGGAAGATCACCACTCATGGCACGGCGGCAGGCGCGCAGCGCCGAGCCGTGTTGCGCACTCCCGGCGTCACGCCATTGGCCTGTCAGCAATGCGACTGCCTGCTGTGCATTGGAAATGTGCCGGATCGAGCCCGCGATGCCCACCGAAACCGCAACCGGCCTCGAAAACCATCCCTGGGTCATGGGTAAAACCCTTGCTGTTATGATCCAACAAAACGCACCATGCGGCACTAGGTTTCATCGCCGCGTCTCAACTGGCCGTGAACTGCCCGTTGCCGCTGATTTCTCCCTTGTGGCTGTCGCGAAACATGCGGCGCACTGTAAATGCGGCTCGAAGAACTCGTTATATTCTTGCTGAAAGAGCGCGGCGCTGGTACTTGTTGGCGGCGCAGATTCAAAAAGATCGAATCTGCGCCGGCTTGCGTAACGGAAAAAATCGCGCATGCTGTCCCGGCCATGATCCCGAATGGTGGCAACCTGTTTCGAGAAGGATCATGGTCAAACGAGAAGCAGAGCCCCGTCCCGTAAAATGGGATGGTTAGCTCAGGCAATGCTCTGGATGTCTGATGCCATTGCCCCCATGGCGTTCGGAAGAGCAAGGCATATGGGGAAATAAATGGTCTCGAAGCAACTTACTTCCAACGCCGAAACAGCGGCCGCCTTCCTGTCCGTAATGGGCAACGGCAAGCGGCTTTTGATTATGAACTATCTGGCCGAGGGCGAATTGTCGGTCGGCGTTCTCGCCGATAAAGTCGAGCTCAGCCAGTCCGCGCTCTCGCAGCATCTTGCCAAGTTGCGGAGGTTCGGCATCGTCGAAACCCGCCGCGACCGGCAGATGGTCTACTATTCCTGCAAGTCGGCCGCCGCGCGCGAACTGCTCGCTTTGCTGGACGGCTTGCTGGCAAAGGAGAGGCCGCTCGCGGGCCGCCATCAGCAGTACGTCACCGAAAGGCAGCGCCGGCCGCAGGCAGCCTGAGGGCGGGACGCCGGTATCCGCCGGGCACAGGCCTGTGCCCGGCGACGCGGTCTTAAGGCCTGTAGCTGGTGGTCAAGGCGGACGGCGTTGGGTCGGGAACGCCACCGCTGTTGAGGTGTTGTCGGCGCTGCGGAGATGATCGGGATCATCGACAGCGCGGCGGTCGCCGGGTCGATGTGTCGCGTGGCACGACATGCGACGCGCTTTGGAGCAGTTCCAGGACTAATGCCCGCCGCGTTGCCTGGCCACGACGCTTCGCACCGCCAGCACCAGCACGGTGATGATGATCAGGATCACCGAGAGTGCTGCGATCGCCGGGTCGATGTTGTCGCGCAGGCCCATCCACATCAGCCGTGGCAGCGTAATCGCGTTGACCGACGTGATGAACAGGGTGACCCCGATCTCTTCCCAGGACAGCACGAAGGAGAGCAGCGCGGCGGTGACGATGCCGAACTTGATGTTGGGCATGATGATGCGCGTGGCGCGCTCCCACACGCTGGCGCCAAGGCCACGCGCGGCAAGGTCGACGCGCCGGTCGAGCTGGCTGAGCGAGACCAGGATCAGCACGGTGGCGAAGGGCACCGTCATCACTGAATGCGCCATGGCAACGCCGAGCCATGTGTCGTAGCCAAAGAACGAGCTGAAGCCTGAGATGGAGGTGAGCAGGAAGTAGAGCGTGATCGCCGAAACCACCGGCGGCACCACCATCGGCAGCAGAACGAAGCCGACAAGTGCGGCGGTGAAGCGCGGCTGGAACATCCAGACGCCGAGGCTGAAGCAGAGCGCCAGCACCGTCGAGATGGCGCTGCTGACGATGCCGATGCGGATCGAGAGCAGGATGGCGTCGATCCAGCGCGGATCCTCGATCAGCGCCCGGTAGTGGCGCAGCGACAATTCGCCCGTCGGCATCGCCAGCATGCGGCTCGGCGTCAGCGACACCGGAATGACGGCCAGCAGCGGCAACAGCAGGAACAGCGCCACCAGCACGGCGAGGATCAGTGAAGCGGGTCCGGGGCGATAGGTCGGCATGGCTACACCAGCTGCTTCGGCCGCACGTAGCGGAACAGCAGCGCCATCAGCGCGCCGACGAACAGCACCAGCACGACGCTGATCGCCGCACCCAGGCCCCAGTCAGGGCTCTGGAAGATGCGCAGATAGATCAGCTCGGCGATCATCACGCTGCGGCCGCCGCCGAGGATCGCCGGGGTGACGAAGAAGCCCAGCGAAAAGACGAAGACGATCAGCGCCGAGCCGATGATGCCGGAGCGCGTCATCGGCACGAACACTGACCAGAAGGTGCGCATGCGGCTGGAGCCAAGCCCGCGCGCCGCCAAAAGCACGCGGTCGTCCAAGCTGCGCATGGCAGACGCCAGCGGAAACACTGCGAAGGGAATGAGGAAATGCGTCATGCCGACGATGACGCCGAATTCATTGCGCACCAGCCCCAGCGGCTCGGAGATGAAGCCGATCGATTGCAGCCACGTATTGATCAGGCCGCGATTGGACAGCAGCGCCACCCAGCCGAAGGCGCGCGTCAGCACCGAGATCCAGAAGGGAACGAGAATGCAGAACTCGGCGACGACGCGCTGCACTGGGCTGCCGCGCACCCAGACGACGGTGATGGCATAGGCCGCCGCCACCGACACCAAAGTGACGATCAAGGCGATGCGCAGCGTGCGGATGAACACCGACTGCACCAGCGGGTCGGTGGCCAGAGCGCCATACTGCCCGAGCCCCGGCGTCGGCAGCGTGACGCTCCATTTGACCACGCCAAGGAACGGCCAGGCGTAGGCCAGCACGAGAAACAGGAGCAGCGGCGCCATCAACAGCGCCGCGCCCATCCTGTCGGAGAGGATGCCTCTCATGTCGATCCGATGATCACGGCCCGGTCAGGCCGAGATGATCTTGGTGTATTCGTCGAGCGCCGGCCCGTAGTTCTTGGCGTACCAGTCCATGTCGAGCGCGATCTGCTTCTTCATGTTCTCGGGGTCGACGGGATTGATGCGCTTCTTGTCGGCCGGGATCAGTGCGTCGGCGGCCGGATTGGCCGGGCCCTGTCCGAGCTTGTCGAACATGACGAGCTGCTTTGCCGGATCCTGGGCGCTGGCGATGAACTTCATCGCCGCTTCCTTGCCGCCGGGATTGCCCTTGAGCACGGCGAGCGCGCCGGGCGAGATCAGGCCCTGGTCCCAGATGAACTTGATCTTGCCGCCCGAGTCCTGCTCGATCAGCGAGGCGCGTGTCGACCAGACGATGGCCATCGAGGCTTCGCCGTTGAGCAGCACGCTCTGGCTCTCGGCGCCGCCGCCCCAATAGGCGACGACGTTCTCCTTGAAGGCAGCGATCTTGTCATGAGCGCGCTTCAAGTCGAGCGGGTAGAGCGAGGCCGGGGCGATACCGTCGGCGAGAAGGGCTGCTTCCCAGCTCGACACACCCCATTTGTAGAGCGAGCGCTTGCCGGGGAATTTCTTGACGTCGAAGAAATCGGCCATGCCGGTCGGCGCGTTGCTGCCGTACTTTTCCGAGTCGTAAGCGATCACATAGGAGAAGAAGTAGGTCGAGGCGGCATATTCCCAGCCAAAACCCTCGCGCATCTTCTTCTTGTCGACGATGGCATAATCGATCGGCTCGAGAGCGCCCTGGGCGCCGAGCGTGATGGCCGAGAACGGGTCGACGTCGACCAGATCCCAGGTCGGCGCGCCGCTCTTGAACTGCGCGGCGATCGCGCCTTCGGTCGGGCCCGAGCCATCCATCTTGACGGTGATGCCGGTCTCCTTGGTGAAGGCCTGGCCATAGGCCGCATCATAGGCGGTGATGGCGTCGCCGCCCCAGTTCACCAGCACCAATTCCTTGGCCTGCGCAAAGGCACCGGTCGAGCGCAGCAGCATCGGCGTGCCTGCGAGAACAAGTGCGGCGAGCTGCGTGAATTGCCGGCGCGAGATCTCGCCGCGCACTGCCCTGGCGGACAGCGCCTCGATGGAGTGTTTCTTGGTTTCGTTTGTCATGTCAGTTCCCCTTTTTTCGTTGGTCGTGTCGGTAGTTAGTGCGAATCCCGGAATCATGACTCGAAGCTCATCGCTCAAGGATCCGCCACTCAAGTCGTCATTGTCCTCCGTCTGGAAGGAGGAAACCTTTTTCCGCCGGCCACGTCAGCCAGACGGAATTGCCCTTGCTGAGCGCGGCGGCGGCAACCTCGTTCGGCACCGAGACCGTCACCTTGGCGCCTTGCTTCGTCGTCAGGTCGAGCCGTGTCGCAGCACCGAGATAGGTCGAGGCGATGGCGGTCGCGGCAATGCCGTTCTCGCCTATCGCCGCCTCGCGCGCGATCGACATGTATTCGGGACGGATCGCCAGGATGGCGTCGCCACGGACTTTCTCGGCCTTGCAGTGCATGCTGACCGCGCGGTCTTCGCAAAGGCCCGTCGAGCCATTGTCGGCTGGGCGTACGCCCTTCAGCGGCAGCATGTTGATCTCGCCGAGGAATTCGGCGACGAAGCGGTTGTCCGGCCGGTCATAGACCTCGTCCGGCGCGCCGACCTGCAGCAGTTTGCCATGGTTGAAGATGGCGACGCGCGAGGACAGCGCCAGCGCCTCGCTCTGGTCGTGGGTGACGAAGACGAAGGTGGTGCCGGTCTCCTGGTGCAGCCGCTTCATCTCGGCCTGCATCTGGCCGCGCAGCCCCTTGTCCAGCGCCGAGAACGGTTCGTCGAGCAAAAGTACGCCCGGTTCGAACACCAAAGCGCGGGCAAGTGCTACGCGTTGCTGCTGGCCGCCGGAAAGCTGCGCCGGCAGTTTCTTTTCGTGGCCGTTCAGCCCGACGCGTTCGATCATCTCGCCGACGCGGCGCTTGATCTCAGCCGCCGGTTTCTTGCGCACCTTGAGCGGGAAGGCGATGTTGGCCTCGACCGACATATGCGGGAACAGCGCATAGCCCTGGAACACCATGCCGGCGGCACGCTGTTCGGCCGGCCGGTCGGTGATATCGACGCCATCGCTGTAGAGGCGGCCATCGCTCGGTTGCACGAAGCCGGCAAGGATCATCAGGAAGGTGGTCTTGCCCGAGCCGGAGGGCCCAAGCAGCGTCAGAAACTCGCCGCGGCCGATATGGAGCGTCAGATTGTCCAGCGCACGGAACGAGCCGAAGCTCTTGCCGATCCCGATTGCCTTGATCTCTGCGGCTCGGCCGGGTTGCTGCATCCTGCCTTCGTCCTCACTCCAGCCTTGAGCGTAGGGCAGGGCGCGGCCTCACCGCAACCGAATAGTTTTCGCCTGATCGGCAAATTTGATTCATCTGTCGTGGGTTAGAGTCGGTTCTCCGACAGCTTCGACCTCAGCCACCCCCCAAACGCCTCCAGCACCGGATGGCTCGCCTTGGCATGTTCGGACACCAAAAAATACGAGCGCGGCGATTTGATCGCGATGTCGAAGGGGCGCACCAGGCGGCCTTCGCTGAGTGCCCGGCGGCTGGTCAGTTCGTCGCCCATGGCGATGCCCTGGCCGGCGATCGCTGCCGAGAAGACCAGGTTCATGTCGGAGAAGAAGATGCCGCTTTCAGTGTCGGGGTTCTCGACTTTCGACAGCGCCAGCCAGCGCGCCCAGTCCTCCGTGTCGCCGAGATGGAGCAGATTGGCGCGCAGCACGTCGGCCGGCTTGGAAAAACCGCCAACCTTGTTGAGCAGCGTCGGGCTGCACAGCGGCGTGAACGAGATCTCGCACAGCAGCTCGGCCGCCCGGTTCGGCCAGTTGCCGACGCCAAAGGCGATAAAGGCGTCGGCGTCCGGATTGCTGACGTCGTCGAGACGCCGCGGCGTAAGGATGTGCAGCGCGACGTCCGGATACATCTGCCGGAACTCGCCGATGTGGGTGCATAGGAACAGCGAGGCGAAGCCCGGCGTGCAGGAGACGCTGAACGAACCGCCGACGCCGGTGCCGGCATGGCGCGTCACCGCGTCGCCGAGCACGGTGAGCGCCTTGCGCACGTCGCTGGCATAGCGCTGGCCGCGCGGCGTCAGCGCCACGCCCTTGCCGATGCGTTCCAAAAGGTCGAAGCCGAGGTCGCGTTCGAGCAGCCGCAACTGGTGGCTGACGGCGCTGCGGGTCAAGTGCAATTCGTCGGCCGCACGCCACACGCTGCCGTGGCGGGCGAAACTGTCGAGGGCGCGCAGCGCCTGGGTGGAGGGTATTCTCAAGAAGCCTCAGGTGAACCGAATTTGCATGAGCCGGGAAAACATATCACTTTTTGGAAAGCCGCTTCACTGCTTTCTTTGACGGATGGAGAAACCGGTGACGACCTCGGCGCAAGCAACCGCGCTTGCCTGCATCGACGGCATCCAGCCGCTGCTGTCGGTGTGGACGCGCACCATCTTCGACTTCGGCGAGACCGCCTGGCGCGAATACCAGTCGGCCGCCTGGTATGTCGATCGGCTGAAGCGCGAGGGCTTTTCTGTCGAGGAAGGCTCGGGCGGCATGCCGACCGCGTTTTGTGCCCATTGGACGAACGGTGCGGGCCCGACCATCGGCATGTATGCCGAGTATGACGCGGTGCCCGGCAACTGCCAGGACGCGGCGACGGTGCAGCGTCCGCGCCCGGGCCTCGGCCGCGAGGCCGGCGGCCACACCGATCCGCATTCGGGGCTGGGCATTGCCAGTCTTGGCGGCTTGCTCGCCACCAAGGCGGCGATGCAGCAGCACGACATTCCAGGCACGCTGCGCTTCACCGGCGAGCCTGCGGAAAAGGTGAGGGGATCGAAGCCGATCCATGCGGCGAAAGGCTATTATGACGGCCTCGCCGGCATGATCTCTTTCCACCCTTTCTACATGCTGCCGCTCTGCAACACGGCGCGCTGGGACACGCATTGCGGTGCCGCTTACGCGATGATCTACCGTTTCATCTGCGACCGGCCGGAGCGCTGGGCGAAGCGGGCCGGCGGCGCGGCCCCCATCCCGCAGTCGCATTCCGCGATCAGGGCGCCCGGCGCCAACGACGCGCTGATGATGATGTACATGGCCTCGAAGGCGCTGCGCGATTCCATGCTGCCGCACCAGGGCGGCTGGTCGATCAGCGAGGCGATCCTGACCGCCGGGCAGGCAACCGCCGACAATCTGCCGGCGGGGCTCTCCGAGATCCAGTACATGATCCGCGTGCCGACGCTCGAGATGGCCGAGCAGGTCACCGCCGTGCTCGACCGCAACGCCGAAGCTGCCGCGACGATGAGCGGCTGCCGCTACGAGCGGCATTTTGTGTCGAAGTCGCGGCCGGGGCTCGCCAACCACGCCATGGCCGGCATTGCCTATGAGGCGCTGTCGGCGGTCGGTCCGCCCCGCTGGGACGAAGATGCCAAGGCGGTCGCCCGCGAGATCCAGGTCAATGCCGGGCGTATGGGAAGCGACGAGCCGTTCATCGACGAGCTGGAGCGGCTGATCGAGCCGCAGGCGGCGGAAGCCATCCTGCGCCGCGACCTGCCGCCTTCGCAGGTGAATTCGACCTCCGATGACTACACCGACATGTCGTGGCACGCGCCGACGGCGCGTTTCTATGTCGCCCGCCCGGCGCTGCGCTCGGAGACCGGCTATCCCTATCCGTCCTGGGTGATGAATGCGCTGGGCGGCATCCCCGCCACCATCGACCCGATGGTCATCTGTGCGGCGAAGACGATCGCGCTATCGGCCCTTCGTCTGCTCGAAGACAAGGCCGCCCGCGACGCGGCGATGGATGAATTCTTCGCCCGCACCGGCGGCGGCATTGGCGGCACGAACTGGATCGCGCCGCTCTGCGACTACGAACCGCCGATCAACTTCCGCTGGCCGGAATATGTCACCACGCCGCGCGGGCGCGACTGGTGGATACCGAGCGGCCAACCCAACCAAACCGCATGATCAAAGCACGAGGAGAACCCCATGACCGTTCATGACCGCATCGTCGCCGAACCGTTCTCGCTGCAGCGCCGCAACCCGGCCGGCGGCACCAAGCCGCTGACCGCCTGGGGCTTCGCCAACGAGACCGACGTCCTGACCGACGTGCTGCTCGGCTCGCCCAATTTCCTGCGCCATCTGTCGACCAGCTCGCTGTCGCGCAAGCATCTGCGCGAGGCGCCCTGCAACGTCCAGATTGCGCAGGCGCAGCACAAGGACCTCGTCGCCGCCTATGAGCATTTCGGCGTCAACATCCACTGGCACGAACCGACGCCGGAACTGCCGATGCAGGTCTATTCGCGCGATTCCAGCGTCATGACGCCTTACGGGGCCTTCATCACCGCCATGGCCAACTGGTGGCGGCGCGGCGAGAACTATGCCGCCATCCGCACCTATGAAAAGCTCGGCATCCCGATCTACGACATGGTCACCGCCGGCACCTTCGAGGGCGGCGATTTCAACGTCATCGAGGAGGGCGTCGTGCTGATCGGCTGCGGCGGCGCCCGCACCCAGGAAGAGGGCGCCCGCCAGGTGCAGGCCTGGTTCGACAAGGAAGGCTGGGAAACCCGCATCGCCTTCATCGACGAATACTACGTTCATATTGACCTGATGGTGGTGCCGATCGCCGAGAAGCTGACCGCCGTTTGCCTCGCCTGCACCGAGCCCGGCATCGTCGACTGGCTGAAGGGCAAGGGCCACGAGATTATCGACGTGCCCTTCCAGGACACGATGGCGCTCGGCTGCAACTTCATGTCGCTCGGCAAGGACAGGGTGATTGCGCCGACCTCGAGCCAGACGCTGATCGGCCAGCTCAGGGCGCGCGGCTTCGAGGTGGCGGCGATCGACATGAGCGAGATCTCCAAGACCGGCGGCGGCATCCACTGCATGGCGCAGGCGCTGAAGCGCGAGCCGGCCTGAAGGGGCAGACGCTCTCGCTTGCCTGCCGGGGCTGTGCTTCTGGTCCGACGCGTTGTTCCATTTTTCACAAGATGGACAACGCGTTTGATCGGTCTTACGCTTTCAGCCGAACCAGTGGAGACGTTCGCGGCCCCTATGAACAAGGTTGATATCAGCAGCAAGGGCAGCGACGAGCGCTCGACGGCCACCAGCCTTTTGCGGCTCGGCACACGATTAAAGCTCTCCCGGCAGACGCGTGGCCTGACCTTGAAGGCGCTGGCCGCCGCCGCCAACTGCTCCGAAAGCCTGCTGTCCAAGGTCGAGAACGGCAAGGTCTCGCCCTCGCTTCCCATGCTTCACCGGCTTGTCGAGGTGCTCGGCACCAATATCGGCTGGATGTTCGAGGAGGCCGACGGCGAGGAGGGCATCGTCTTCAGGGCCGGAGCGCGGCCGTTGATCGCGCTCGATCCTTTGCGGCGCGGCGAGGGCATTTCGCTCGAGCGCGTCATTCCCTATTCGCCGGGCCATCTCCTCCAGTGCAACATCCACCATATCGAGGCCGGCGGTGAAAGTGCGGGACCGATCCAGCATGCCGGCGAGGAAGTCGGCTATGTGCTCGAAGGCTCCATAGAACTGATGGTCGGCGAAAAGACATTTCGCCTGTCCGCCGGCGATTCCTTCGTTTTCGATTCCGAACTGCCCCACTGGTACCGCAATGTCGGCGATGAACGCGCCAGCATTTTCTGGGTGAACACGCCGGCGACATTCTGACGAGCGACATTCTGGTTTGGCGAGCCCCATTTCCCTTCGCTGATGCTAATTCAAGTCACTTGACAAGAAATCAAGTATCTTGAATTATGCGATTGCGCTCAGGCGCCAGGTGAGCCCGATCAAGGGCCTTTTCCGCAAAACCAAGGGGAACCGGAATGCGTCTTACCAAGATCCTTTCAGGCTGCGCCGCAGCCGTCGCCATGACCCTCGCCCTCGGCTCCGCCTCTGCCATGGCCGAGACCTATGCGCTTGTCACCATCAACCAGCAGGCGCTGTTCTTCAACCAGATCAATGACGGTGCAACGGCCGCGGCCAAGGCTGCCGGCGTCGACCTGGTCATCTTCAACGCCAACAATGTGCCGAGCGCGCAGAACGACGCGATCGAGAACTACATCACCCAGAAGGTCGACGGCATCATTCTCGTCGCCATCGATGTCAACGGTGTGAAGCCGGCGATCACCGCGGCCAAGGCCGCCGGCATTCCGGTCATCGCCATCGACGCGCAGATCCCGGAAGGCGACAATGTCGCCTTCGTCGGTGTCGACAACACCAAGGCCGGCGAGGACATCGGCAAGTTCTACGCCGAATACGTCAAGACCAAGCTGAACGGCACCGCCAAGATCGGCGTCGTCGGCGCGCTCAACTCGTTCATCCAGAACCAGCGCCTCGACGGCTTCAAGAAGGCCGTCGCCGACAGCGGCCAGAAGGTCACGTTCCTCGACACGGTCGACGGCCAGAACGTGCAGGACGTCGCATTGTCTGCCTCCGAAAACCTGATGACCGCCAATCCCGACATGACGACGCTCTACGCGACCGGCGAGCCGGCTCTGCTCGGTGCGGTTTCCGCCGTCACCAGCCAGGCCCGCACAGGCGACGTCAAGGTGTTCGGCTGGGACCTGACCAAGTCGGCGGTGCAGGGTCTCGAAGAGGGCTGGGTGGTCGCCGTCGTCCAGCAGGATCCGGCCGGTGAAGGCAAGGCTGCCATCGAAGCTTTCGTCAAGCTCAAGAAGGGTGAGAAGATCGACCCGATCATCAATGTTCCGATCACCATCGTGACCAAGGAAAATGTTGGCCAGTTCAAGGACATGTTCAAGTAAGATCTCCCAAGACCGCCGGGCTGCGCATTGACCTGAGTGTCGCCCGCGCGGCCCGGCGACCGATTGAACTTTGTCGCCCAGAGAACTGGAACCATGATGAGCGATGGCGAGACCTACCGCGTCAGGATGACCGGTATTTCCAAACGGTACGGCCCTATCCAGACGCTGGACGATGTTTCGCTGAACCTGAAGCCTGGCGAAGTGCTCGGCCTGGTCGGCGACAATGGCGCCGGCAAATCCACCCTGAGCAAGGTGCTGTCCGGTGCGGTCATTCCGGATTCCGGCGCCATCGAGATCGATGGCAAGGCCGTGACCTTTTCCTCACCGGCCGATGCCCGCGCCGCACGGGTGGAGATGGTCTACCAGGACCTTTCGCTCTGCGACACGGTCGATGTGGCAGGCAATCTCTTCCTCGGCCGCGAGCCGCGCCGCCACGTTCTCGGCATTCCCTTTCTCGACAACAGACGCATGCATGACGCGACGCGCGACATGCTCGACCGGCTTGGCATCGTCATCGCCGATACAAAACTCAAGGTCGAAAACCTCTCCGGCGGCCAGCGTCAGTCGATCGCCATCGGCCGCGCCGCCTCCTTCGATCCGTCCGTGCTGATCATGGACGAACCGACGGCCGCACTTGCGGTGGCGGAAGTCGAGGCGGTGCTGGAACTCATCCGCGCCGTCAGCGCCCGTGGCGTCAGTGTCATCCTCATCACCCATCGCCTTCAGGACCTTTTCCTGGTCTGCGACCGCATCCAGGTCATGTATGAAGGCCGCAACGTCGCCGAACGCAAGATCGGCGACACCAGCATCGAAGAAGTCGTCAACCTGATCGTCGGTCGCAAATTCACGGCGCGTTCTGCGCGCGCCAGCCGTGATGAGGGGACACAGCCATGAACGCTACCTCACCGTCGGCAGGCGTGGGCGCTTCGTTGCCCAAACGCGCCCACAACAGCACGTGGAAGGATGTGGCGATAGCCAATGGCAGCGTCGTCTCGATTGCGCTGTTCTTCCTCGTCGTCTGCGTGGTCTTTTCGCTGATCACCGGCTCCTTCCTGACGACGCCCAATCTGCTCAACATCGTGCGCCAGTCGGCGCCACTACTGATTGTTGCGGCGGCCATGACCTTCGTCATCACCACCGGCGGCATCGATCTCTCGGTCGGGTCCGTGCTGGCATTGACGGCGACGCTGTCGGCCGTCTTGCTGCAGGCTGGCCTGCCATGGCCGCTCGTCGTCGTCGCCATGCTGGTGCTCGGCGCGGCGATCGGCGCCCTGCAAGGCTTCTTCATCGCCTATGAGCGGATACCGGCTTTCATCGTTACGCTTGCCGGGCTCTCCGTCATCCGCGGGGTGGCGCTGCTGATCACCGGCGGCTATTCGATCCCGGTCGAGCCGACGAGCTTTTTCGTCAACATCGGCAGGGCCTGGTTTCTCGGTGTTCCGGTGCCGGCGCTGCTCGCCCTTGTCGTGCTGATCGTCGCCTATCTCGCTTTCAACCAGACGCCGTTCGGCCGCTATGTGACCGGCATCGGCGCCAATGCCGAGGCGGTACGCCGGGCCGGTGTCGATACGCGCTTCATAACGCTCTTCGTCTATATCCTTTCGGGCATGGCGGCGGCATCGGCGGGCATCATTCTCGCCGCTCGACTCGGCTCCGGCTCGTCCAATGCCGGCCAGGGTTTCGAACTCGATGTCATCGCCGCCGTGGTGCTCGGCGGTACCAGCCTGTTCGGCGGGCGTGGCACGATCATCGGCACGGTGCTCGGCGCGTTGACCGTCGCTGTCATCGGCAACGGCCTGATCCTCGCGCATATGTCGCCGTTCCTGACGCCGATCGTCACCGGTACCATCATCCTCGTGGCCATCTGGCTGAATTTCCGCCTGTTCAAGGGCGCGACGCGGGGCCGCTGACATGGATCATCTGTTCGACGACAAGCCAGGGGAACGGGCGCCGATCGGCGTCCGCTCCGGCACGGTGATGACCGTGACCGGCCCGGTTGCGATTGCCGATATGGGCGTGACGCTGATGCACGAGCATATCCTGCTCGATGGCGCGACATCCTGGAAATGCCCCTGTCATCCCGAGGAAAGGAAGATCGCCGAGCAGCCGGTCAGCATGGAGATCATCGGCGAGTTGCGGATGAACCCCTACATGAACCGCGACAACATCTCGCTCGACGACAGCGACCTGGCGCTTTCGGAACTGGCGAAGTACCGGGCGCTCGGCGGCCATACCGTGGTCGATGCGACCAATATCGGCATCGGCCGCGATCCGGTGAAGCTGGCTCGCATCGCCCGCGCCTCTGGACTGCGCATCGTCATGGGCACCGGCTTCTATCTGCAGCACACTCATCCCGACTGGCTGAAAGCGATGGACGTCGACGACGTCACCGAATTCCTGGTCAACGATGTCGGCGGCGGGACGACGCAGCCCGATATCATGGCCGGCATCATCGGCGAGGTCGGCATCAGCAAGGATTTCACCGACGAGGAGCGCAAGTCGCTGCGGGCTTCGGCCCGCGCCGCCAAGATCACCGGCGTGCCGCTGACCATCCATCTGCCCGGCTGGGAGCGGCTGGCGCATGAGGTGCTCGACGTGGTGGAGGCGGAAGGCGCCGATCTTCGGCATACTGTGCTTTGCCACATGAACCCGAGCCACAACGATCTCGCCTACCAGAAAAGCCTCGCCGCGCGCGGCGCCTTCCTGGAATACGACATGATCGGCATGGATTTCTATTATGCCGACCAGGACGCGCAATCGCCGTCAGACGAGCAGAACGCGCAGGCGATCCGCTCGCTGATCGACATGGGCCTGGTTGACCGGATTCTGCTGTCGCAGGACGTCTTTCTCAAGATCATGCTGACGCGCTTCGGCGGCTTCGGCTACGGCTTCATCCTCAAGCATTTCGTGCCGCGGCTGAAACGCCATGGCGTCGAGCAGGCGGCGATCGACCGTATGCTCGTCGACAATCCAAAGACCGTGTTCGCCGCGAGTCTCTAGGCTGCGGATCAATTCGACATAGGGAGTAAACATGTCCAGGAAGAAGGTTCTTCTCGCAGGCGAATCCTGGGTCTCGACCGCGACCCACATCAAAGGCTTCGACCAGTTTCCGACGGTGACTTATCACACCGGTGCCGACGAGCTTTTGGCCGCGCTGAAGGACAGTCCGTTCGACGTCACATTCATGCCGGCGCATGAGGCGCAGCGGAATTTTCCCCAGACCATGGAAGCGCTTTCGGCCTATGACGCGGTCGTGCTTTCCGATCTCGGCGCCAACACGCTGCTGCTGCACCCCGACACCTGGATCCATTCCAAACCGACGCCGAACCGGCTTCGCCTGCTGCGCGACTATGTCGGCAAGGGCGGCGGCCTGCTGATGTTCGGCGGCTATTACAGTTTCCAGGGCATCAATGGCGGCGCGCGCTATCACAAGACGCCGGTCGAGGAGGTTTTGCCCGTCTCCTGCCTGCCGGTTGACGACCGCGTCGAGGTTCCGGAGGGCTATGCGCCGGTCGTCGTCGGCCCGCAAAACCATCCGATCCTCGCGGGCCTTGGCAAGGACTGGCCGATCCTGCTTGGCTTCAACGAGGTCACGCTCAAGGACGGTGCGGAAGTTCTCGCCACCGTGTCTTCCGACTACCGTTCCCTGCCGCTGCTGGTGACCGGCAAATATGGCAAGGGCCGCACCGTCGCCTGGACCTCGGATGTCGGCCCGCACTGGCTGCCGCCGGGCTTCATCGCCTGGAGCGGCTACAAGACCTTGTTCGAACAGATGCTGGGCTGGGTAACAGCCAGGGACTAGCCATGCGCGTCCATGTCATCGGCAATGTCTGCGTCGACACGACGTTTCGGCTGGACCGGTTTCCGCAGCCAGGCGAGACGCTGAACGCATCCGGCCATGCCGATGGACTTGGCGGCAAGGGTGCGAACCAGGCCGTCGCCGCGGCGCGCACCGGAGCCGATGTCCGCTTTCATGCGGCGATCGGTAATGATGACGCCGGAGCGTGGATCAGGCAGCAACTGAGCCGCGATCTTGACGCCGGTCGTCTGACGACGTTGCCGCTGCCCAGCGACCGTTCGACCATCATGGTCGATGCGCAGGGCGAGAACCTCATCGTCACCGGCGCCAGTTGCGCCGCCGCCTTCGATCCACTCGCCGACAGTGGTTTTGCGCCGTCGATCGAACGCGACGACATCGTGGTGATGCAGGGCAATCTTCGCGCCGATGTGACGACCGCCTGCCTGCTTGCGGCGCGCGATGCGGGAGCCATGACGATCTTCAACCCGAGCCCGCTCGCGGCCGGCCACGCGCCGCCATTGGGCGCCGTCAGCCTCGTTGTCGTGAATGCGGGCGAGGCGGCGCAACTGACCGGAGCCGGCGATCCTGCCCTGGCGGCCCGCGAATTGATCCGCCAAGGCGCCGGCACCGCGATCGTGACGCTTGGCGCGCAGGGCTGCCTGGTCGCCGATGGCGAAGGGCGGATCGAACGGATCGCGGCGTCCAAAGTGGCTGTGGTCGATACCAGTGGCGCGGGCGATGTCTTCTGCGGCTGCCTCGCCGGCTGCCTTGCGGCCGGCATGGACTTCGCCGCGGCAGCGCGGATCGCAGTCCGCGCCGCGGCCATCTCGGTCGGCCGCGCCGGCACGCTCGAGTCCTGCCCCGACAGGCGTGAGATGAAACTGCTCATGGAAACGAGGCAAGCGGAAACCGCATGACAAAATCCCCCAAAACCATCGGCTCCAAGCCAACAGGTTCCAAACCAGTTGGCCAGGTCACGAACGACGCGCTGCAGTCGATCTTCGGCAGAAGCAAGGTGGTGATCGGCGTCGTTCACCTCGCACCTCTGCCGGGCGCGCCGCGCTACGATGGCGAGGCGGTGGAAGCCATCTATCAGCGCGGCCTCGACGACGCCAAAGCCTATCTCAATGGCGGTTGCGACAGCGTCATCGTCGAGAACCATGGCGACGTGCCGTTTGCCAAGCCGGATGATATCGGGCCTGAAACCTCCGCCTACATGTCCGTCGTTTCCGACCGCATCCGCCGCGAGCTCGGCCGGCCGATCGGCATCAATGTGCTCGCCAATGCCTCCATTCCGGCGCTGTCGATCGCCAGCGCCTCCGGGGCTGCCTTCGTCCGCGTCAATCAATGGGCCAACGCCTATGTCGCCAATGAAGGTCTGATCGAAGGCGAGGCGGCGCGCGCCATGCGCTTTCGCGCCAGGCTTCGGGCCAATGGCATCCGCATCTTCGCCGATGCCCACGTCAAGCATGGCGCCCATGCCATCGTCGGCGACCGGCCGGTCGAGGAACAGGTCAAGGACCTGGTATTCTTCGACGCCGATGCGGTGATCGCCACCGGCCAGCGCACCGGCCACGCCGCTGACCTCGGCTACATTAGGATGATCAAGGACGCAGCCGGGTTGCCGACGCTTGTCGGCAGCGGCGTGACGCCCGACAACGTCAACGACATTCTCGACATCGTCGACGGCGTCATCGTCGCCAGCTCGTTGAAGCATGATGGCGTCTGGTGGAACCAGGTCGATCCGCAACGGGTGAAAGCCTTCATCCGCGGCCTCAAGCGGTGACCTTGGTGCCGGAGATCGACGGCAAAAGGCTGCTCGGACGGCTCGACGCGTTCGCCCGGATCGGCGCGACGCCGGCCGGGGGCGTCAATCGTCAGGCATTCAGCGTCGAAGATCGCAACGCCCGGCGCCTGCTGGCTGAACTGGCGCTCGAGCGCGGCTTCCAGGTTTTTCAGGACGGCATGGCGAACCTCTTCATCCGCCGCGAGGGCTCGGACGCTACGCTGCCGCCGCTCCTGATCGGCAGCCACCTCGACAGCCAGCCGACCGGCGGGCGCTTCGATGGCGCGCTCGGCACGCTCTCCGCCTTCGAGGCGCTCGAAGCCCTGGAGGACGCGAAGGCCAAGACCCGAATACCGATCGAGGTCGTTGCCTGGGCCAATGAAGAGGGCAGCCGCTTCGCGCCGGGCGTCATGGGTTCCATGGCCTTCACCGGTGCGGATATTTCCGCATGGAAATCCACGATCGGCAGCGACGGGGCGTCGCTGGCAAAGGAGATCGAGGCGACGATCGCCGCCCTGCCCGAGGCGACGCTTCGTCCGATCGGCTTGCCGATATCGGGCTATATCGAGCTCCATATCGAACAGGGGCCGTCCCTGGAGAGGGAGCGGATACCGATCGGCGTCGTCACCGCCGTGCAGGGCACTCGCTGGCTGGAAGTCTCCTTTCAAGGTGCCGCGGGTCACGCCGGTACGACCGGTCTTGCCTACCGTAGGGATCCGATGGTCGCCGCCGTTGCCGCGATGCACAGCCTGCAGGCGACGATCATGCCGCTCGACACCAGTGCACGGCTGACGGTCGGGCGCATCACGGCTCAGCCGGGATCGATCAACGCCATACCGCAATCCGTGATGTTCTCCGTCGACCTCAGGCATCCGCAGCCGGAGCGGCTCGACGCGATCGAGGCCGAGCTGCGCCGGGTTTGTGCGGCGGAGGCCGCGGCGCAGCATTGCACGGCAACGATCAGGCGATCCTTCGATATGCCCGGGGCGGCATTTTCGCCCGAGATGGTCAAAGTCGTCGAGGAGGCCGTCACCTCGCTGCAACTGCCGCACAAGCAGATGGTTTCGGGCGCATTCCATGACGCACTCTTCATCGCCCGAGTGGCGCCGGCTGCGATGATCTTCGTGCCGTGCCGCGACGGGCTGAGCCACAACGAGGCGGAACATGTCGAGCCTGCCGACGCGATCACCGGGGCGCGGGTGCTGCTGCAGGCGGCGATCGTAGCGGCCAGCTCAAGGCGCACGGCCTCGAGGTTGCCGCCGTCGACATGAACGAAATCTCCCCGACCGGCGGCATTCACTGCGTGACGCAGATGCTGAAGTTCGAACCGGCCTGACGGCAAAGCTTCAGCCGACAATCTGCAGGTGAGTTCAGTCAGCGGCGCAATCGCTGACGTTGCACCAGAACGCGAATGGCGGGTCTCGTTTCCGGTCACAACTTGCTTGCCCGCTAACATAAGAGCACACTGAAGAATTCAGCAAATATTGGGAGGAAACCATGAGCGCCATGAGCTTCACCACCCTTGAACGCGGCAAGACGACAATCGATGCCGCGGCCCTCGAAGCACTTTCGGCACAGATACGCGGCACGGTGCTGCGGGAAGGCGACGCCGCCTACGATGACGCACGCAGCATCTGGAATGCGATGGTCGACCGGCGGCCAGGCCTGATCGTCTGTTGCGTCGGCGCCTCCGACGTCGTCGCCGCCGTGAATTTTGCCAGGGAAAACGGACTTCTCGTCTCCGTGCGCGGCGGCGGCCACAACATCGCCGGCAGCGCCGTCTGCGATGGCGGCCTGATGATCGATCTGTCCATGATGAAGTCGGTGCGGGTCGATGTCGCGGCGCGGCGGGCCTGGGTCGGACCCGGCGCCACGCTTGCCGATGTCGACAGGGAAACGCAGGCTTTCGGACTGGCGGTGCCGACCGGCATCAACTCGACCACTGGCATTGCGGGCCTGACGCTGGGTGGCGGCTTCGGCTGGATCACCCGCAAATTCGGGCTGACCATCGACAATCTCGTCTCCGCCGACGTGGTCACCGCCGACGGCAAGCTGCTGCGCGCCAGCCACAGCGAAAATCCCGACCTGTTCTGGGCACTGCGCGGTGGTGGCGGCAATTTCGGCGTCGTCACGGCGTTCGAGTTCCAACTCCACCAGTTCGGGCCGCAAGTGCTGTCGGGGCTTGTCGTCCATCCGTTCGCCGATGCCGACAAGGTGCTGCGCGAATATCGCAAGGCGCTCGAAACCGCGCCCGACGAACTGACCTGCTGGGTGGTCATGCGGCAGGCGCCGCCGCTGCCCTTCCTGCCGGAGGAATGGCACGGCAAGGAGGTGCTGGTGCTGGCCATGTGCTATTGCGGCGACATCCAGACCGGCGAAAAGGCGACGCAGACGCTTCGCGCCATCGGTACGCCGATCGCCGACGTCGTCGGCCCCAATCCGTTCACCGGCTGGCAGCAGGCCTTCGACCCGCTGCTTGCGCCCGGCGCCCGCAACTACTGGAAGAGCCATGACTTCACGGAGCTTTCCGACAGTGCGATCGCGGTCACCACGGCGGCTGTATCCCAGCTTCCGGGTCCCGAATGCGAAATATTCTTCGGCCATGTCGGCGGGGCGGCGGGCCGCGTCAGGGCAGATGAAACGGCGTTCCCGCAGCGCAGCTCGCATTTCGTCATGAACGTCCACGCCCGCTGGCGCGAGCCGGCAATGGACAAGGCCTGCATCGACTGGGCCCGCGGTATCTATGAAGCAGCACGGCCCTATGCCGCCGGCACGGCCTATGTGAACTTCATGCCGGAGGACGAGATCGACCGGGTCGAAGCGGCCTATGGCGACAACTATCGCCGGCTGCTGGAGATCAAGCAGCGCTACGACCCGCAGAACCTGTTCCGCATGAACCAGAACCTGCGTCCGAAGGAAGGTCTGCGCGCCGCCTGAGACCGGCATCCGTCCGGGACGGCGCGGGCAGCCGCGCCGTCCCGCCAATGGATTGCATGGTGGCGGCGCGGCAGCCGTCAGCCCAGGACCGGCGGCGTGTCGTCATAGCTCAGCGTCACCAGTTCGGGGTGGCGGTGGGCAAGCGCGACGATCTGCGTCTCCAGCTCGCAATTATAGGCCATCAGCGCCTTCACCGTTTCGAGTGGGCTGGCGTAGCGGGCGATCAGCTTTTCCGCCTCGGCGTGAAGCTCCGCCTCGGCGTCGGGATCGAGATGCAGGATGCTCATTGCCGCCGCCTCGGCGCCTGGAGCGCATCGAGGCGCTGCTGCAAGTGTCCGTTGAGCACGATCATTTCCTTCAGGGCTTTCACCGCATCGCCCTTGTAGTGCGCGATGAAATTTTCGGCGGTTGCCTGCAATGCCGCCTCCTGGCGGCTGTCCAATGTCACGATCTGGTCCATGTCAAACACCTCCTTGAACCTGGTGCCGACGGTGAACAAAAAGGGAACAAAATGTCAAGGTCGAATTGACTTTGTCAGGAATGAGTTCCTATTTTTAGCAATGCCTGATACAGACGGAAGACGAAAGCGCGGCAATGCCTGGACGCTCGGCAAATCGCACGAGAGAGGCGATCTCATCCTCATCCGCTGCGGTCACTGCAACATCAAGCGCTGGTACGAGCCGTCCGATCTGATCAGGCTGTTCGGCGATGTCGACATCGAGCTGATCGACGGCCACATGCTTTGCGAACAGTGCCGCAACAAGGAATTCGTCCGTGCCGAAGCCCGCCACCTCACCGCGCGGGAGCGCGTCGGCATCCGGGTGCGGCGTCTGGCCGAGATAAGGGTGGTGCGCCGGGTGGTGTGGAAGGATGAAGAATGAGGAGGGCGGGTAACGACCCGGTATTGTCATGCACAACCGGGCTCGGCAAAAGCCGCTAAAGTTCAGCGTATCGCCTGAGGCCCATTCCGGCAAACAGCAAGACCATCAGGATCGTGAATACGATGATCATGCCACAGCGAAAGACATTCGCGAGCGGCGAGATTTTGGTATTTGACAGTTGATTGAACGGCACGCCACGCGGTTTTGTCGCCGCCAGCCCAAGCCAGCAGACGCAGGTCGCGGCAAATAGCAAACCGATATAAAAATCCATCCAGTCCGGCACTCTCACAAAGCCGAAATTGAACGCGAATGCACGGTTCACGGACAGAAGCAGCAGGGAGGACATAGCGCAGATAAATATCAGGCGTTTCATTCTATTTCGCCTCCGCCGTTTGCAGCGTTGTCTCCTGTTAGCGTATAAGTTGCATTGATTGAAGAAGCGTTATGTCGACTTGGCGCACGCTGTCCGTTGAAGTTGGGGTGAAGGCATGAAGTATGACGACGCGTCCTGGCACTCCGGAGGTAATTTTCCGAAGGACCTTCCCGACGAAGCAGGAGCAACCCACATTGCGATGTTTGTTGCATGGGCAGTCCTGAATGACTTGGCCGGCGAAATGCACACGGAGGAGTTCCCGGACGAGCGGGAGCGCCTAAAAGCCAGAAGCCTTACACCCCGGGAGTGGTTTCTCGAAGTCTGCGACGGCAAGTTCACGGATGACGATCTAAACGACGCCGGAAATCTATTCGCGGCAAGATACTATGATGCCGCCGATACGGACCCGGTTTCCTACATGGCAGACTACAGTGAGGCGTTTCCTGACGGTGAGACCCTCTATTCCGTGCCGGACGGGTGGGACACCTATTCAACGATCCAACCCATGATCGACCGTCGCTATCAGGCCTGGCTCAGCACGAGATAGCTCGCACTTGTTGTCCTGGCTGCAGCAGTGCCCCTTTCGCGGGATGGCTGCGTCGGAAACTTAGGCCAGTGGACGCCGCGCAACCACCAAACCTCTAGACTCCCTCTTCATCCTCAGGTGGCTGCATCAGCGTCCGCGCCGCGTCCGCTCCGGCCGCAAGGATACGATCCGACAAGTCCGTCCCCTCCACGGCACGGGCCAGCTGAAGCGCGCCGATGAGGGTCGCAAAGATACCGAACGCAACGCTCTCCGGATCAGCGGTCCGCGGCGGCAAATCCGCTGACACCTGGCGCACCAGGGTCAGCAAACGCTCGGTATAGAGTTGACGCGTTTCGGCTGGCTCGCGCGAGATTTCCGGCAGCAACGCGGCAGAGGCGCAGCCCTTGCCGGGATTGTCCCGGTGCGCCGCCGACAAATATGTGTCTATGGCCATTGTCAGACCGCCGGAGGCCAATGCTTCCCGTATCTGGTCGGATTGATCCTCCAGGGCCGCCGCCACGGTTTCACGGACAAGCGCCGCCTTGGATTGAAAGTGGGGATAGAAGGCCCCGTTCGTCAGCCCGGCGTCGCTCATGATTTTTGCGAGTCCCGACGCCGCGATGCCGTCACACCGAAAACGCTCAGTGGCGACCTCCATGATCCGGCCGCGCGATGCGTCCTTTCGACCCTTTTCGTAACGCATGGTTTCTCCTTCCGGATTTGCTATTGCATTATGATCGTAATCTGATATTACAACCATAATCCAATCGACAGAAATAAGCTAGAGCTCGTGAGCTTGGAGTATCAGAAATGAATGCGAATTCTGGAAAAACCGCGATCGTGACCGGAGCCTCCTCGGGCATCGGTCGCGCCAGCGCCGAGGCACTGGCGCGGGCAGGGTTCACCGTCTTCGGAACAAGTCGCCGCGCGGCCAGCATTGGCCCGAATGGGGTGACCATGCTGGCTTGCGACGTGACTGACGATGGCGCCGTCAATACGCTCGTCTCGAACGTGCTCTCGCGGACCGGCCGGATCGACCTCCTGGTCAACAATGCCGGTGTCGGCCTGCTTGGTGGCGCCGAGGAATCCTCGGTCGCCCAGGTACAGGCCCTGTTCGACGTCAATCTGTTCGGCGTCATCCGCATGACCAATGCGGTGTTGCCGTCGATGCGGCGGCGCGGCCAAGGGCGTATCGTCAACATCGGCTCGGTGCTGGGCCTCGTACCGGCGCCGTATTCAGCGCACTATTCGGCGGTCAAGCACGCGCTCGAGGGTTATTCGGAATCGCTCGACCACGAGGTTCGTGCCTTCAATGTCCGCGTCTCGGTCATCGAGCCGGCATTCGTGCGTACCGTCTTCGACCAGAACGGCATCGAGCCGGATTCGCTGTTGAAGGAATACGATCGGGCTCGGGCCGGGTTCAAGGCGCTGCTGAGCGAGGTGATGCCGACAGCCGATCGGCCGGAGGTGGTGGCGAAGGTGGTCGTCAAGGCGGCGACCGATGCCCGTCCGCGACGGCGCTACACGGCTGGCAAGGCCGCGCTGCAGGTCAGCCTCCTGCGCCGCTTTGCCCCCGCAGGCATTTTCGACAAGAGCTTGCGCAAGCAGTTCCGGTTACCGGCCTGAACCACAGCGAGGCGAAGGATTTCACGCACGTGAGACTGGCAACCACAACACAACTGGCAACCACAACACAATTGGTCAGGCGCCACAGCCCGGAGATGTCGAACATGACACATGCATTCGATCAATCGCCTCACTTTCAGAAAGTCCCTGCCATGAAGGCATTCGTCGTCGACAAGTATAACAAGAAGGGCATTCTGCGGCTGGCCGAGATGCCGGTGCCGGAGGTCGGGGACAACGATGTCCTGGTCGAGGTCCATGCCGCGGGGGTGAACCTTCTGGATTCTAAGGTCAGAACCGGAGAGTTCAAGCTCATCCTGCCCTATCGCAAGCCCTTCATTCTGGGTCACGATGTGGCTGGGGCGGTTGTCAGGGTGGGAGCAAAGGTCCGCAAATTCAAACCCGGCGACGAAGTCTACGCGCGGCCGCGCGATGGCCGGATCGGGACATTCGCCGAGTTCATCGCCATGGATGAGGCCGACGTGGCTTTGAAGCCGAAAAACCTCAGCATGGAAGAGGCGGCCTCGATCCCGCTGGTCGGTCTGACCGCCTGGCAGGCGCTTGTCGAAAGGGCGAACCTGAAGAAGGGACAGAAGGCCTTCATTCAGGCGGGCTCCGGCGGCGTGGGGACATTCGCCATCCAACTGGCAAAGCACCTCTGCGCGAACGTCGCGACAACAGCGAGCGCCGCGAGTGCCGATCTGGTCAAGGATCTCGGCGCCGACGTTGTCATTGACTACAAGAAGGATGACTTCGAGAAAATCCTGTCTGGTTACGACGTCGTCTTGAACAGCCAGGACGCCAAAACGCTTGAAAAATCACTGAGCGTGCTGAAACCGGGTGGGAAGCTTATCTCCATCTCCGGTCCGCCGGATCCCGAATTTGCCGAGAAACAGGGACTGAACGTGGTGCTGAGGCTGGTACTGCGCCTGTTGAGCCGGGCTATTCGGGCCAAGGCCAAGCGCCGTGGCGTGAAGTTTTCTTTCCTTTTCATGTGGGCGCAGGGTGATCAGCTGAGCAAAATCACGTCCCTCATCGAATCCGGAGTGATCCGCCCGGTAGTCGATAGGGTCTTTCCGTTTGAAGCGACCAATGAGGCTCTGGCCTACGTCGAAACAGGACGCGCCAAGGGCAAGGTCGTCGTCAGGGTCAGGTAGCGAGCCTGTTTGTTCGATTCGTCTAGAACAGCGAACCTTGCGCACTGGCTCCGGCCGGAAACTTGATCTGCGTCGCTGGCTTCTCGACGATCACCAGCGCGTCGTCAGGCGCCGTGCGCTGCAGCTTTCTCGCTTCGGACCACGGCGCACTGAGCCACGTCTCCGTCTCCTCCGGCGTGGTCAGGATCACCGGCATCGCCTTCTCGTGGATCGGCGCGATCAGCGCATTCGGCTTGGTGGTCAGGAAACCGTAGAGCTCGTGCTCGCCCGGACCTTCCTTGACCTTGCGCACGCCCTGCCAGGGCGTCCATAGGCCGGCGAAGAAGAACAGGGGGCACTCTTCGCCGAGCGCGAACCAGTAGTTCTTCTGGACGCCTGTCTCCGGGTCTTTTTGACCGGGCGTGGGGCTCGGTTCGGCAAAGCTGGTCACCGGCACGACGCAGCGGTTCTCGACGCCGAGAAAGGGCTGCCAGTGGCCATATTGCGGGTTGCGGATGTTGGTCGTGCCGGAATCGGCATTGCCGCGCATGCGCTCGGGCGGCGTCGGCATGCCCCAGCGCAGATTGGCAAGCTCGCGCGCTCCGTCGGCCGTGTTGCGCACCACCGGCGCGAACTGGTTGGGATAGATGTCGACCGAGGGCTCGAGGTTGCCGGCGATGTCGCGCAGTGCGCGGGTCCACTGGCGGATGGCTTCCTGGCTGGTGGTAATGTTGTAGAGGTTGCACATATGAGCAGAATTGCGGAATTGGCCCGGCTCCGCAACGGGGGCGTGGGTCGGGCCGGCGCTCTTTCAGAGATCCGCACGGGCGAGGTCGGTGGCCCGGCTGCCGGGGGGGGGGATGTATGGGTTGGCCGCCGGGCCTGACCGGCTTCTGCGACCTCGCCGGCTGACATGAACATGCGCTGAAGCTAATGTAAGGGCAATATCGACCAACGGCCCTGGTAGCCTAGGACCCAATGCCCATCAGGTCGTGGCTTCACAAACCCGAAGCAACATGCGCTTATGACCCGGATGCCACCATTCATTGAGCCATCGATGGGCGTTCTCACGATCAGGGATTTTGAGGTGGACTTGCAGTCTTGAAATCGTGCCGCGTCCTTCGGCTTGCCTGGGAGATGCTAAATGCGCGGGTTCTTGCTTTTCATTCGCTGCTGCTTGTACACATCCCGATTGTATCTCACGCCGCCGCCATTCACGACGCCGCGAAAGAGGGCGATGTCGCGGCGATTACTGCAGCGCTCGACGCGGGTGCCGGCGTCGATGAGAGCGACGGGCGCGCGACACCACTCTATCTTGCGGTCAGGGGCGGGCATTTTGCGGCGGCAAAACTGCTCATGGAACGCGGTGCCGACGTCAACGCCGCCCCGACGCCGCTTATGGGTCCTGCCCTCATGCCGGCTTTGGCAAAACGCAGGATCGACTTGATCAATCTGTTGCTGGACGGGGGCGCAAATCCAAATTCGCGCCGCAACCGCGAAAACGCCCTCCACATCGCCGTCAATCTCGATTGCCTCGATTGCGTGAAGGCACTGGTCGAGGCCGGCGCGGACGTGAATGCGAAGACAAAGGACGGCAAGACACCGCTCCATCTGGCAAAATTCAAGGGGCAACGCGAAGTCGCTGACTATCTCTTGTCGCACGGCGTCGTTTTGCCAACACCTGCTCCGATATCGATGAAGTTGGCTACTGCCGAGGTTGAGAAAGGCCGAACCTACTTCACCAGCGTGTGTGCCGGTTGCCACAATGCCGCGCCACAGGGAGGGAGCAAAGCAGGACCCAACTTGTGGAGCGTCGTCGGCCGCGACAAAGCATCTGTGGCAAATATGCGTTACTCCGACACGTTGCTGGGCTGGGAGGGTGTATGGACGTACGAGGACCTGAACAGATATCTCTTCGGGCCCATGCTCACCACGCCGGGCGTCAAGATGGAGACTCCTGGTGTCCCGGACGAGACCGAACGGGTCAACCTGATCGCCTACTTGCGCACGCTCAGTGACAAGCCGATCCCGCTGCCCTGAACCGATGAGCTCTTGGCGCAAACTACTGCTACGGCCCTGCGTCTTATGCCCAAAACGTTCATCGACTGGCCGTCGTTTATGAGTACACGCCCCAAAGCAATTCCAGGAAAAGTGCGTAGCGGTTTTCCGTCCGGAATTGCGTCAGAACAATGAGATAGAGCGGTTCTGCGTTCCCGTGAAACGGTGAACCGCTCTAGGACCAATCGACATTCAGGATTCAAAATTGCGTTGATGCATGATTCATAGGCTTCCAGATTCGATCTGGAGGACAATGGATGGTGTCGCGCTACGAACTGAGCCAGCGGCAATGGCAGCGCATC
>NZ_JBJACT010000020.1:0-151624 GCF_044778005.1 Mesorhizobium sp. IMUNJ 23033
TTGCCGCCGAGATCGGCACTCACGGTGCTGGTCGCCGTGTCGTGGTCGCCGTCCGTCACCGTCGCTGTCGCCGACAGCGTCACCTTGCCGGCGGCAAGGTCGATATGGGCGTTGTCGTTGGTCGCATCGACGTCCTCGGGCAGATGGTCGATCTGCTGGGACTGCGTCAGCGTCACCGTGCCGGCCGCATCGACGGCGATCCTGAAGATCTCGCCATGCGACACCGTCGAGCCGACCACGTCATTGCCCACCTTGGTCAGCGTGATCGCCTCACCCTGGCTGGTCAGGCCCGAAGCCGCATCGGCGACCGTCAGCGTGTAGCCGCTGATCACCGTCGTGCCGGCGCCGTCAGCGCCATAGCTCGGCGTCACCGCCGCCAGGAAGGCGGCCGCGAAGCTCGCATTCGCCGTGTCGGAGGCGGCCCCGATCGTCTGGGCATCCTGCGTCACCAGCGTCAGGCCACCATCCGCAACCGTGCCGACCGTCAGCGACGGAATGTGGTCGTCGAAGCCGATGTTGCCGCCGAGATCGGCACTCACGGTGCTGGTCGCCGTGTCGTGGTCGCCGTCCGTCACCGTCGCTGTCGCCGACAGCGTCACCTTGCCGGCGGCAAGGTCGATATGGGCGTTGTCGTTGGTCGCATCGACGTCCTCGGGCAGATGGTCGATCTGCTGGGACTGCGTCAGCGTCACCGTGCCGGCCGCATCGACGGCGATCCTGAAGATCTCGCCATGCGACACCGTCGAGCCGACCACGTCATTGCCCACCTTGGTCAGCGTGATCGCCTCACCCTGGCTGGTCAGGCCCGAAGCCGCATCGGCGACCGTCAGCGTGTAGCCGCTGATCACCGTCGTGCCGGCGCCGTCAGCGCCATAGCTCGGCGTCACCGCCGCCAGGAAGGCGGCCGCGAAGCTCGCATTCGCCGTGTCGGAGGCGGCCCCGATCGTCTGGGCATCCTGCGTCACCAGCGTCAGGCCACCATCCGCAACCGTGCCGACCGTCAGCGACGGCGCATCGTCATTGAAAGTGATCGTCAGTGTGCCCGGTGCCGTCGAGCCGTCGGCGTCGGTGATCACATAGCCGAGATCGACCGTTGCATTGTCTTCATTGTTCGGACCGCCCGTATGCAACACGTTGTCGATCAGCGTCACCGTGTAGGCGCCGGTCGCCGGATCGGTGACATGGACCGAGAACAGGTCACCGCGTGGGCCAGTCGCAGTCAATGTGTTGGTGCCCGCGTTCCAGCTGTAGGTGACGTTCTCCTGGCCGACCGTGCCGCCGGTGCCGTTGAGCGTCGCGAACGAGAAGCCGTTGGCGCCGGCGCCGTCGCCGCCGAGGCTGCCGCCGAGCGTACCCGAGAACGTCGCTTCGTTGTTGTCGCCATCTGTGTTTGGAACCGCGATATCGCCCGTCGTGCTCGCCGGATTGCCGCCGGTAAGCGCGTCATCGTCGACAGAGGCGGCCGCTGAGCCGCTCGTTGGCGTATTGGCGTCGGTCACCACAAAGCTGATGCCGGCCGTCGCGATATCGCCGTCGCCGTCCGTCACCGTGTAGGTCGCCGATGCCGCGCCCGTGCCGGCAACCGGACTGTTAGCCGTGAACGAGTAGCTGCCGTCGGCCTTGACCTTGATGAAGCCATCGCCGATGTCGATCGCCTGGGAGTAGTTGCTGTCAGCCGGATTGAACACCAGCGCCGTGCCGTCGATATGCGTCACCGTGGCGCCGTCGGCGCCGGCGACGAAATCCAGCGTGCCGGTCAGCGTCGTGCCTTCGGCAACGTTCTGCGAAGCTTCCGCGCTTGCGGTGGGAGCATCGTCATTGAAGGTAACCGTCAACGTGCCCGATGCGGTCGAGCCGTCGGCATCGGTGATGACGTAGCCCAGGTCGGCCGTCGCGTTGTTTTCGTCATTGGGACCCTGTGCCTGCAGCACGTCGTCAAGCAGCGTCACCGTGTAGGCGCCGGTCGCCGGATCGGTCACATGAACCGAGAACAGGTCGCCGCGCGGGCCTGTCGCCGTCAGCGTATTGTTGAGGGAGTTCCAGCTGTAGGTGACGTTCTCCTGGCCAACCGTGCCATTGGTGCCGTCCAGCGCTGCAAATGAGAAGCCGCCGGCGCCGTCGCCGCCGAGACTGCCGCCGAGCGTGCCGGAGAAAGTTGCTTCGCTGTTGTCGCCATCGGTGTTCGGAACCGCGATGTCGCCCGTCGTGCTTGCCGCATTGCCGCCGGCAAGCGCGTCGTCGTCGACAGAGGCCGCCGCCGTCCCGGTTGTCGGATGGTTGGCATCCGTCACCGCAAAGCTGATGCCAGCCGTCGCCGTGTCGCCGTCGCCGTCGGTCACCGTGTAGGTCGCCGATGCGGCACCCGTGCCGATGACCGGATTGTCGGCGGTGAACGAGTAGCTGCCGTCGGCCTTGACCTTGATCGAACCATCGCCGATGTCGATCACCTGGGAGTAGCCGTCGCCCCCGAAGATAAGTGCCGTGCCGTCGATATGCGTCACCGTGGCGCCGTCGGCGCCGGCGACGAAGTCCAGTGTGCCGGTGATCGTCGCGCCCTCGGCGACGTTCTGCGAGGCTTCCGCACTTGCCGTCGGCACATCGTCGACGATGTTGACGACGAGCGTGCCGTTGACGCTCTGGCCGTCCTGGTCGGTCAGCGTTACGGTTAAGTTTTCGAACAGGCTGTTCTGGTCGAGGGCGTGGGCATGCGCCTCATTGTCGTTGAGCGTGTAGGTGTAGCTCACTTCGCCTGTAGCTTGATTGTAGGCCGTCACCGACAGCGTGTTGCCGAGCGCGGTCGTGAACGAGCCGGCGGTGAACGCCCCATTGGTGATGAAGTTGTGGCCCTCGATTGCCAGCGCGGCGATGCCGTCCGGCGAGGAGATCGTGAAGGTGCCCGCACCGGTCTCGGCCGTGCTTGCCGGATTGGAGCCGGGTCCGCCCGGCGTGCCGACATTCAATGCCTCTTCATCCACCGTCACGTCGCCGCCACCGGCTTCCGGCGTCAGGTCGGTGATCACAGGCGGTGAGTTGCCGATCGAGATGGTCAGCGTGGTGTGCGAGGTGTCGCCGTCGCCGTCCTTGATCGTATAGGTGAAGACGTCATTGACGCCGCCGGCGGTGCCGGCGTCGCGGACATAGGAGTAGGTGCCGTCGGCATTGAGCGTCAGCTTGCCGTAAGTGCCCTGGATCTGCACGCCGAGCGTGGCGGCATTGTCGACATCGGTATCGGTGTTGCCGGCGGCAACGCCAACCACGGCCGCGCCATCGGCGCCCTCGGTATCGGCATTGCCGTCCGTTGCGTTGGCGTCGGCGCCATCGGTTCCGCCGGCCAGCACATTGCCGGTCGCCGGGCCGAACTGGCCGGCCGCGATGCTGTCGATGTCGGCGACCGCTGTCGGCACGTCGTCGATGATGGCGACGGCAAAAGTGGTGCTGGCCGAATCGCCGTCGACATCCGTAACCGTGATGCTGAAATTGTCCGGAACCGTATCGTTCGGATCGAATCCGTTTGTCTGCTCGGGATGGGTGACTGACTCGGTGACCGTGTAATTGTATTCGATGGCACCGGTGCCCGGATTGAAGGAGACGATCGTGATGTAGCCGAACTGCCCCTGGATCTGCTGCCCGACGCCGCTCACGGTGACGCCGTTGATGACGATCGAGCCGATACCGTCCGGTGCGTCGATGTTGATCGTTCCGATGCTGGAGGTTTCCGCGTCGCTCGGCGCGTCGCTACCTGGCGATTGGGCCGGGCCTCCGTCCAGGCCGGTTTCGCTGGCCGCCTCGTCCGGGGCGAGCAATGACGTGGCCACCACGGAAACTTGCCTGTCCACAATAGACGGGAAGAGCTCGCGCCGGTCCAATTGCCCAAACTGCAAGGCAGTCGGAGGCAGCAATGCCGAGAGGTCGAACCCGTCGCCGATGCCGCCCGGAGGAACCGCGAAGTTTCCACCGGCGCTGTCCGGGCCGTTGCCAGGTCCCGCCGAGATCGAGCCATCGGCGCCGAAGGCGACATCGACATGGCTTGCTTCCAGCGCTGCTATCAAGGCAACGCGCGGCACCTCGACGTCGCCGAGGATGAAGGTAGGCACGTTCAGGGCGCCGTCCTTGATGACGATCACCGAACCGTCAGGCTGTTCGAGCACCAGATTGTGGCCGTCGACACGGATGTTGTCGATCGAGACATTGGCCGGAAGCCTCACGACGTTGCTGGCGTCGGCGACATAGTCATGCGGCGCTGGCGCGTTTGCCGCAGCTGCAGGTGCGCCCGCCGCTGGTGGGTTTGCCGCCGCTGCCGCGGGCACTTGCGGCTGCACTGGTGCGCCGCTGCCAACATCGACGGGAACCGGATCGGCCGCTGCCGGGGCTGGCTCCCCCGTCGCAACCTGGGCGACCTGCATCTCTGCCGGTGCCGTCGCGGCGTTGTGTTCGCTGGAAGCCGAATGCTCGTTCCAAGAACCCGAAAAATTGCCCAACTCGATATTGGTGGTCATCTCTGAAACCCCTCCGGTATTTCCCGGAAAGAGACAGGGACGGCCTCTGCTTTGCAACAGTCCTTCAATCTATTTCATATATTAGAATATACAGGCATGAGCATTTTTTACGCATGGTAAACCGCTGCCATATAGCCATCTATATCTGACCTCTCGCAGGCCCTTTTCCGCGGCCGGCGGGCTACGGCCGCCTGTTCAATACAAGTATAAATTAAATTTGAATTTTAGATAAAGTAGACAAAACCAATTGCTGGAAACTTATCCACCTTCTTTTCCAATAATTTGAGACGAGGCTGGTAGCGTCCACAGTCAAAGGTGGGCACTATGACAATAAAAAAAGCTTCTCCGGCATCAACCACGTTCCGGATTCTCCTGCTGGCAATCGGCCTTGCGGGCGTGCCGCATTCGTCGTTGGCGAGCGCGATGTCGGGTGATTCGGTGCCCGCCGGTGCGCTGCTCGAAAGGCTCCAGGCGCCGTCCAGCCTGGGCGGCGTTTCGTTGGCGAGGCCTCAGCCCTGGCAGCCTGCCGCGCCCTACCGCGTCGGCTCCGTCTCCGGCAGTTACGCTCCTGCCGAGGCGGATGGCGCAAACACCTCTTCGATGGCGGAAGCCAATACCGGCATCGACCCGATGCAGACGGCGGCGATCATCCCGGGCGTGTTCGGGTCGGTTGCCCTTTCGATGCGCAACTTCCCGGTCGCGGCCCGCTGGGCGCCCGTCTACAAGGCGATCGTCGGCTGTTCGGCGGGCAGTGCGTGCGAGCGGAAGAACGCAGCTTTCGTCGCGATGGTCGACGCGGCCAAGGCCAAAGGGTTCAGCGACAAGCTGGCCTTCGTCAACACCAGCATCAACCGCCTGATCGCTTACCGGAAAGACAGCGCCGTCTACGGCAAGCTGGACTATTGGGCGAAACCTTCGGAAATCCTCGAGCGGCGCGCCGGCGACTGCGAGGATTTCGCCATCCTCAAGATGACGGCGCTGCTGCAGGCGGGCATTCCGGCGCAGAGCATGTCGCTCGTTGTCCTTCAGGATCGCAAGAGGAAGTTCTTTCACGCTGTGCTGTCGGTGAGCACGGCCAGCGGCGCCTTCATTCTCGACAGTCTTGGCAATGCCGTCCGGCGCGACAGCGATCTCCCCGACTATGTTCCGCTCTATTCCTTCAGCATGGATCGGGCCTGGATCCATGGCTCCAGAACCGGTGGCGCCGAGATGGCCGACATCAAGGGTGGTTTCACGACGATCGCCCCTGGCGAAGGCTTGCAGCCGGACATGGTTCTTGCGGACACGATTTCGGACCGCCTCGGCCCGCAGTGAGCGGCGCACTTTTCCTGGAATTGCTTTAGCCGTTGAAGACGAACGCCATCAGCAATTCAGGTTCGGCCACCGGCGCGCGCACCGCGCTCAGCTGACCCCGGTAGCGGCGCTCGCCGGCGCCGATGACGAAGCCGGTCGCGACCGGCGTCTCGCCATTGGTATCGAGCCGCGCGAATATGTCGGCAACATTGAGGTCGAGCGCCAGCTTGAGGTCGTGGCGCGCATCGTCGTTTGGTGCTGTCGGCAGCTGCCGCTTGACCAACTGCTGGAACGGCGCGTTGAACGTCAGGATCTTCTTCGACGATGACAGCGCGAAGGCAGGCGACGGACAGGCGACCAGAATGGCGTTGATCGTCCTGATCGAGGCGAGCTTTCGCAGCATCAGATTTTCTTCCGCCATGCCGCGCATGCAGGCGACCCGGATCGCCGACGTCAGGTTCCCCTGATCGGCATGGCTTTCGGCGATCTCGTCGACCAGCATGCCGATCGTGCATTTCCGCGCTTCGGCCATCTGCTTGAGCGACGCCCAGAACGCGCGTTCCAGGCGAATGCCGCGGCGTATGCCACCTCGTGCGACGACCCGGAACTCCGGGCCGAAATCATCGGCCGCAAGCGGCAGCATCAGCCGCTCGCCTTGGGTGGCGGGAAGGGCGGAGCTATCGTTCACTCATGGCCTCCTGGCGCGCTTTGTTGATCGGCTTCAGCAGGTAGTTCAGGATCGTCTTGCGCCCGGTCTTGATGTCGACCGAGCAGATCATGCCCGGGATGATCGAATAGGCCTTGCCGTCCCTTTCCAGCGTCGACGTGTCCGTCGCGACGCGCACCTGGTAGTAGGGTTCGCCCGTTTTCTGGTCGACCAGGCTGTCGGCGGTGATGTTCGAGACCTTGCCTTCGATGCCGCCGAAGATCGAGAAATCGTAGGCGGTGACCTTGATCAGCGCATCCTGGTTCTCACGAATGAAGGCGACATCGCGTGGCGAAACCCGCGCTTCGACCAAAAGGGTCTCGGAGGTGGGCACGATGCCGGCCACGACGGCGCCGGGCTGCACGAAGGCGCCGACCGTGTTCAGCTCCATCGTGTTGACGATGCCGTCCACCGGCGAACGGATGTCGGTGCGCGCGACCTTGTCGGTGGCACCGCGAATGGTCTCGTCCACCACCGAAAGCTCGGCCAGCGCCTGGGTCAGGTCGTCCAGCGCTTCCTGCTGAAGCTGGAGACCGAGCTCGTCGACCTGCAGCTGCGCTTCGGTGATGGCACCCTTGGCCTTCTTTATGGTCTCGCCGGCCAGGTTCAGCTGGCCATTGAGCTCAGCCTGCTGCCCATCGACGCGGATCTGCTCGGTCCTGGCCATCAGGCCTTTTTTGACCATCGCTTCGACCAGCTTTGCCTCCTGGTCGCTGATCACCAGGTTCTTGGTCAGGCGGTCGGCATTGGCGGTTGCTTCGTCCAGTTCCTTCTCGCGCTGGTCGAGACGCGATTTGAGCACCGACAGCTTGATGTCGAAATTCTGGCGCCGGGCGATGAGCAGTTTCTGCTCGTTGTCGCAGATCTCCGGTGCGACCGACTGGATTTCCTCCGGGCACGGAAAGGGGCCGGAAAGGCTGCCGGCCTGCTCGAATTTGAGCCTCGCGATGCGCACCTGCAATGCGCGCGCCTTGGCCTGCTGTTCGCCGAGGCTGGAGGTGTTGACCGTGTTGTCGAGCCGGATGATGAGGTCGTTCTTCTTGACCACCTGGCCGATCCTCACCGCGATTTCCTGAACCACGCCGGCCTCGCTGGCCTGGATGATCTGGGTCTTGGATGCGGGTATGACCTTGCCGTCGCCGCGCGCGATTTCATCGACTTCGGCGAACGACGCCCAGCCTACGAACGAGACGAACAGCGCCCCGATGATGAATATGGACGCCGACGCAAACAGCGGTGGGCGGTCTTCCCTTGCAAGCATTTCCCACGTCCCATTATATTGAAATGGTTCAATATAATCCGTTTTGTCAGGCGCTGTTCTTCTGCAGCGCCTGTATGACTTGTTCCTTCGGCCCGTCGGCGACGATCCGGCCTTGATCGATGACGATGAGGCGATCGGCGAGTTCGAGCATGCTGAAGCGGTGGGTCGAGACGATCAGCGTCGTGTTCCGCTCGAAAGCCACCTTGAGCTGCCTGATCAACTGCCGTTCCGAGGCAAGGTCCATCGACCCCGACGGCTCATCCAGAAAAACGATCTTCGGCTTGGTCAAAAGCAGCCGCGCGATCGCCACCGCCTGTCTCTGGCCGCCCGAGAGATTGGTGCCGCGCTCGCCGACATTCATGTCGTAGCCACGTGGGTGACGGGAGACGAATTCGTCGACGCCGGCAGCCTTCGCGGCGTCGATGATCTCCTCGTCGGAGGCTTCCGGGGCCGCCATCAGGAGGTTCTCCTTGATGGTGCCTGAAAACAGATCGCCGGCCTGGGCAACGATCCCGACTGCGGCGCGAACCTCCGAAGGGTGATATTGGCGAATGTCGATGCCGTCGAGCAGCAGTTCTCCCGAGGTCGGCAGGAAAAGCCTGCCGATCAGCCGCCCCATCGTTGTCTTGCCGGATCCGATGCGACCGATGATGCCCACCCGCTCGCCCGGTTTGACGGAGATGTTCAGCCCGCTCAGAACCTCGTTCTCCGAACCCGGATAGACAAAGCCGACATTCTTGAAGACCATCGCGCCGTTGCGGATCGGACGGTTGACGAAGCCGACCGTATCCGGCCGGTCCTCCGGTTGAGACATGATCGCGTTGACTATTCGCAGCGACAGCATGGCCTGGCGGAACCTGGACAGCGTGATGGCGATCTGGCCAAGCGGCGCCACCGCCCGGCTGGCCAGCATGACAGTGCCGATGATCGCGCCCGTCGACACATAGCCCGCGGAAAAGGCGTAGGCGCCGGCCACGACCAGCGCGACGGTCACCAACTGCTGGATGGATCCGGTGATGTTGCCGGCGGCGGCCGAAAGCTGCTTGATCTTTTCCGACGTGTTGGCAGCATTCTTGGAGTGCTCGCCCCATTTGCGCAGCAGATAGGCCTCGGCGCGCAGCGACTTGATCGTCTCGAGGGTCGAAATGGATTCGACCAACAGGGCTTGGCGCTGCGCGGCTTCGTTCATCGAGGCGGCGACACGCTTGCCGATACGGCGCTGCGTGATCAGGCCGACGATGACTGAAATCACAAAGGCCAGCGCCGGTATGATCACCAGCCAGCCACCTATCGCATAGATGACCAGCAGGAAGACGAAGACGAAGACCGTATCGATGAAGACGCTGATGGTGTTGGAGGTGAAGAACTCTCGCACGAACTCATATTGGGTCACCCGGTTTGCGTATTCACCAGTCGAACTGGGCCGCGCCGACAGTGACGAATTGAGCACTTTTTCAAACAGCAGATACGAAATCCGCAGATCCGCCTTGCGCCCGGCATAGTCGATGAGCGAGGCGCGGGCCGTCTTCAAAAGCAGATCGAACACAATGACGGCGCCGATCCCGAGCGCCAGGACCCAGAGCGTCGCGACCGCTTTGTTCGGCAGGATCCGGTCATAGACGTTCATGGTGAAGATCGGCGAGGCGATGGCGAGCAGGTTGATGAAGACCGCCGACAGCACGACCTTCGAATAGGTGCGCCAGAACGCGCCCATGGTTCCGGTCAGCCAGTGCCGTCTTTCGATCTTCGCCGCCGAGCCGACCTTCATTGCCTCGGTGGTGTTGCCATAGGTGATCGAGAAAGAGGCGCCGCCGCTGATGTAGCTTTCGACCAGCTCGGATTTACCGATAGTGGTGCGGCCGTTTTCCTGCGGAGCGGTCAGATAGTCGCCGCCTTCGATTTCCGCGAGCAGGGCGACTGGCAGCTGGCTGGCGCGAAAGACGATGGCCGGAAGGTCGAAGCGACCGCGCACGAAATCGCGGTGGTTGAATTCCGCGACCTCCAGTCCGATGCGCTCGGCCAGATGCCTGATGTCGCCGGCCTCGATGCGCGTCTCCGCGATCGGAACGCCGGCGAACAGCACGGTCTCCGCGCTCGGCCTGCCGAGATAGGCGGCAACGGCCGAAAAGCAGGCCTTGAAGGCCTCTTTGGGCGACAGGATATTGGGCTGCTGGTTCACGATCCGCTCCCGAAGGACCCGCGATCGATCTTACATCGGCTGCTTTTTCCGGACTGGAGCGAGGATGTCGAAGGGCAGATCGTTCTTCTGTTCCGACGGCGTCCGCGCATAGGTTTCAGTGTCGGCGGTTGCTGGCACGGCGAATTCGGACCGCGCATAGGCCGCGGCCTGTTTGGCCGGCTGGATGTTCATCGTCTTCAGCAACTGTCCCGTTGCCGCCAGCAGCCGATACTGGGCGAAAAGCGACGCGTAGGATGCGGTATCCGCCAGCGTCGCCGTGTTGAACCGCGTGTTCTGCGCGTCCAGCACGTCGAGCAGCGATCGCTGGCCAACCTTGAACTGTTCGCGATAGGACGCGACCAGCCGTTCGTTGGCGGCAGCCTGTTGCCGCAGCGTCTTGGCCAAGTCGGCTTGCCGGAAGCGGCGATCCCATGAGATGCGGACAGCTTCCTCGATCTCGCGCAGGACCTGATGCAGCGCTAGGCGTTGTTCGCTGGAGCGGCGGATCTGTTCCTGTTCGTTGGCCTTGTCGATGCCGCCGCGGTAGAGGTTCCAGCGCAGCACCAGCCGCGCTTGCAGGTCGTTGGTGTCGCCATCGTCGCCATCGATGTCAGTCCCCGCCCGGGCGCGACCTTCGGCGATGATGGAGGGTCCGAATTTCGCCCGTGCTGCGTCCACAAGGGAGGCCGCCGCGTCGATATCGCTGTTGGCCATGTGCACGCGCGGATTGCTTTCCCGCGCCAGCCCGATTGCTTCATCGAGCGACCTTGGCAGTGCTGCGGAGACATCGCCCGGCCTTGAAGCGTTGGTCAGCGGCTTTCCGACGGTCTTGAAGAAGCGTATCTTGGCTGCTTCCAGTTCCTCGGTGGCTTCCTGCATGCGCGCCTTGGCGGCGAACAGCCGCTCCTCGGCCTGTTGCCGGTCGGCGTCGTTCAGCGCCCCGCCGTCGATGCCCTGCCGGATGTCGCCGAGTATAGCCTGGTGGAAGCCGAGGTTTTTCTTGGCCTCGGCAACGATCGACGCCTGCAGCATGTATTCCAGATAGTCCTGGACAACGGAGAGCCCGATGAATTCGGACCGTTCCAGAACCCGGAACGAAGCGCCGTCGACGCGCGACGCCTGGCGGGTCAATTCGGCCCGTCTTGCGCCGCTGTCATAGAGCGTCTGCGAAATCGTAAGATCGGTTTCAACGGGATAGAGCGCGTCGTCCTCGATGGAAAGCGCGCGCCGGGATGGATTGTCGAGGCGCCGGGCGCTCGCCGACCCTTCCAGATCGACGCTGGGAAGGTAAAGACCTTTCGCCTGGCGCAGCTCGAATTCGATTGCTTCGCGGTTTTCAATCGCCTGGCCGATTTCCGGATTGGATTCGACGGCGACTGCCATTGCTTCTTTGAGAGTGAGTGCGCCGGCGCTTCCGCAAGCCAGCATCGACACCGTCACGGCAAGCGCAATGCGCCAGCCGACGGTCACTTTACCCGTCCTGTTCATGTCTACCCCGTGACTTTCCCCGCGCCTTGTTATTTTTTTGGCGCTTAATTGCCCAAGCCTGCCACCGGAGCTTGCGGCGAGTATCTATCAGATTTTCAAAGGATGTGAGTACTTAATGATTTAGAGGCCTCTAAAACCGGGCGTTCGCGCCATTAGACCCAATAGATGTAGCAAAAATGGCACATAGGCCTTGCGTCGCCGCACTGCTATTCAGCGCGAATCGGGCCAGAAGCACGAGTCTCCTGGAAAACTGCAGGCCCGCACCCGCGAAGCCGCCCGGTCGCCGTTACTGACCCTGCTGCAGCATTTCAGCAGTAATGCGCCCCGTTGGTAAATAAGTCGGGAGTGCAATGATTTCTCTCAGCGTCAGCTCAATCCTTTGAGACGATTGGCCTGCAAGCCTGGTCGCTCACGCCACCGACCACCCGCCATCGACCAATATATTGGCGCCGGTGATCATCGACGCCGCGGGCGAGGCCAGGAACACCACTGTTCCCGCGACATCGATCGGGTCGCCGATGCGGCCAAGCGGAATGTGCCCCAGCACATGCGCGTGAAAGTCGGGCTCGGCCAGCGATGGCCGTGTTCCGTCAGTCCAGATGAAGGTTGGCGCGACGCTGTTGACGTTGATCCGGTGTTGCGCCCATTCGGCGGCTAGGCAGCGCGTCAGGTGGTTGATCGCGGCCTTGCTCATGCAATAGATCGCCTCGCCCTTCAGCGTCACGGTGCCGGCCTGCGAGCTGATGTTGATGATGCGCCCGGATTTCTGCGCGATCATCAGTTTTGCAACTGCTTGCGTGGTGAAGAACGTGCCCTTGAGGTTGACGTTGACGGTGAGGTCGAAATCTTCCTCGGTGACGTTCTCGGCCAGGTTTTCCGGCCCGAGCCCGACATTGTTGACCAGCACATCGATGCGGCCGAAGGCGGCGTGCGCCTCGGCGACAGATTTTCGCACCGTAGCGAGATCGGTGAGATCCATCCGCACGGCCAGCGCCCGGCGGCCGATGCGCTCGATTTCGGCGACAAGCTCCGCGCCGTCGGCAGCGCTGCGCACACCGACGATCATGTCGGCGCCGGAGCCGGCGCAGGCCAGCGCGCAGGCGCGCCCGATGCCGCGCGAGGCGCCGGTGACCAGCACCACCTTGCCGGCCAGATCGAATTTCGGCGTGAATTCCGCTGTCATCTCGTCCTCCCTGGAAGTCTCCCTTCCCGAACATTAGCCGGTCGCGCTACGAAAGCCAGAAGCCTGCAAATCGCTGCGCAAAATCTATTCGGGTTCTGCACAGCGTGCGCAACAAATTGCCACGAGCGGCTGGTTTTGTTGGCAAACGGGGATCGTTCCCTGTATTGCGGGCCAAAGGCAAAAGCGTGGACGTTCTTGTATGACAAATGTCGCCCTGACCGGGCTTGCCCGCGACCTCGCCAGGCGCGCCACCGAGGGTAAGCCGGTGCGCATCGGCGTCATCGGCTCCGGCGAGATGGGCACCGATCTGGTGACACAGGGCATGCTGATGCCGGGCATTTCGGTCTGCGCGGTGTCGACCAGGCGTCCGCATACCGCCCGTGACGCCATCCGCATCGCCTATGGCGACGAGGCGATGGCGGTGGAAGCGGACACGGCCTCGAAAGTCACCGCCGCGATCGAGAATGGAAAAATCGCCATCACCTCGAACGAGATGCTGGTGACCAGTCCACTGATCGACGTCGTCATCGACGCCACCGGCAAGCCCGGTGTCGCCGCCGATTTCGACCTGAAGGCGATGGAGCACGGCAAGCACCTGGTGATGATGAATGTCGAGGCCGACGTCACCATCGGCTGCTACCTCAAGCAGCAGGCCGACCGGCTCGGCGTCGTCTATTCGGTCGGCGCGGGTGACGAGCCGTCGAGCTGCATGGAACTGATCGAGTTCGCCGCCGCTCTCGGCTACACCATCGTCTCGGCCGGCAAGGGCAAGAACAACCCGCTCAACCACGACGCCGTGCCTGACGACTATCGCGAGGAAGCGATCCGCCGCAACATGAACCCGCGCATGCTGGTCGAGTTCGTCGACGGCTCGAAGACCATGGTCGAGATGTGCGCCATCGCCAACGCCACCGGCCTGGTGCCCGATGTTCCGGGCATGCACGGCCCGAAGGCCGACCGCGATGAACTGGCCAAGGTGCTGATCCCGAAGGCTGATGGCGGCATTCTCTCCAAAAAGGGTGTCGTCGACTACACGGTCGGCAAGGGCGTCGCGCCCGGTGTCTTCGTCATCGTCGAGGCGACGCATCCGCGCGTCATCGAGCGCATGGACGATCTCCATGTCGGCCACGGCCCCTATTACAGCTTCTTCCGACCCTATCACCTGACCTCGCTGGAGGTGCCGCTGACCGCCGCCCGCATCGTGCTCTACGGCCGGCCCGATATGGTGCCGCTGCCGAAGCCGGTGGCCGAGGTCTGCGCGGTCGCCAAGCGCGATCTTGCCGCCGGCGAGAGTTTCGACGCCATCGGCGAGACCTGCTACCGATCCTGGACCATGACCGTCGGCGAGGCCCGCGCCAATCGCGCCGTGCCCGTCGGACTGCTCGAGGGCGGCAAGGTGCTGAAGCCTGTCAAAAAGGGCGAGTTGCTCACCGCCGACAACGCCGCTCCCGACCAGACGACCAGGCTGTTCGCCCTGCGCCGGCTGCAGGACGAAATGTTGTACGGGTCAAATTAAGGGTTACTTCCCCAACTCTATCGACCTCAGCCGCGCCGCTTCCACCGCCTCGGTGAGGAGTTTGGTCAACCGCTCCTCGCCCATCAGCACGGCAAGGGCGGCGGCCGTGGTGCCGTTGGGGCTGGTCACCTGCTGGCGCAGCAGGCCCGGTTCCTCACCGCTTTCGGCGGCCAGCGATGCGGCGCCATAGACGGTCTGCATGGCGAGCAGCTTGGCGGTTTGGGTCGGCAGCCCGGCCTTCACTGCCGCCACGGTCAGCGCCTCGATGAAATGGAAGATATAGGCCGGCCCTGAGCCGGACACTGCCGTCACCGCGTCCATCAGGCTCTCGTCGTCGATGGTGGCCACTTCCCCGCTCGCCGACAGCAGGTCGGCGACGAAACGCCTGGCGTCGTCGGAAACCAGCGGGTTGGAAAACACCACCATCATGCCCTTGCCGATGGCCGCCGGCGTGTTCGGCATGCAGCGCACGATCGGCGCGCGATGGCCGAGGATCGCCTCGAAGGTGGCGACAGGTGTGCCGGCGGCGATGCTGACGAAGGTGGTGCGGCCGTCGCCAAAGCGCTTGTAGGCGGCGGTCACGTCGCGGATCACCTGCGGCTTGACGGCGATGACGACAAGCGCTGGCACCGCATCCGCCGGAATTGCAGCGGCATCGGTCGCCGCGCCGCATCCCAGTGCTTCGGCACGCTTGCGCAGATCGTCATTGGGCTCGACAACGAAGACTGCTGCCGGGGGAAGCTTGCCGGATTTCAGCCAGCCCCAAAGCATGGCGTAACCCATATTGCCGCAGCCGGCGAGAACGAGCCTGATCGTCATTGAAGAACCTCCGCGAAGATGGCTCTCAATAGACGCTCGCGGCGGGACGGGAAAGCCCTCGCCGGAGGAGCAATCAGGAAGGCCGCACCGCAATCGGCCGCAGCGACACTTGCCTCAAACCAAGAACGCCGAGCACGAAGAACAGCCAGACCGGGTCGCCGCGGTGGAAGAAGAAGCTTTCCAGGAAGGCGTTCAGTGCCGCGAACAGCACTACCATCATGAAGAAGTCGCCGAGGTAGATGTTCTCCTTGCGCAGCGGGATGCGCATGTAGTCGCGCAGCGGCGCAATGAGGAAGGTGTAGACCGCAACGCAGAGCGCCGGGATGCCCATCAGCACGGCAATGTCGAGATAGCCGTCATGGCCGTGCACAATGGTTCTGATATCCCAGGGCCGGTCGAAAGGCTGGTCCTGGTTGAGCAGCAGCGGCGTGCCCCAGAAGCTCTCATAGCCGTAGCCGGTCCAGGGCTTCTTCGCCAGCATGTCGCCGGCGAACTCCCACAGCGTGGTGCGCCCGGTATAGGTCAGGTCGGGAAAATAGATCGCCGCCAGATGCTTCACCGGCGGCAGGAAGACGATGCCCAGCGTGCCGACCGCCGTGGCGATGATTGCCGCCGCAAACAGGATCGGCGTGCCGAGCCGCATGCCGATCAAGCTCGGCAGCACCACGATCAGGATCGAGAACGGCACCAGGCCCGCCGTCGTCTTGGAGCCGGTATGCAGCATGAAGATCATCGCCGCGCAGAAGATTATCGCGCCCCACCAGCGTTGCTCGCGCCGATAGAGATAGAGGCCGGCAAAGCTGAAGCAGGCCATGATCGGCCCGGCGATGTTCTTGTGGGTGAACACACCGCGCCACAGGCCGGCATGCTCCGGCTCCTGCGAGTCGGCCGTGTGCATGGCCTCGTGCGGAAAGACGATGAGGCCGAGGTAGGAGAGGCCCATGACGACGATGGCGGTGAAGATAATGACTTTCGAGAAAGCCTCGCCGTCGCGCGGCAGCACCAGGATCGTCGCCATCGTCAGGATGCCGATCAGCGTGAAGGATGCCGCGCGCATCGCCGACGGCGGATCGGTCGCCAGTATGACCGACAGCATGAAGCAGCCCAGCATCAGCATCCAGGACGGGCTGAGCAGCGAGCGCACTACACGCGGGTCGGCGAAGGCCATCAGCGAGAAGATCGAGATTGCGCCGAGCGACGAGAAGCCGAGCTGGTTGACGATGTCGCCGCCTTCGCCGGTGAGCTGGGCGCCGGCCGGCTGAAAGGGGCGGAAGGACACCAGGATCATGGTGAACAGCAGCGCCGCGATCGCCGTCGCCACGCCCTCGCGCGTGAACGCCGCGCTGAGCGGTGCCCGCTCAGTTCTTCTCAGGCTGCCGGTATTGCTCATTGGCATATCCGAATTCGGCGAGCACGCGGCCGAGCGCGACATGGATGGGGTAAAGTGCCGTCGCCAGCGATCCGGTCCGCACCAGCCGGACCGCGCCGCGCAGCGGCGAGGCGGCAAGCAGTGCCAGGCTCTTCGCAAACACTTTGGCGCCGGCAAGCGGCGTGCCGGCACGTTTCTTCTTTTCGACCAGGGTCGAGATCACGCCGTTGCGCAGGCTGCGGGCGCGGATCCAGTCGACCGCGACACGACGGGCCGGAACGGTCTCCTGTACCTTCGCCTCGGCGCACCAGCCGAGCACGAAGCCCCTCTGCGCCGCCCGGCTGAGGAAATCGGAATCGCCGCCGCCCATGAAATTGAATCTGAGATCGAGGAAGGGCGGCCCCATGGCGGTCAGCACGTTGCGCCCGACCAGCAAATTGCCGGAGGAATAGAGCGCCGCAACAAGCCCGGTTTTCCGGTAGGGTGGCGCGAAGACCGGGTGTTCCGCCCATCTCGCATGCGCCGGTTCGGCAAACACGGGCACTTGCGGGCCGCCGACAATGTCGGCGCCGAGCGTCTCGGCCGCCTTGCACATGTTCTCCAGCCAGAACGGGTCGGCGATCTCGTCGTCGTCGATGACCAGCAGATGCCTGAAGTCGGGGAAATGCACGATCGCGGTCTGCCAGCCGGCATTGTAGGCGCTGCAATTGCCGCGCTCATGCGCGATGATCACCATACCGGCGATCTCGCCGCGCGAGAACAGCGGCAGCGCCGCCTTGGCGCCGTCGCGCGCCTCAGCCTCGTTTTCCATGACGATGACGGCGAAGCGCCTGGCGGTCTGTTGCGCCTTGAGCGACGCCAGCGTCGCGAGCACCTGTTCGGGCCGTTTGAAAGTCGGCAGCGTGACGACGGCTTCGATGGTCTCGGCGGCGAGCCCCGGAGACCGTCCCGCGATCGATACCGAACCGTCCGATGGCAATGGGATCATCCGTGTCCAGCCGCCTGGTGATTTTGGTTTTCGATAGCACCCCGGTGATAACGTTTCGTTAATCACCTTTCGCGGCGAAGCCCGCAAAACCGAGACTCCCGGCCTCGATTGCGTTCACTTAATCAAGGGTTCACCCCGCTTTGCTATCTGGGCTGCACTGGATAGGTGAGATGCATCTGCTGTTCGCCACATCGATCGTACCCGACGGCGCTCTCGCTTCGGGTTACGAAATCGCCAACGCTGCGATCATCGCTGCTTTGCGGCGCGCCGGCGCGCGAGTCACCGTGATCGGCTTCACCTGGCCGGGAAAGCCTGCCGCCGATCCGGAAAACACAATCGTGCTTGGCGCCGTCGACGTGCGCACCGAGAGCGCCTCGCCGCTGCAGAAGCTCGCCTGGGTTGCCAGGGCGGTGCTGTCAGGTCTCACCTTCGCATCGGTCAAGCTGCGCGTGGTCTCCGACGCGGAAGTCCGCGCCGCCGTCGAGCGCGCCGGGCCTTTCGACGGCTATGTACTCAATTCCGTGCAGTTCGCCGGCGCCTTCGAAAAGCTGTTCGGCGACCGTCCCTCGATCTTCGTCGCCCACAATGTCGAACATCGCTCGGCGCAAGAAAATGCGGCCGCCGCGGGCAGCATTCTCCAGCGCCTGCTGTTTCGCCGCGAGGCACGGCTGCTCAAGAGCGTGGAAGAGCGGCTTTGCCGCCGGGCTCGCTTCGTTTTCACTCTGGCCGATGAAGACCGCGTAGCGCTCGGCGTCGCCTCAGATGATCGCTCGGTGGTGCTGCCCTTGGTGACCCGCGCCGATGCGCCGGCAAGAACGGGCCAGCGCCGCATCGAATGCGACGCAGCACTGATCGGCACCTGGACCTGGCAGCCGAACCGCATCGGGCTCGACTGGTTCCTGGGCAAGGTGGTGCCGCATCTGAGGCCTGGCTTCCGCATCAGGATCGCCGGCGGTATGCCGTCCGGCATCACGTCCACGCATCCCGGTGTCCAATTCGTCGGCCGCGTGCCTGACGCGCAAGCCTTCGTGCGCGCTGCGGCCGTCATTCCGCTGATCAGCACGGCCGGCAGCGGCGTGCAGTTGAAGACCATCGAGACCTTCGAGCTCGGCCTGCCTTCAGTCGCCACCAGCCGCTCGTTGCGCGGCATCGATCACCGGCCGGACAATTGCGTCGTCACCGACGATCCCGTTGCCTTCGCCGCGGCACTCGAAACTGCTGCTTCCGCTGTCAGGGATGTCGATGGCGGCGCTTTCCATCGCCGCCAGGTGAGGGCGCTCGACGCCGCGATCAGGCTCGGCCTGAACAAGCTTGGTCCGGTCAGGCAGGAGGTGTTTGCATGAATATGCACACCGCCCGCGCCGCCATCGGGCGCGACACGTTGAAGACGATCCTCGGCATTCCGGTTCTCGCCATCCGTTGGGACGACGCCATCACCATGCTTGCCCGGCTGATCGCCGAGCGTCGCTTCACCAAGGTCAGCTTCCTCAACGCGCACAACGCCAACATCGCCTATACCGACCCGACCTTTGCCGAAGCGCTCGATGACTTTCTCATCCTGCCTGACGGCGTCGGTGTCGACATGGCGGCAAAACTTCTCTACGGCGCGCCGTTCCCGGACAATCTCAACGGCACCGATTTCATCCCGGCCTTCCTGAAGGCGTCGTCCCGGCCATTAACCGTCGGCTTGCTCGGCGCGACGCGCGTCAACGCCGAGGCGGCGTCGTCGAAGCTTTCGGCGCTCGCCGTGCAGCACAAATTCGTCGTCATCCATGACGGCTATTTCTCCGCCGCCGAGGAGCCGACGATCGTCGACAAGATCGAAATGCTGCGGCCCGACGTGCTGCTCGTCGCCATGGGCGTGCCGCGCCAGGAACTGTGGATCGCGCGCCACATCGACCAGCGCCATTGCACGCTGCCGATCGCCGTCGGAGCGCTGCTCGATTTCCTCAGCGGCACCGTACCGCGGGCGCCGCTGTGGATGCGTCGTCTGCGGCTCGAATGGCTGTTTCGCCTGTGGATCGAGCCCGGCCGCCTCTGGCGTCGCTACGTGGTCGGCAACCCGTTGTTCCTGTGGCGCGTCGTCGGGCAGAAATTCTCGGGCGCCGGAGCAGGCCCCGGAGCAAACCATTGAACAGGCGGTTCGTGCCTGACGCCGCCGCAGGGTCCGATCCGCTGCGGCAGGCGCCGACGGCCGCGGTCGTGACCGCCAGCTATGCGCCGGATTTCGAGCGCTGCCGTCTGTTGTGCGAAACGATGGACCGCCAGGTCTCGCGTGTCGCGCATCACTACGTCCTGGTCGAGCACCGCGACGTGGCGCTGTTTCGCCAATTGGAGACCGGCAGCCGCACCGTCGTCGACGAGCGGGACCTCTTGCCGCGTTGGCTGCGTGTCGTCGACGATCCGGCGAGCCTGTTTCGCCGCCGCGTCTGGCTCAGCCTGAAGACCCAGCCGCTGCGCGGCTGGCATGTGCAGCAGCTTCGCCGCATCGCCATCGCGGCGCATGCGAAGGAGGACGTGCTGGTCTTCTGCGATTCCGATGTTGCCTTCGTCAGGCCGTTCGACCTGAGCGCCTTCTGTCGCGACGGCAAGGTGCGGCTGTTCCGGCGTGACGGCGTCTTGTCCGGCGAAGGGCATGAGGAGCATCGCATCTGGTCGCGCAACGCCGGTTCGGCGCTAGGCATCGATAGATCCAAGGTTTCGACGCACGACTACATCTCGACGCTGATCGCCTGGCGCCGGCAAACCGTGACGGCGATGTGCGCCCGGATCGAGAAAGCCCATGGCCGCAGTTGGGTCGAGGTCGTTGGCTCGAAAAGAAAATTCTCCGAATGCATGATCTACGGCCGCTATGTCGACGAGGTGCTGGAGCGCGCCGGCCATTTCCACGGTTCGGAAGAGTTCTGCCGCGTCCACTGGACCGGCGAGGCGCTGTCGGACGACGAGTTCCGCCGCTTCGTCGCCGCCATGGCGCCGCAACAGGTGGCGATCGGCATGCAGTCCTTCATCGGCACCGATATCGGCCGTATCCGCCGCCTGATCGGGCTGGGCAAGTCTTAGATTGCCTTCGCCGGCCTGCGCATCGCCGAATAGGTGAGCAGCGCCGACGCGAGATAGAGCAGCAGGAACACGATGTTGAGCGACAGCACCAGATTGGGCGTGTCGGCGATCGCGGTCAGCACATAGGTCAAAAGCACCGCCTTCAGCCCGGCCAGCAGGCCGAGGTTGAGCGCCCTGACCGCCGTCTGGCCGCGCGCGAACAAGAGCTCGGCCTGGTATTCGACCAGGTTGCGCAGTCCTGGAACGCAGATCGCCAGCGCCACCAGCGGCGCCGCCTCCGCGACATTCCTGCCCAGCGCATTGGGGAAGAAATGCAGCACGATGCCGAGCGCTGCGAGCGCCAGCGTCGAGACCAGGAACACGCCGCCTTCGATGCCGCTCTTGACCGCCAGCCGCGACAGCAGTTCCGGCGCCCGCATGATCCGCTGCACCAGCATCATCGAGAAGGTGCGGATCGGGATCGCCGTCAGGTCGACCAGCCGCATGATGATGGCGTAGATGCCGGCAAGATGCGGCCCGCCGATCGCCAGCACCAGGAGCTTGTCGAACTCCATCTGCAAATAGAACAGCACCTCGGCGCCGGCGACGTAGATCGAATCGGCAAGCCGCCTGAGATAAAGCTCGGTGCGCAGTCTCAGCCGCTGGCGCGGATAGAAGAAGCCGAAGGCAATGATCAGCGAAACGGCATTGGCGCCGATGTAGTACCAAGACCAGACACCGACCGTGTGCTTCGCCGCAAACATCAACAGCACGGCGCCGGCGGCCCGCAACGCTGTCGCCAGGATCGTCAGCACGGCGGCGCGGCCGAATTTGCCGAGGCCGTTGTTGACGATCAGCACTACCTCGACCGGCCGCCACAAAAGCGCCTCGGCAAAGACGATGGCCGCGAAGACCGAAAGCGGCACGGTGCTGGCAAAGAAGACCATGTAGACGCCGTATGAGGCGGCGGCCAGCAACGGCAGCGACACGACGCCAAGCAGCAGGAAGCCGGCGGTGAAGGTGCCGATCAGATTGGGGCGGATGGTGGCGGTGCGGTACAGCGCCGAGATGAAGCCGAAGGCGAGGATGCGCGACAGCATGACGCCAGCCGCCGATGCGGTGGCGAACATGCCGAACTCGGCGATGGACAGCGTGTTGGCCAAGGCGATGAAATAGGCGAGCGAGAACACCAGCCGCCCGCCGGCGCCGCTGATGGCGGAGAAATAGTCGATGACAAGCTTCCGCCGTGCGGCCACGAAGGTGCCGATCCGGGCGAAGGTCCGCCTTTGCGGTATGTCACTGGCTTGGGTCATGTGTCCGGCAGAACATAGGCCGGAAAGCTTAACGTGCGGTTCTGGACGCCTCGATCGCACCTGAAAACGATGCAATCAAAGCGCGAAAACTCTCCCTTCCTCATCCGAAAATTAACCATTTGTTTCCTATGCCTGTTTAGCGTGGCTTAACGATTGGCCGACGCCTTTCCCAAGCCGCCGAACAGTAAAGTTCCAAGAAAATGGTCGACAGGGAAAACCGAGACGACTGGAGGCGTGAGCGCTCTCTGCTGGCGCTCGGTCAGGCCATGCGTGGCGAGGACGAGGCCGACGCGTCGCTGGTGTCGATCGGCGACCGGGCAGACCCGGCATGGCGCGAGGATGCCGCCGCACGCCACCGTCTCGCCCGCTCACAACGCGAGGCGCGGTCGAACCCGCCTGCGGCCACGGCAGAGCCCGACCAGTATCAGCCCGGTGGCGGCCCCGTTTTGGAAGAGGCCTCGCCCGAGGACGGTTGGGCGGCTCGAAACAGCTACGCGCAGGCCGGGCCGCGCGAAGAGCCAGTTGTCCGCCCCTCCCAGGACTACCGCGCCAAAGCCGCCTTCGAGCCTCGATACGCCAGCGAAGAGCGGCGGCCCGCAGGGGCTGATGACGACGGGCAGGAATGGAAGCCGCTGATCGATCCGGCGCATGTCGTTCGCGGCATTGCCCGTTCGAAGCTGCTGATCCTGTCGACGACAATACTGGGTGCGGCGCTCGGCATCGCCATCGCCCTGTCGACGCCGAAGAAATACGAAGCCACCACCCAAGTGGTCATCGAGCCGGGCGACCTGAAGCTTTCCGACAACGATCTCACTCAACCGGTCGGGCAGCCCGATGCCGCGCTGGCCGTCGTCGAAACCCGGATCAAGATGGTGTCGTCCGGCAAGGTCCTCGACCAGGTCGTCAAGGATCTCAATCTTGTCAACGATCCGGAGTTCAACGGGCAAGGTTCCGGCGGCCTTGGCGTCATATCGCTCATCCGCTCGATACTGTCACGCCAGGATGGACCTGGCGGCGCCGATGACATTCGCCGCCAGGCGCTGGCGGTTGGCAATCTGGCCGAGAGCCTGTCGGTCGAGCGCAGCGGCAAGACTTTTGTCGTTTCCATCAGCGCCACCACCCAAAGTGCCGAGAAGTCGGCGAACATCGCCAACACGACGAGAACCGTCTTCCAGGAGGAGGCGGCCAACTACCAGTTCGACATGGCCGGACGCGCGACGAACCAACTGACGTCCAAGCTCGATGACTTGCGCAAGGGTGTCGAGGCGGCCGAGCGCAAAGTCGAGGATTTCAGGGCCACGCATGGTCTTATCGACGCGCAGGGCCATTTGATCAGCGACGATCAGATGCTGAAGCTCAACGAGCAACTCTCCGTTGCCCGCGCCCGCACGCTGGAGCTCAATGCGCGAGCGGCGTCGACGCGTTCGATCAACGTGAATTCGGTTCTCAACGGCACCTTGCCAGAAGAAATCAACTCCAACATGATGAGCGAACTGCGCTCGCAATATGCGACGCTGAAGCAGGAGGCCGACCGCGCCGCGGTACGGCTTGGGCCGCGCCATCCCGAATTCCAGGCGCTCAGTGCCCAGCTCGATGGCGCGCGCGAGCGCATCGCCGGCGAACTGCGTCGTATCTCCTCTTCACTGCAGGTCGACCTCAAGCGCGCGGTCCAGGTCGAGCAGGACCTGGCTTCGCGCCTGGCGCAGGCAAAGGTCCAAAGCGGCGACGTCAACAACGACCTGGTCAGCTTGCGCGAACTGGAGCGTGACGCCGCGGCCAAGCGTTCCGTCTATGAGCGCTATCTTCTGCGCGCCAAGGAGACCGGCGAACAGGAAAACATCAACACCACCAACATCAATCTGATGACCGAGGCTCGACCCCCACTCGAACCAAACGGGCCGTCGCGCGCCGTGATTGCGCTTGCCGGACTGCTGCTCGGGCTGGCCGCCGGCATCGGCCTCGGCGGCATGCGCGGCGCCTATGAGAGCGTGCGCGAAACTGCGGCGTTCCGGTCCCGGAGCAAGACCGACAAAAGCAGGCCGGCTTTCGACGACAAGGCCTATCGCGCTGCACCGCCGCCGGCCGCACCGGCCGCGCGGCCACCGGCTGCACCGCAAGTTTCGAGGCCCCAGGCCGTCGACGTTGGGACCGAACAGTCCGGACCGATTGGCGCAGTGCTTTCAGCCATAGGCGGGCTTCTTCCAGGCAAACAGCAGAAGCCTGCCACGATGCGCGCCGACAAGCCCGTCTCGCCCCCCGTCGCCCAGGCGACAAAGCCGGTACGGAACGCAGATCCGCAACTGAAGTACCAGCAGGAGACTCCGCGCCAGTCGATGTATCCGGCTCCTCGGGCGGAGGCCTACTCCCATGCCAGCCAGCCCGAATACCCTCAGGATCGGTATGCACAGACACCGCCGAGCCCCACTCAACAGCCAGTGATGCCTCCGCTTGGGCAGGGACCGAATCCTCCTCAGGAACCGGACGCCGATCAGCAGACCCAGATCGATGAAATCCGCGACAGCCTGCGCGAGTTCCGCGATGCGGTGCGCGAACTGACCGAAAGCCGTTCAAACCGCCGCTATTTCTAGAACTCCCGGCAACCGATAAAAGCGGCCGGTTTCGAGTTTACGGCATGTGACGGCGTTTTGACGGGATTGCCCGCTGGAATTTTCGTGAAAATGCCGCGCTGCATGGTGCCCGAAACCGCAAGGCGTTTTCGGGTGCATCGATGTGCAACCAGAGATCGAGCGTGCACGGACAGGCGCGCTCCAGGCAGAACAGTGTTGAAGGTGGTCCATGGCCGAATTGATTGACGGAAAAAGCGTCGCCGAAGACGTGGTTCAGAAGGTCAAGGCCCTGACCGCGGAACTGGTGGGCAAGGGTGCGGAGAAGCCCGGCCTGGCGGTGGTGATCGTCGGCGAGGATCCGGCAAGCCAGGTCTATGTCGCCTCCAAATCCCGCACCGCAAAGGAATGCGGCTTTCATTCGCTCCAGCACACGCTACCGGCCGACACCTCCGAACAGGCGCTGCTCAAGATCATCGGCGATCTCAATGCCGATCCGGCCGTCAACGGCATTTTGGTGCAGCTGCCGCTTCCCGCCCATATCGATTCCGGCAAGATCATCCAGGCCATCGCACCGGAAAAGGACGTCGACGGTTTCCATTTCATCAATGTCGGCAAGCTCGGCACCGGCGAACTCGATACGGCCTTCGTACCGTGCACGCCGGCCGGCTCGATGCTTTTGATCGAGCGCGTGCGCGGCAAGGACCTGTCCGGCCTCAACGCGGTCGTCGTCGGCCGCTCCAACATCGTCGGCAAGCCGATGGCCAACCTTCTGCTTGCCGCCAACTGCACGGTCACCATCGCGCACAGCCGCACCAGGGACCTGCCGGCGCTCGCCCGCACCGCCGACATTCTGGTGGCTGCCGTCGGCCGACCCGAAATGGTCAAGGGCGACTGGGTCAAGCCGGGCGCTACCGTCATCGATGTCGGCATCAATCGCATCGCCGCGCCCGAAAAGGGCGAAGGCAAGACCCGACTCGTCGGCGACGTCGCCTATGCTGAGGCGGCGCAAGCGGCCGGCGCCATCACCCCGGTTCCCGGCGGTGTCGGACCGATGACCATTGCCATGCTGATGGCCAACACTGTAGCTTCCGCCTACCTCGCGGCCGGGATGAAGCGGCCGTCCTTCTGACCCGGAAAGCTTGAGCGTTGCCAAACCTTACTGCTTCCGTCGAACGGCCGCTCACGAACGATCCCGTTCAAGGCGGCCGGCAGTTCGCCTTCCTGCTGGTCGACAAGTTTTCGATGTTTTCGCTGGCTGCGGCGATCGACACCTTCCGTTCGGCCAACCGCCTGCTTGGCCGCGATTTCTATGGCTGGACGACGGTCTCGGCCGACGGCGACGCCGTCATGGCCTCCAACGGCTTGCCGCTCAAGATCGACTATTCTGTCGCCGACTTGCCTCCTGTCGACATCCTGTTCGTCTCGGTCGGGCTTACCACCGAATTCCCCGGCAAGAGCAAGGTGCTGGCGGCGCTGCGCAACTGGGGCCGGCGCGGCAACGCGCTCGGCGCGCTCTCGGTCGGCTCCTATCTGCTCGCCGAAGCAGGGCAACTCGAAGGCTATCGCTGCACTATCCATTGGGAGAACCGCGCCGGCTTCATGGAGCGCTTCCCCGACATCAACTGCACCGGCAACGTCTTCGAAATCGACCGCAAGCGCTATACCTGCGCCGGCGGCACCACCTCGATCGACCTGATGCTGGAGATCGTGCGCGGCGATTTCGGCTCCAACCTCGCCAACGGCGTCGCCAATCAGTTCCAGCACGAGCGCATCCGCTCCGCCGGCGACCGCCAGCGGGTCGGGCCGGAGCGCGACCTGACCGGCAAGTCGGAGAAGCTCAGGCGCATCGTCGAACTGATGGCCGATCACCTCGACGAGCCGCTGTCGGCGGTGCAGCTCGCCAAATCGGCGGGCCTGTCGGTACGCCAGGTCGAGCGCCTGTTCCTGCGCCATCTCAGCGTCACGCCCGGCCGCTACTATATGCGGCTGCGGCTCGAGCGGGCGCGCGAATTGCTGCGCCAGACCAATATGCCGATCCTCGACGTGGCGATCGCCACCGGCTTCACCTCGCACTCCTATTTTGCCCAGAGCTATCGGCTGCAATTCGGTCGCCCGCCTTCCGAAGAGCGCCGCACGACCTATTGACCTGCGGTTCTCGCAGTCTCGGACTTGTGTCCTGACGCCGGGTCAAATACCTTTCCGGCGCGGACCAGAGGGCGATCTCGGGAGATTTTGATGGCGGGACTTTTGCGGAGCGTCGCTGCGGCGATCCTCCTTTTGTTAATGACTTCGGTTGGCTTTGCCGCCGGCAAGGTCGTCATCGTTCTCGATGCGTCAGGCTCCATGTGGGCTCAGATCGACGGCAGGCCGAAGCTCGAAATCGCGCGTGAATCGCTGCGCAACGTGCTGCAGTCGGTGCCGGCCGACGCGGAAATCGGCTTCATGGCCTATGGCCATCGCCAGAAGGGCAGCTGCGACGACATCGAACTCATCGTGCCGCCGCAGGCCGGCTCGGCCAGCGCGATCTCGGCCGCCGCCGACAGCATGAAATTCCTCGGCAAGACGCCGCTCACCGCCGCCGTCAAGCAGGCGGCCGAGGCGCTGAAATACACCGAGGACAAGGCAACAGTCGTTCTCATCACCGACGGGCTTGAAACCTGCGGCGGCGACCCTTGCGCGCTCGGCAAGGAACTGGAAGCGTCCGGCATCGACTTCACCGCCGACGTCGTCGGCTTCGGGCTGACCGCCGATGAGGGCAAGCAGATCGCCTGCCTCGCGGAAAACACCGGCGGCAAATACATCCAGGCTTCGGACGAGAAAGCGCTGCAGGACGCGCTGGTCGAGACTGTGGCGGCGCCGGCACCGGCGCCCGAACCCGCACCGGCTCCCGAACCGGCCCCGGCGCCGGAGCCCGCCAAGCCGGAGTTCAATTTCATCCCGAGCGTCGTTATGGCCGAAGGCGGCGAGCCGCTCACCGACGGCAATGCCTGGGAGATCTACAAGGCTGGGTCCGACGGCACGCGCGGCGAATCCGTCTCCACCCAATATGGCGCCTACAAGGGCAATCTGGAGGCGGGCGACTACGTCGTCGTCGCCCAGGACGGCGAGGCCAGGGTCGAGCAGAAGATCAAGATCGAGGCGGGCCAGGTCTACACGCCGCTCTTCACCTTGAATGCCGGCACGCTCATAATTCATCCGCGGCCGAGCCCGGGGGCGGACGTCGTCGATGGCGCGGCCGTCGTCATCGACTATCCGGGCGCCGATCATCCTGCGACCTACTATGGGACAACGAAAGTCGTGTTGCCGGCCGGTGACGAGAAAGTGACCGTCACGATCGGGCAGGGCGAGGTCACAGAGACGATTGCGCTGGCTGCCGGCAAGACCGTGGAAAAGGACATGATCGCCGGTGTCGGCCATGTCGTCGCCAATGCCTATTATACCGCCGGCGGCGACAAGGCCGACGCCTCAGGCATCGGCTTCAAGGTGCTCAAGGCAAAAAAGAAGATCGACGGAACCAGGGACGAGGTCACCTATTCCTACGGGCCCGACAGCAAGTTCGATCTGCCGCCGAATGACTACGTGCTGATTGCGACGGTCGATCTCGCCGTGGTCGAGCAGCCGTTCACCGTCAAGGTCGGCGAGTTTCAGGACGTAAAGGTTGCGTTGGATGCCGGCGTGCTGGCGATCACCGCGCCCGGAGCCTCGAAGATCGAGATTTTCGAGATGGAGAAGGACATCAACGGCAACCGCAAGTCGCTCGGCTATGCCTACGACCAGAAGTATCAGGCGGCGATACCGGCGGGCGACTACACCGTCGTGTCGGAGAAATCGGACAACAGCTCGAAGGAAGGCACCGTAACGGTCAAGGCCGGCGAGCGATCCGAACTGACGGTGCAATAGGATCCTATGGGCGAACGCAAAAGGGCGGCCGCAAGCCGCCCTTTTTCATGAGGAGGACAAGGCGTCCTTCAAGCTGCTCCGAAGGCGCTGGCGCCGTGGTCGGCGCGGCCGACCAGTTGCCGGAACCCGGCGAACAGCTCGCGGCCGAAACCGAATTCATTGCCGATGAGGTCGGCATCCGCCGTGCGGCGCAAGGCAAATTCCGTCCCCGGCACCAGCACTTCCAGCGTTCCGGCATCGGCATCGAGCCGGATGATGTCGCCCTCGTGGATCCTGGCGATAGGGCCGTCCTCGACCGCTTCCGGCGTCACATGGATGGCCGCCGGCACCTTGCCGGAAGCCCCCGACATGCGACCGTCGGTCACCAGCGCCACGCGCTGGCCGCGATCCTGCAGGATGCCGAGCACGGTGGTCAATTTGTGCAGTTCCGGCATGCCGTTGGCCTTCGGCCCCTGGAAGCGGATGACGGCGATGAAGTCGCCGGTCAAAGTCCCGGCCTTGAACGCCTCGTTCAACCCTTGCTGGCTATCGAAAACCTTGGCCGGCGCCTCGATGACGCGCCGTTCCGGCTTCACGGCGGACGTCTTGATGACGGCGTGGCCGAGATTGCCTGAAAGCACTTTCAGCCCGCCGGTCGGCTGGAATGCCTTTGCGAACGGCGCCAGCACCTTCTCGTCGCCGCTCTCCAGCGGCGAGGCCTCGCGCACCACGCTGCCGTCTTCGCCGAGCCTGGCCTCGACCGCATAGGGCCTCAAGCCTTCGCCCCACACCGTCTGCACGTCCTCGTGCAGTATGCCTTCGTCGAGCAGCTCGCGGATCAGGAAGCCTAACCCGCCGGCGGCGTGGAAATGGTTCACGTCGGCAAGGCCGTTCGGATAGACCCGTGCCAAGAGCGGCACGGCTTCCGACAGGTCGGAAATATCCTGCCAGGTAATGGCGATGCCGGCCGCGGCAGCCATGGCGATCAAATGGATGGTGTGGTTGGTCGAACCGCCGGTGGCGTGCAGGCCGACGACGCCGTTGACGATCGAGCGCTCGTCGATCATGCGGCCGACCGGCGTATAGGCATTGCCGAGCGCGGTGATCGCCAGCGCCCGCTTCGTCGCCTCGCGAGTCAGCGCATCGCGCAGCGGCGTGCCGGGATTGACGAACGAGGCGCCCGGCGTATGCAGGCCCATGATCTCCATCAGCATCTGGTTGGAGTTGGCGGTGCCGTAGAAGGTGCAGGTGCCCGGCCCGTGATAGGATTTGGACTCGGCCTCGAGCAGTTCGGCCCGCCCGGCCTTGCCCTCGGCATAGAGCTGGCGGACCTTGGCCTTTTCGTCGTTGGGCAGACCTGTCGTCATCGGTCCGGCCGGCACGAACACCGCCGGCAGGTGGCCGAAGGTCAGTGCGGCGATTACCAGCCCCGGCACGATCTTGTCGCAGACGCCGAGATAGACGGCGGCGTCGAACATGTTGTGCGACAAGCCGACCGCGGCGGCCATGGCGATCACGTCGCGCGAAAACAGCGACAGCTCCATGCCGGGCTGTCCCTGGGTGACGCCGTCGCACATCGCCGGCACGCCGCCGGCCACCTGGGCGATACCGCCGGCCTCGCGCGCCGCTTCCTTGATCAGCGCCGGAAACGTCTCGAACGGCTGATGCGCCGACAGCATGTCGTTGTAGGAGGTGATGATGCCGAGGTTCGGTACCTGGTCGCCGCCAAGCGCCACCTTTTCCGATGGGCTGCAGACGGCAAAGCCATGCGCGAGGTTGCCGCAGGACAGCACCGCCCGGTTGGCGGTGCGGTTCGACGCCTCGGCGATGCGGCCGAGATAGCGTTCGCGGCCTGGCTTGGAGCGCTGGCGGATCCGTTCGGTGATGGCTTCGATGTCGCGTCTGGCTGTCATGGCGGTCGGTCCTTTCAAGTCCCGGAAAACATCCTCCCACCGTCTGCCGGGACCATTGGCGAGTTGAAAATCAGGGTGCCCAGAAAACCTCAACGGCCCTGGGCGCCGCCTCGAGCACGGCACGGATCGGCTTTTGCGGTCCCGGCGCCATGGCGTTCTCGAAGGCGCTGCGTTTTTCCTGGCCTTCTATATGGAGCGCGATGAAGCCGGCGGCGACGATACGCGCCAGCGACAGCGTCAGCCGCGGCTCGCCGGCGCTGGCCGCGTGGACCGGCAGAACGATCCTTGGCGAGGATGGGTCGAGCAATGTCGCCAGGTCGTCCGCGTCGGGAAAGAACGAGGCGGTGTGGCCGTCGCCTCCCATGCCGAGCACGACGACGTCGAGCGGCCAGGGCAGCGACTGCAATGCCGCATCGTCGGACGCCGCGGCGGTCTCGATGCTTGTCGCCTCATGGTAGAGCGGCACGAAACGTGCGGCCGCGGCCGCGTTCTGCAGCAGGTTGGCGGCCACCAGTCCCGCATTCGAGCGCGGCGAGGAGGCCGGCACGAAGCGCTCGTCGACCAGCGTCACCGTGACCTTGTCCCAGGCGATCGGAATATGAGAGAGCGCGGCGAAGAACTTCGCCGGCGTCGTGCCGCCGGAGACGGCGAGCAACCCGGTGCCGCGCTCGGCGATCGCCTTGGTCAGGCGGCCCGCGACATGGCCGGCGAGTGCGGCCGCCAGCTCCGGGCGATCGGCAAAGCCGTTCCAGCTAAAGCCGGCGTTGCTCAATTGCTCTCGTGCCATGTCCGTCCGTCGCGTTCGATCAGCGCAATCGAGGCCGATGGCCCCCATGTGCCGGCCGTATAGCCTTGCGCTTCCTGCCTGGCGCTCTCCCAGGCATTTTGGATCGGGTCGATCCACTTCCACGCCGCCTCGACCTCGTCGCGGCGCATGAACAGCGTCTGGTTGCCGCGCACGACATCCATGATCAGCCGCTCATAGGCGTCCGGCGCCCGGCCGTCGAAGGATTGCGCGAAGCTCATGTCGAGCGGAATCTGGCGCAGCCGCATGCCGCCCGGACCGGGATCCTTGATCATGATGAACTGCTTGACGCCTTCGTCGGGCTGCAGCCTGATGACCAGCTGGTTGGCGAAGATCGGCCCGGCGCTATCGCCGAAGATCGAGTGCGGGATCGGCTTGAACTCGATGACGATTTCCGAAACCCGGGTCGCCAGCCTTTTGCCGGTCCTGAGGTAGAACGGAACGCCCGACCAGCGCCAGTTGCCGATCTCGGCCTTGATGGCGACGAAGGTCTCGGTGTTGCTGTCCTTGCCGAGTTCCTCGACATAGCCTTTCACCGGCCCGCCGGCCGAGGCACCGGCGCGATACTGGCCGCGCACCGTGTGCTTCGGCGCCTCGTTGCCATTGACGCGCTTCAGTGCCCTGAGCACCTTCAGCTTTTCGTCGCGCACCGCGTCGGCGTCCATCGACGACGGCGCCTCCATGGCGACGAGGCAGAGCAGCTGCAGCATGTGGTTCTGCACCATGTCGCGCAGCGCGCCAGCCTTGTCGTAATAGGTGACGCGGTCTTCCAGGCCGACCGTTTCGGCGACCGTGATCTGCACATGGTCGACATTGGCCGAGTTCCACAGCGGCTCGTAGAGCGCGTTGGCGAAACGCAGCGCCATCAGGTTCTGCACCGTCTCCTTGCCGAGATAGTGGTCGATGCGGAAGATCTGGCTTTCGTGGAAGTCGTCGCCGACCAAATCGTTGAGCGCCCGTGCCGAGGCGAGATCGCGCCCGATCGGCTTCTCCAGCACGATGCGCGAATTCGGCGTGATCAGATTGTGCTCTTTGAGCTTGTGCGAGATGTCGCCGAACAGTGCCGGCGCCACCGCCAGGTAGAAGGCGCGGATGCGGTCGCTGTCGCCGATCGCCTTCTTCAACTTGTCGAAGCCGGCGCCCGTGGTCGCGTCGGCCGAGACATAGGAGAGCCGCGCCAGAAAGGTTTTCAGCTCCTTGGCGTCGATATCGGCTGGTTTCACATGATCCGATATCGCTTGCTTGGCGAAGGCCTGGAATTCCTCGTCGGTCATCTTCGAGCGCGAGGTGCCGATGATCCGCGTCGGTTCGGAAAACTGGTGGTCGCGCTGGCGATGGTAGAGCGAGGGCAGGAGCTTGCGTTCCGACAGGTCGCCGGTGCCGCCGAAAATGATGAAGTCGAAAGGATCGACGGGTATGATCTGGCTGGTCATGGTCTGTCCGCTTTGACGCCGGTCGCATTGACGGGGCTGATATAATCTAATCGATTTAAATTTTCCAGTGCCATGGTGTCACATCTAAGTCTGGAGTGTGCCCCTTGACACTGGCACAAGCCGGAGGTCTGTCGACGGACGATGGTTCCGGGAAGCCTTCGCACCTGCAACATAGAGCGGGATTGTGACGAAAGCCAAAGGAGAAATTGGCGTTTGCCGCACAACTTTCGAGGGTTGTGGCCGGCGCAATGGGTTGTCTTCATCATGGGTGAGAAAAGCATGCGCCTGGAAAACAAGGTCGCCATCATCACAGGTGCGGCGTCGGGCTTCGGCGAAGGCATGGCCAGGCGCTTTGCCGAGGAGGGCGCCAAAATCGTTGTCGCCGACCTCAATGCCAGGGGCGCGGAACGCGTCGCCGCCGAGATCGGCAAGGCCGCGATCTGGACCCAGACCGACGTTTCGCTACGTTCCGAGTTCGATGAGATGGTCTATGCCGCAAAGAGCGCCTTCGGCCGCATCGACATCATGGTCAACAATGCCGGCTACACCCACTGCAACGGCGACATGCTCGATGTCAGCGAAGAGACTTTCGACCTGATCACCGCCGTCAACATGAAGGCGATCTACCACGCGGCGCTTGCCGTGGTGCCGATCATGGAGCGGCAAGGCGGTGGCGTCATCCTGACCACCGCCTCCACGGCCGGTCTCAGGCCCCGGCCCGGCCTCACCTGGTACAACGCCTCGAAAGGCTGGGCGATCACAGCGACCAAATCGATGGCGGTCGAACTGGCGCCGAAGAACATCCGCGTCAACTGCCTCTGTCCCGTCGCCGGCGAGACCGGCATGCTGGAGAAATTCATGGGCGCCGACACGCCCGAGATCCGCGAGAAGTTCCGCGCCTCGATCCCGCTCGGCCGGCTCTCAACGCCGCTCGATATCGCCAACGCTGCACTCTGGCTTGCCTCGGACGAGGCTGCCTTCATCACCGGCGTGGCGCTGGAGGTCGATGGCGGGCGCTGCATCTGAGCTGCGACCGCCGGGAGACTGATCGCCCGGCTGTCCGGCTGCTATCCGGCGCTTAACCGCCACTGCCGATCGTCAGGCGCCAGTCTTGATGTAGGTCTTGTAGACCCAGCCGCGCTTGCCGTTATAGACGATCTGGCACCATTTCTTGCAGCTTATGACTTGCACCGAAGTCTTGGCTGGCACGGTGAGCATCGCGGCCGCTTTCTGTTTCGGGCCGGCCCGCATCGTGACGGCCTTGAGGATGCGTCCGGTAGCGGCGCTCGCTTTCTGTGGCTTGGCCTGGCTGTCGTCAGCTTGGCTCGCGGCCGCTGCCGCAACCTGCGGCTTTGGCGTGGGAATTGCGGCGGTCTGTGCGCCGTCCATGCTGTCGTCGGTCGCTCCATCCTCTGGTGCGGCGACGTTGGACAGCGCAGTCGTTGCGTCGTTTTTCGCTGCCGGCTCGGCGAAGGCCGCTGCCGACGGTTTGGCGTTATCGTCAGCAGGCTTGCTTGCCGCCCGCTCGGAGGTGGCGGTCGCCGTGCTGGCGGACGCGGCTTCCGTGTCCGCACCGGACCAGCGCGGGTCATTGGCCGCCAGCGCCGGGATGCTGGCCTCCTTGGCCGCCACCGCGGGTGAAACCGCGTCGGCCTTGCGCGCTGCCTGCGGTGCAGCCGCAGCCACCGTCGCGTTCGCGGTCGGGGGCGCAATCTTCGTTGTTTTCACCGGAACGGCTGGAACGGTCTGCGCGGGGCTCGCGATTGCTTGCCGGTCGTTGGCCGGCAATGCCAGCCACAGCGCCACACCCGCGACGCCAAGCAGCGCGGCAGTGCCGACCGCTGCAATCACCAGATGTGCGTTCGAGCGGACTCCCTGCCAGAACGAGGGCCGCATCTCATAACCGAACTGCATGGCGAAGCGCCGCCGTTCCGGCGCACCGAAACTGAAGGGCTCGTTCACTCCACTACCTCCAACATACGGGCCGACGTTCTTTCGATCGGCGCCAGAAATACGGCTTTCGATCGGCATCGGTCCCAAAACCTAAGCGGGCAAGCCCGCGGAAGTCCCCGTTTGATAGCCCAGAACCGCTACCTTTTGCCGGCGATTGTGGCATCAGTGCGCCCTAACCGGGAATTTTGCACACTTGTTAAGGATTCTGCAACGTGTCGCTGGGGCAAGCCAACAGCAGACTTAACAGTCTGATTCCGCGCGGAGATGCCTTTTCTAGATCCTGTCCCGCAGCGCAAACCAGTTGAGCGCCAGGAACAGCAGCGGCGTGCGAAAACGTCGACCGCCGGGGAAGGGCGGTATCTTCAGGTCCTCGATCAGCTTCAGCCGGTCGCGATTGCCGGCGATCGTCTCGGCATAGAGCTTGCCGAAGAAGTTGGACAGCATGACGCCGTGGCCGGAATAGCCACCGGCCGAGATGACGTTCGGCATCACCTCGCGCACGAACGGTTTGCGCGGCACCGTGATGCCGACATAGCCGCCCCAGCCATGGGTGATCTCGACATCCTTCAACTCGGGATAGAGCTCCGATATCTGCCGGCGGATGTGGATATGGATGTCCCTCGGATCGTTGACGGCATAGATCTCGCGCCCGCCGAACAGCAGACGGCCGTCCCTGGTCTTGCGGAAATAGCGCACGACGAAGCGGGAATCGTCGACGGCTTCGCCGCCCGGCAGCACTTGTGTGTCAGTCCCGAGCGGCACTGTAGCGCCGATGAAGGAGCCGATTGGCATGATGTGCGCGGCGCTCACTGGCTCGAGCGTGCCGCCATAGGCGTTGACGCCGATCAGGCATTTTTCGGCAGTGATCGTGCCTTTCGGTGTCGTGACCCTTACCTTGCCGCCACTGGAGCTGATGCCGGTTGACGGCGTTTGCTCGAACAGCTGGGCGCCCGCTTCCGCCGCCACCATTGCCGTGCCGATCACCAGCTTCAGCGGGTGGATATGCCCCGTGCCGGTGTCGCGCGTGCCGCCGAAATAGGCGGTCGAACCCAGCCGCTCCGCCGTCTCACGGGCGTCCATGAACGTCATGTGCGGATAATTGAAGCGGTTCGCCATGATCTCGGCATGCGCCTTGTAGTCGTCGACGTAACGCTGCTTGTGCGCCACCGACATCTGGCCCGGCATGTAGTCGATTTCGATCTTGTTGACGGCAGCGAATTCAAGGAGGTGCGCCTTGGCCTCTTCGGCAAGGTCGAACAGCGCCTTGGCGCGGGCAAAGCCGTATTCGGCCTCCAGTTCCTCGGCCCAGGCGCGCTGGCCGGTACCAAGCTGGCCGCCATTGCGGCCGGATGCGCCGTCGCCAAAGCGGTGCGCTTCGATGAGCACGACATTGCTGCCTGCCTTGGCCAGATGCGCCGCCGCCGACAGCCCGGTGAAGCCGCCACCGATAATGACGACGTCGCATGTCCGGTCGCCGTCCAGCGCCGGATATTCCGGCCGCGGTCCAGCCGTATCCTCGTACCAGGATCGCCCTGGCGAAATCGGAGATTGATAATTCATGATCGGTCAGACGTTGAGGAGCAAATACTCCCGCTCCCACGGGCTGATCACTTCCATGAAGGTCTCGAATTCTGCCCGCTTGATCGCCGCATAGGTTGCGGTGAACGACTTGCCGAGGAGCGCGCCGAGCTCTTCGTCCGCCTCGAACAGGTCGACGGCTTCGAGCAGGCCGCGTGGCAGGTCGATCTCGTCTTCATTGGCGGTCGTCAGCACCGGCGGCTCGGCCTTGATCTTGTTGGTCATGCCGATCAGCCCGCAGGCCAGCGACGCGGCCATCGCCAGATAGGGATTGGCGTCCGAGGAGGGGATGCGGTTTTCGACGCGCCGCGCCGCCGGATCGGAGCGCGGTACACGGAAAGCCGTGGTGCGGTTGTCATAGCCCCATTTGTTGTTGACCGGCGCCGAGGCCGCCTGCGTCAGCCGGCGGTAGGAATTGACATAGGGCGCGAACATCACCAGCGCGTTCGGCACATGCTTCTGCATGCCGCCGATGAAGTGGAAGAAGGCGTCCGTTTCCGAACCGTCCTCGGCCGAGAAGACGTTGCGGCCGGTCTTCTTGTCGATGATCGACTGGTGGATGTGCATGGCCGAGCCGGGCTGGCCCTGGATCGGCTTGGCCATGAAGGTGGCATAAATCTCATGCTTCAGCGCCGCCTCGCGGATGGTGCGCTTGAACATGAACACCTGGTCGGCGAGTTCGATCGGGTCGCCATGGCGCAAATTGATCTCGAGCTGACCGGCGCCCTCCTCATGGATCAGCGTGTCGATCTCCAGGCCCTGGCTCTCAGAGAAATGGTAGATGTCGTCGATCAGCTCGTCGAACTCGTTGACGCCTGCGATCGAATAGCCAGCGCCACCGCCGATAGGCCGCCCTGAGCGCCCGACCGGCGGCGTCAGTGGATAATCCGGATCGGGGTTCTTGCGCACCAGGTAGAATTCGATCTCGGGCGCCACCACCGGCTTCAGGCCGCGTTTGTCATAGGCTGCAAGCACGCGCTTCAGCACATTGCGCGGTGTGAACTCGACCGAGCGGCCGTCCTGGTGGACGAGGTCGCAGATCACCGCGGCCGTCGGATCCTCTTCCCACGGCACCACGGTCAGTGTCGAAAGGTCGGGCATCAGCTTGAGGTCGCCGTCGTCCTCCGGATAGTGGAAGCCGTTGCCGTCCTCCGGGTAACCGCCGGAAATCGTCGTCATGAACACCGCCGAAGGCAGCGCCAGCGAGGTGTTGGAGGTAAACTTCTTCGACGGCATCATCTTGCCGCGGGCGACGCCGGCCTGGTCCGGGGTGATGCATTCGATGTCTTCGATGCCGCGCCATTCCAGCCAGGCGCTGACTTCCTTCCAGTTCTTGACGCCACGTTGGTTTTTCACAAAGGCAGGCGTACGGACACGTCCTCCGCGGCTCGACGGACGGACTTCCTTTTTCGCAGGCGGCATCATTCACCAGATTGGGTTGCGGATTGCCGAGTATAGCCGTGGCCGGCGATGGAAGGGAAGGGGAGCCGGTTGCCGTACGCCCCGCCAGTTGAAAATCGCTGCAGGCAGCTTAGGTTTTGGCCACCCGCAGACTCGGGCGGTCCCAGGTGGAAGGCGTCGAATGCAAGACAGGCCAAAACTGACGACAATCGGCTTCGATGCCGACGACACGCTGTGGCAGAACGAGCAGTTCTTCCGCATGACCGAGAAGCGCTTCGCCGGGCTGCTCTCCGATCATGGCGAGCCGGAACACATTTCGGCAAGATTGCTGGAGGCCGAGAGGCGCAACCTTGGCGTCTACGGTTTCGGCATCAAGGGGTTCACCCTGTCGATGATCGAGACGGCGATCGAAATTACCGAGGGTCGCGTGCCGGCGCCCGTCATCGCTGAAATCCTCGCCGCCGGCCGTGAGATGCTAAGCCACCCGATCGAGCCGCTTCCCCATGCGCGCGAGACGGTAGAGAGGCTCGCCGGCGCCTATCGCCTGGTGCTGATCACCAAGGGCGATCTCTTCGACCAGGAGCGCAAGCTGGCGCAATCGGGCCTCGGCGATCTGTTCGACGCCGTCGAGATCGTCAGCGACAAGAGCGCGGCCACCTACACCAGGATCTTCGGCCGTCATGGCGACGGGCCTGAGAAGAGCATGATGGTCGGCAACTCGCTCAAGTCCGATGTGGTGCCGGCCATCGAGGCCGGCAGCTGGGGCATCCACGTGCCGCATGAACTGACCTGGGTGCTCGAACATATTGAGCCGCCGTCGGCCGCGCCGCGCTTTCGCCAGATCGCCGATCTCGGCGAACTGCCCGCTCTGGTGGAGAGCATCACGACACTAGGCTGATGACATCGCGGCCATTGAACCGGCCGCCGAAAATTCAAACCGTCAGCTACGGCACAATCCGATCAACCGGTCGATCACCGGTTGTAGCCTTTCGGGTGTGATCGGCTTGGCGACCACGACATCGATCACGCTCGACAGGCCGAGGCTCTCGGGCGTGCCATTCTTGGTTGAAAGCAGGACCACCGAGGGTAGGGCCCTGCGCGAGGTCCGCCGCAGCGCGTCGATGCCGGACAGCAGCGTGTCGCAGTCCTTGTTGTCGGCTCCCCCGTCCAGCACGATCGCGCCGGGGATGAGGGAACGCAGCGCCTTCGCCGCCGTCTCGGGCGTCTCCGAGATCGGCTTGAGCCCGGATTTCTCGACGATTTTCGAAACCACGACCCTGTTGATCGGTGATTTCCCAACGACGAGCACCTGTGAGAAGTCCGTTACCATCTCGATGCTCGCGCCGCGTTCCGACAGATCGAGGTGTTTTACAGTCCTGGTCTCGCGATTCAAAGGGGACATGGGCGGGCGGGCACTCATCTCTGTTTCAATGCAGGGTTGAAACCTGCGACACAAATGGCGTGAGATCAATACCGGTGTCAAGCTGAAACGGCAGGCATCTACAATATTGCAAGAAAAGCTAAAATTTAGTGCAAGTTCTATTCCTGGTAGTAGTGCCAGAACGAAAGTCGCCCGCGCGTAACCGCGCGGGCGAGACTGCATCCGCCGAAGCACGCCCGCGAAGCGAGCGCGCTGAGGATTTGGTCAGCCGTGGCTCTGCTGGGTGACGATCACCGGTATCAGCAGGTCACCCCAATTGCCGTCGCCGCCATGGTGGCGCGCCGAGCGCACGAGCTCGACGGAGACGCCGGCTTCGACCGCCTTCATGACCGACTGATTGAGCCTGTGCAAATCATTGGCCAGCATGCGGATGGTCGCCTGCTGGTCGACGCTCATCGTGGTCGACTGTTCTTCAGCTCGCTCCTTGACGCGGCTTATCGATGCCATTGGTCTTCTCCTTGTTCCTTGCCCTCTCGGGCGTTTCCTCTGGTTGTTTTGCCTTGTTATTCCGCTGCCGGCTTGAACTGGGCGTGCTCGGTCGATTCATGCATGGCCGTGGTCGACGACTGGCCACCGGTGATCGCCATCGACACAGCGTCGAAATAGCCGGTGCCGACCTCGCGCTGGTGCTTGGTCGCGGTGTAGCCATGGACCTCCGCCGCGAACTCGGCCTCCTGCAATTCCGAATAGGCCGCCATCTGCCGCGCCTTGTAGCCGCGGGCCAGCTCGAACATACCGAAATTGAGCTGGTGGAAACCGGCCAGCGTGATGAACTGGAACTTGTAGCCCATGGCGCCGAGTTCCCGCTGGAACTTGGCGATGGTCGCGTCGTCGAGGTTCTTCTTCCAGTTGAATGACGGCGAGCAATTATAGGCGAGCAGCTTGCCCGGATGATGTTTGCGCACGCCCTCGGCGAACTTCTTGGCCTGGGCCAGGTCGGGCTTCGAGGTCTCGCACCAGATCAGGTCCGCGTAAGGCGCGTAGGCGATGGCGCGGGCGATGCAGGGCTCGATGCCGTTCCTGACGTGATAGAAGCCTTCCACCGTGCGGCCGGCATCATAGTCGACGAAGGGCTGGTCGCGCTCGTCGATGTCCGAGGTCAAAAGCTTTGCCGCTTCGGCGTCGGTGCGCGCGACGACCAGCGTCGGCGTGCCCATGACGTCGGCCGCCAGGCGTGCCGCATTGAGGTTGCGGATATGCGCCGCGGTCGGGATCAGCACCTTGCCGCCGAGATGGCCGCACTTCTTTTCCGACGCCAGCTGGTCCTCATAGTGGACGCCCGCGGCGCCCGCCTCGATGAAGGCCTTCATGATCTCGAAGGCGTTGAGCGGTCCGCCGAAGCCGGCCTCCGCGTCGGCGACGATCGGCGCGAACCAGGTGTCGACCGAAAGCCCCTTGCCTTCGGAGGTCTCGATCTGGTCGGCGCGCTGAAGAGTGCGGTTGATGCGCTTGACGAGTTCGGGTGCTGCATTGGCCGGATAGAGCGACTGGTCCGGATACATCGCCGACGCGGTGTTGGCGTCGGCCGCCACCTGCCAGCCCGAAAGATAGATCGCCTTCAGCCCGGCGCGCACCTGCTGCATGGCCTGGTTGCCCGACATGGCGCCGAGTGCGTTGACGAAATCCTCCTCGTGGATGAGCTTCCACAGCCGGTTGGCGCCCATTTCGGCAAGGCTCTGGCGGATCTGGACCGAACCGCGCAACCGCTTCACATCCTCCGGCGAAAAGGGCCGTTCGATGCCGTCGAACCGGCCTTCGGGCGCGGATGGGACGAGATTGTAAAAATCGGTCATTGGTCACTCCAAATCGTCAGATGCTGGTTTTGAAACGCCGCGTCATGATAGGTCTGCGTCGTCAGTGTGTGTGACATCATTTACATTGCGGCGCGAAACAAGCGAGAAAAACTGCCATTTTGGTCGGAAAATAACGGAAAATCTGTGTTGTGTTTGACTGGTGAGCACTGTAAATCGTCACGATTGTAAAAATCTGACGCGGGCGCCTCTTGCGCTGAACTTGTGTAAATTCCTGTCAAGGACAGTCGATGGCTGACCAGAAAATCTTCGCAGGGCCGCGCATCCGCCGCATCCGCAACGCCAAGGGCCTGACCCAGACGGCGATGGCAGAAGGGCTTGGCATCTCGCCGTCCTATCTCAACCTCATTGAGCGCAACCAGCGGCCGCTGACGGTCCAGCTGATCCTGAGGCTGGCATCCGTCTACAAGGTCGATCCGCATGAATTGCAGGGCGAGGCGAGGGGATCGATATCGGCCTTGAAGGAAGTGTTCGGCGATCCGCTGCTTTCAGGCGAACTGCCGGGTGACCAGGAATTGATCGAGCTGGCCGAGGCCGCCCCCAACGCCTCGGCCGCGATGATCAAGCTTTTCCGTGCCTATCGCGAACAGGCCGAGCGGCTTTCCGATCTCAGCGAACTTCTGGCGCGCGAGGGCCGGGCCACCGCGCTCTCCGGCGCCCGTCTTCCGGTCGACGAGGTGCACGAGATTTTCGAACGCCGGCCGAACCACTTTTCCGCGCTCGAGGAAGAAGCCGAGGCCTTCACCGCGCTGCTCGATCCGGGCGACGACCTGTTCGGCGCGCTGAAGGCTTGGCTGAGGCGCGAATACGGCATCGTGGTCAGGGTGCTGCCGGTCGCCACCATGCCGAACTGGCGCCGCCGCTACGACCGCCACTCGCAGCGCCTGTTCCTGTCCGAGCGGCTGTCGCCATTCGACCAGTTGCGCGAGGTGGCGATGGAGGCTTGCCTGATCCGCATGACGGTCGCGGTCGCCGGCGAGATTCAAGGCTTGAAGCTGACCACCGACGAGGCCCGAAGGCTCGCTCGTTTCGAACTCGGCCGCTATGCCGCCCACGCCTTGATGATGCCCTATCAGGCCTTCCATTCGGCGGCGGTGCGCGCCCGCTACGACGTCGACGTTTTGCGCTCGCGCTTCGGCGTGTCCTTCGAACAGGCGGCGAACCGGTTGACCATGCTGCAGCGGCCGGGTGCGCAGGGCGTCCCGTTCTTCATGCTCGAGGTCGACAACGCCGGCAACCGCTTCCGCAAGGCGGGCAGCCAGGGCTTTCCGCAAAGCCGTTTCGGCGGCGGCTGCCCAAAGCTTCCCGTCCACGCCGCCTTCACGCTGCCGGGCCAAATCCTTGTCGAGGCGGTGGAGATGCCCGATGGCGCCGAATTCCTCTGCATCGCCCGCACGCTGGAAGGCCCGCAAGGCTCGTTCTCGGAACGCCCGCGACGCACCGCCCTGCTCCTGGCCTGCGACATCGGCTTTCGCGACGAGATCGTCTATGGCGCGGCCCTTCCGGGGCCGGCCGCAAGCGGCAAGGCCGGACAGGGCCCCGCCCCGGCCACGCCGGTCGGCCCTGCCTGCCGGCTCTGCGAACGCATCGGCTGCCTCGCCCGCGCCGAGCCGCCGGTGACACGCCCGCTCGGCCTCGACGAGATGGTGACCGGATTGAGCGCTTTCGATTTTCAGTGAGGCGGTTCGCGACGGCAACCCGTTGTCACAACCGCCGCCATTCGGTGGACCTCGTCCGACCTTCGTCTTTGCCCTACACAATTGAAGCACGTTTCTGTCGTCCATCGCGCATCGTGCCGTCCTGGAAATCGCGACAGTGGCAACCATGACCGATACCGCATCGCCAAGTGCTTCTTCGTCGGTCGTCTCGCCACGCGAGGAACGTATAGGCATGCTTCTGGTGTTCCTGTCGGCGCTGGTGTGGAGTTTTGGCGGCACCATCGCCCGGTTCCTCGACATCACCGACAACTGGACGATTGTGTTCTGGCGCTCGGCCTGGGCCGCCGCCTTTCTCATCGCGTTCATGGCCTGGCGCGACGGCTGGCGCGGCATGCTGAAATTGTTTCGCGACATGGGCCTGCCTGGCTTGGCCGTGGCCTTCTGCTTCGCCATCGCATCGACCTCGTTCATCGTCGCGTTGGCCCACACCACAGTCGCCAACATCCTGTTGATGCAGGCCGGCGTGCCGCTGCTGGCCGCGCTGCTTGCCTGGCTGCTGTTTCGCGAGCGGGTGACCAGGGCGACCTGGCTGGCAATCGCCGCCGTCATTGCCGGCGTCGCCATCATGGTGTCGGAATCGCTTGGCGGCACCGTGTCTCCCATCGGCGACGGTCTGGCGCTGCTCATCGCCTGCGTATTCTCGATCGCCACCGTCATCACCCGGCGCTTCGCCTATGTGCGCATGACGCCGGCGACCTGCCTTGGCACGATGCTGGCCGGCGCCTTCGCCGCGTCTCAGGCATCGGCATTCGCCGTTTCCAGCCACGACATGGGTTTTCTGTTTGTCTTTGGCGTCATCAATCTCGGCGTCGGCCTTGTCTTCTTCGCCACCGGTGCCCGGTTGGTCCCGGCCGCGATCGCGGCACTCCTCGGCACCTTCGAGCCGATCCTCGGTCCGATCTGGGTCTGGCTTGTCCATTCCGAGGTGCCGTCGGCGCGCACCATCATCGGCGGCGCGGTCGTCGTCACCGCGCTGCTCGTTCATATCGGACTCGAGTTCAAGCGTCAGGCGCGACCCGAGCGGCCGGGCGTCACTGGCCTGCCTTCGCCTAATTGATGCGGCATCGATGCGGCGCGCGCGTTTGCCATTGACAATGGTGTTGCGGCGCGGGCAGGTTGCGGCCACGGCAACAACAAGACAGGCGTATCTTGCCAAGTGTCTCCGCCGGTCCGATCGAGACCGGACAACATCGTCGTATCCCTGCCCGCGCCGTGGCGAAAGCTTCTGACGGCGGCCAAACGCCCACAAGATCCTGGCATGGGTACGCGAGCTCTCCATCCGATCGGACATCGAGCCAGGCCTGCTGCACCAACTCTGGCTTGCCGCTCTCCGGCAAGCCCAACAATCTGAACAAAAGCCCGGCCGCGCGGATGTCGCGACGGACCGGCGATGGAACACTCACCAAAGGAGAATAGCATGATCCGCAAAGCGCTCTGGCTTTCGGCGACTTCGGCATTTTTGACACTTTTCACCATAGGCGGTCATGCCGAGGACCGCGTCGTTAACGTCTTCAACTGGTCCGACTATATCGACAGCTCGATCATCGACGACTTCACCAAGGAGACCGGTATCAAGGTCGTCTACGACACCTTCGATTCCAACGAGATCCTCGAAACCAAGCTCCTGGCCGGCGGCAGCGGCTACGACGTCGTCGTGCCGAGCGGCAATTTCCTAGCCCGCCAGATCCAGGCTGGCGTGTTCCAGAAGCTCGACAAGTCGAAGCTGCCGAACATCTCCAACATGTGGGACACTGTTCTGGAACGGACCGCCAAATACGACCCCGGCAACGAATATTCGATCAACTACATGTGGGGCACCGTCGGCATCGGCTACAACATCAAGAAGGTGCAAGCCGCGCTCGGTACCGACAAGATCGACAGCTGGGACGCGTTCTTCAATCCGGAAAGCCTGGCTAAGCTGAAGGATTGCGGCGTCTACGTGCTGGATTCGCCGGCCGACATCATTCCGGCGGCGCTGAAATATCTCGGCCTCGATCCGAACAGCACCTCGCCCGACGACATTGCCAAGGCCGAAGAGACACTGCTGAAGATCCGGCCCTACATCAGAAAATTCCATTCGTCCGAATACATCAACGCGCTCGCCAACGGCGACATCTGCCTGGCGGTCGGCTGGTCGGGCGACGTCTTCCAGGCCCGCAACCGCGCCGTCGAGGCCAAGCAAGGCGTCGAGATCGGCTATGCCGTGCCGAAGGAAGGCGCCCAGATGTGGTTCGACCAGATGGCGATACCGGCCGATGCGCCGCATGTCGCCGAGGCGCTCGAGTTCCTCAACTACATGATGAAGCCCGAAGTGATCGCCAAATCATCGAACTATGTGCTGTACGCCAACGGCAACAAAGCCTCGCAGCAGTTCATCGACAAGGCGGTGCTCGAAGATCCGGCGATCTATCCGGATGCGGCGACCTTGCAGAAACTGTATACCGTCCAGCCCTACGATCCGAAGACCCAGCGCCTCATCACGCGCACCTGGACCAAGATCGTCACCGGTCAGTAGGCGATCAGACACGACCCCGGCAGCCAGCTGCCGGGGTCAAATCTTTTTCGGGGAACGCAGCAGACGGAGTGGGGATATGAAATCGCTTGGCAGCATCCGCAGGGATTTCGCGCCATGGAATGATCCGAACGCCAAGCCGTATATCCAGTTCGACAATGTCACCAAGAAGTTCGGCGACTTCACCGCCGTCAACAATCTGTCGCTGACCATCTTCGAGCGCGAGTTCTTCGCGCTGCTCGGCGCGTCGGGCTGCGGAAAGTCGACGCTGCTCAGGATGCTTGCCGGTTTCGAGGAGCCGACCGCCGGCCGCATCCTGCTCGACGGCCAGGATCTGCGCGGCATCCCGCCCTACCGCCGGCCGGTCAACATGATGTTCCAGTCCTATGCGTTGTTCCCGCACATGACGGTCGAGAACAACATCGCCTTCGGCCTCAAGCAGGACGGCATGCCGAAGCCCGAGATCGCCGCGCGCGTCGCCGAGATGCTGAAGCTGGTCAAGCTCGAGCAGTTCGCCAAGCGCAAGCCGCACCAATTGTCGGGCGGCCAGCGCCAGCGAGTGGCGCTCGCCCGCTCGGTCGCCAAGCGACCGAAGGTGCTGCTGCTCGACGAGCCGCTCGGTGCGCTGGACAAGAAGCTGCGCGAGGAAACGCAGTTCGAGCTGATGGACCTGCAGCAGAAGCTTGGTCTGACCTTCGTCGTCGTCACCCACGACCAGGAAGAGGCGATGACCATGGCCGATCGCATCGCCATCCTCGACAAGGGCGAGGTGATGCAGGTGGCGACGCCGCCCGAAGTCTACGAGGCGCCTGCCTCGCGCTTTGTCGCCCACTTCGTCGGCAACGTGAACATGTTCGAAGGCAAGGTTGCCGAGCGGACGGCAAAGACAACCCGCATCGCGGGCGCCACCGGAGCCCAGATCGTCGTCGAGAACGCCGGCGCTGCCGCGGCCGGCGCCGACATCGTCTTCGCCATCAGGCCGGAGAAGATCAGGATTTCGTCGAAGAAGCCCGCCGACGCGGTCAATGCGCTCGAAGGCGAAGTCTACGACATCGCCTATCTCGGCGACATGACCGTCTATCACGTCAGGCTGGACGACGGACAGATGGTGCGGGCGAGCACGATGAACGCGGCGCGCGTGACCGAAGATCCGCTGAGCTGGAACGACCGCGCCTGGGTTTCTTTCCGGTCCGATGCCGGCGTCGTGCTGACACGGTAGGGGGCGACCATGTCGAACGCCACCGCCGCTGCAGCAACGTCCCCATCGGCAGATGCCGCCCAGTCCCCACTGGCCAGACTGGGAGCGGCTTTCGTCGGCCGTCTGGTCATCATCATCCCCTATCTCTGGCTGCTGTTCTTCTTTCTCATTCCCTTCATCATCGTCTTCAAGATATCGCTGTCGCAGACCGCGATCGCGATGCCGCCCTACACGCCGGTGCTCGATTTCAGCGGCGGCATTTCCGGCTTTTTTGATCAGCTCAAGCAGCTCAGCATCGACAACTACACCTGGCTGACCGAGGACGCGCTCTACTTCAACGCCTATGTGACCAGCGTCATCATCGCCGCGATCTCGACGCTGCTGACCCTGCTCGTCGGCTATCCGATCGCCTATGGCATGTCGCGTGCCCCGGCAACGATCCGCCCGACGCTGCTGATGCTGGTGATCCTGCCCTTCTGGACCTCGTTCCTGATCCGCGTCTACGCCTGGATCGGCATCCTCAAGCCCGAGGGGCTGCTCAATCAGCTGCTGCTCGCCACCGGCATCATCAGCCAGCCGCTGATCATCCTCAACACCTACACGGCGATCTTCATCGGCATCGTTTATTCCTATCTGCCGTTCATGGTGCTACCGCTTTATTCGTCGCTGGAGAAGATGGATTACTCGCTGATCGAGGCGGCCAAGGATCTCGGTTGCCCGCCGACCAGCGCCTTCTGGAAGATCACCTTTCCGCTGTCGCTGCCCGGCGTCATCGCCGGCTGCCTTCTGGTGTTCATCCCGGCCGTCGGTGAGTTCGTCATACCCGACCTGCTTGGCGGCTCGCAGACGCTGATGATCGGCAAGACGCTGTGGAACGAGTTCTTCGCCAACCGCGACTGGCCGGTGTCGTCGGCCGTCGCCGTCATCTTGCTGTTGCTGCTGATCGTGCCGATCATGCTCTTCCAGCAGGCCCAGGCGCGCGCCCAGGAGCAAGGCAAATGAACGCCACCTGGAGCCGCTTCAACATCACCTCGATCGTGCTGGGCTTTGCCTTTCTTTACCTGCCGATTGTCCTGCTCATCGTCTTCTCGTTCAACGAGTCGAAACTGGTCACCGTCTGGGGCGGCTTCTCGACCAAATGGTACGTCTCGCTGTTCCACAACCAGGGCCTGATGGACGCCGCCTGGGTAACGGCCCGCGTCGGCGTCATCTCGGCCACGGTGGCCACCGTGCTCGGCACTTTGGCGGCGCTCACCTTGACCCGCTACACGCGCTTTAGGGGCCGGGTGCTGTTTTCCGGCATGGTCTTTGCCCCGCTGGTCATGCCGGAGGTCATCACCGGCCTGTCGCTGCTGCTGCTCTTCGTCGCTGTCGGCCTCGACCGAGGCTTTTTCACCGTAACCCTTGCCCACATCACCCTGACCATGTGCTTTGTCGCCGTCGTCGTGCAGTCGCGCCTCATCAGCTTCGACCGTTCGCTGGAAGAAGCTGCGATGGATCTTGGCGCGACACCGGTGAAGACCTTCTTCCAGATCACGCTGCCGGTCATCATGCCGGCCATCGTCTCCGGCTGGATGCTGGCCTTCACGCTGTCGCTCGACGACCTGGTGATCGCCAGCTTCACCTCGGGCCCTGGCGCCACAACCTTGCCGATGAAGATCTACAGCCAGGTTCGCCTCGGCGTGACGCCGGAAATCAACGCCGCCTGCACCATTCTGATCGCCGTCGTCGCCATCGGCGTCATCATCGCCTCGCTCGCCAACAAGCGGCGTGAAGTGCAGCGCCAGCTCGACGAGCAGGCGGCGCAGCGCGGCTGATCAGGCAGCCGCAAGTGCTGGCTGCCTGACGGGAGAAGGGGCGGTCTATTCGCCCGAAATGCCGCGGCTGATCGGCGAGATGAACGGCGTGCTCCAGGTGCCGCCGACGAAGAAGGACGACTGGTTGGGTCCTTGCTGCCCATCCGGCTGCTTGGCGGCCTGCTCAGGTTGGATGACGCCGCCCGACAGCGCCAGCCCCCGTCCGGCATAGGAGGCGATGCCGGAAAGCCAGATCTTGGACTTGGCCGAATTGGCCTCGGCCTTGTCCAGCCGCGCCACGCCCTTCGAGATGCTGGCCTTGATCTCGGCGCCGTCGATCGGCAGCGTCCCGTTGGAGACGTCGTCGAGCGCGAAGAACCCGCCCTGTTCGGTGCGCTTGAGGAAGGCCGGCAGGTTGAGCCCGGTGAGCGCGCCCGGCCCGAACGTCGCCGTGACCGAGCCGTCGGCGTTTTCGAAGATCGAATCCCAGGATTTGCCCGGCCCTTTCAGGATGACCGAGACGGTTGCGGTTCCGACCGGCACCAGCCGCGTCATGCCGGCCGCGGTGGCGAAGGCGCCGCCGTCGACGTCGGATGCGAGAAGCCGGATCTCGACCTGCGTGCCTTCGGGTTTGCGGTCGAAACGCAGGCTGCTCTGGATGTTGCCGCCGAACGCCGAGGCATCCGAAATGTCGAAGACGGCAAGCCCGTTCTTGACCTGCGCCGTGGCGGCGACGTCGGCAAGCTGGACGGGTCCGGCCGTGGCGTGCGCCGCCGACAGCCTGAGGTCGAGATTGACCTTGTCGGCGAAGCTGGTGTCGATCTCGCCGGGGCCGGACTCTCCGGTTGGTGCCAGCGGCGTGAAAGCGGACAGAAACGACCGGAGGTCGAGCGTGTCGAAGGCGAGCGTGCCGGAGATGACCGGCAGGGTCTCGCCGAAGGAGAAGTCCAGTGCCCCCATGCCCGGATTGTTGTCGAGCGCCACCGTGGTGTTTTCGAATTTCACCCGGCCGGCCGACGCCGTCACCTTGCTGGCGACCGAGACCGAGCCGATCGCTGCACTTGGCGCGATGCCGGCCTGCGACCACTCGAGCACGCGCCGCAGCGAGGGCGCTGCAAACTTCGCCTGGCCATCGAAATAGCCGTTCTCCGACATCGAGGCCATGCCGTCGAAGGAAAAGGTGGCCGGTGCGGCCTTGAAGGATAGCGTGATTGGAGCGGCACCGCCGGCAAACAACACCAGCGGGTTTGGCGACGCGAAATCGACGGCTACGCTTTCGCCGCGCCAGATGCCGGTCGCCGTCATCGTCGCATTGCTGTTCATCGCCGCCCAGTTCGCCTGGCCGGTAAGGCTGCTCAGGATCTCGGTCTCCTTGCCGCCGACCAGGGCCACCATGCGGCCGTCCCTGAACTCCACCGTGCCGAACGGATCGGCCGGCAGCTTGCTGAGATCGGGCTTGGCCGGATCGGCACTGACTACACCGCGCGCCGTGTCGATCGAGCGCGTGATGCGGCCGCCGGTCGGAATGGCCGGCAGGTAGAAACCGTTTGTCGCACGCTGGACCCTGATCGTCGGCCGCACCAGCCGCGCGGTGGAAAACACCACATCGCCGCGCAATGCCGCCATGGCGGAGAGGTCGACCTCGACGCGCTCGGCTTCGATCACCGGCGGGGCGTCGGTCTCGGTCCACTGCGAAAGCGTCACGTCGCTCAGGATGGCGCGGAATTTCGGCCAGACCTCGATGCGCGGCGAGCCCTGGATGGTGACCCTGAAGCCGCTCCAGGCGCTCATCTCCCAGGCGATGCGGTCGCGCACGATGCGGGTCGAGGCAAACAGCGGCAGGGCGGCGACGACCAGCGCGATCACGAGCACGGCAACGCCGATCGCCCATATTCCGCGCCGGATCAAAGATGATCGCATATCGCCCCGGTTGCTTCCATTGCCGACAAATCGCCCGACGGGTGTAACCCAGCGCTGACGCATTTCAAGTCTTTATGGCCCGGCGATGGCATTTGCGCACACCAACAGCCATGGACATCTGCTTTGCCGGCGGTTTTCCCGATGCGTCATCGCTTGTCGGAACAAAATCTTGCCCTGCTGCAACGCAATATGCATAAGCGGTGCAGCCCGTGGAGGAACGATCATGGCTGCCGACGCACCACTCTGGACCCCGACGCAAGACCAGATCGACGCTGCGCCGATGACCGCCTTCATGAAGGCCGCGGCGGCGAAAACCGGTCTCTCCTTCGCTGCCTATGCAGAGCTTCACCGCTGGTCGATCGACGATCGCGAGGCGTTCTGGGACCTGGTCTGGGATTTTTGCGGTATCGTCGGCGACAAGGGCGATCGCGCATTGGTCGATGGCGAAAAGATGCCGGGGGCAGCCTTCTTTCCCGACGCGACGCTGAACTTCGCCGAGAACCTTTTGAAGAAAACCGGGTCAGGCGAGGCGATCGTTTTTCGCGGCGAGGACAAGGTCGAGCGGCGGCTGTCCTGGAACGAACTCAATGCGCTGACTTCGCGCCTGCAGCAGCTTTTCCTGTCGCTGAAGGTGAAGAAAGGCGACCGTATCGCCGCCATGATGCCCAACATGCCGGAGACCGTCGCAGCTATGCTGGCGGCGGCCTCGATCGGCGCCGTCTGGTCGTCCTGCTCTCCCGATTTCGGCGAGCAGGGCGTGCTCGACCGTTTCGGCCAGATCGAGCCCGTCGTGTTCATCGCGCCCGACGGCTACTGGTACAATGGCAAGGCGATCGAGGTCGCCGACAAGATCGCGACGGTGGCGGCAAAGCTGCCTTCCGTCCGCAAGATCCTGATCGTCGACTATCTCGGCACATCGGCGGATGTGGCAGCGACCATCGACAGGGCGGATAGCCTTGAGGAGGCGCTGTCTCCCTTTGCCGCCAAGCCGGTCAGCTTCGAGAGGCTGCCGTTCGCGCACGCGCTCTACATCCTGTTTTCCTCAGGCACGACCGGTATTCCGAAATGTATCGTCCATTCGGCCGGCGGCACGCTGATCCAGCACATCAAGGAACAGCGCCTGCATGCCGGCCTGCTCGACGGCGACCGCCTCTTCTACTTCACCACCTGCGGCTGGATGATGTGGAACTGGCTGGTCTCGGGCCTGGCCTCCGGCGCGACCTTGCTGCTCTATGACGGCTCGCCCTTCTATCCCGATGGCAACGCGCTGTTCGACTTCGCCGACGCCGAGAAGATGACCTATTTCGGCACCTCGGCGAAGTTCATCGATTCCGTGCGCAAGGCCGGCCTCGAGCCGATCCGCAGCCACGATCTTTCCACGGTGCGCACCATCTCCTCGACCGGTTCGCCGCTGTCGCCGGAGGATTTCCGCTTCGTCTATGACGGCATCAAGAAGGACGTGCATCTGGCCTCGATCTCCGGCGGCACCGACATCGTCTCCTGCTTCGTGCTCGGCGTGCCGACTGAGCCGGTATGGACCGGCGAGATCCAGGGACCCGGCCTCGGCCTTGCCGTCGACGTCTGGGACGACGACGGCAGGCCGGTCCGGCAGGAGAAGGGCGAACTGGTCTGCGCGAAAGCCTTTCCGGCAATGCCGATCGGCTTCTGGAACGACCCCGAAGGCAAGAAATACAAGGCCGCCTATTTCGAGTGCTTCGACAATGTCTGGTGCCACGGCGACTTCGCCGAATGGACCGCCCATGGCGGCCTGATCATTCATGGCCGCTCCGACGCGACGCTCAACCCGGGCGGTGTGCGCATCGGCACGGCGGAGATCTACAACCAGGTCGAACAGATGCCGGAGATCCTCGAGGCGCTGTGCATCGGCCAGGATTTCGACAATGACGTGCGCATCGTGCTGTTCGTGCGGCTGGCCGCCGGCGTGGTGCTGGACGCCGATCTGGAAAAACGCATCCGCGCGAAAATCCGTACCGGGGCGAGCCCCCGCCATGTGCCGGCAAAGATCGTCGCCGTCACCGACATTCCGCGCACCAAATCGGGCAAGATCACCGAACTTGCGGTGCGCGACGTGGTGCATGGCCGCGCCATCAAGAACAAGGAGGCGCTCGCCAATCCCGAGGCGCTGGAGTTGTTCAAAAATCTGCCGCAGCTTGCCGACTGATGCATGCCGCCCAAAAGTGTGTGGCGGTTTTGGGAGAACGGCATGCATGGCTAAAAGGCCATCACGATGGTTAACGAATTATCTCGGTCGAATTTACCTAGATTTCATGAGTGGTACACATTCGTAAATTTTCCGCCCGGCCGGTAAGGATTTGTTAAGGGCCGGCGCCGATAGTCGCATGTAACTTGAGGGAGAAATCCCGTCCTCGTCCCCTGAGGATCAGTTTCGCTCAAGCCCCGTTGTGACAGCAATCTCATTACCTAAGGCGTCCCATTGGACGCCTTTTCTTTTGCTGCAAAAGCAATGGATCGGGCCTACTCGGCCAGCACGCGGGTCGAGGGGAAGGCGACTTCGACGAGCGTGCCTTCGCCGGGCGTCGAGTTGATGCTGAAGCGAGCCCGATTGGCCTCCACCATCGCCTTGGTCAGCGGCAGTCCGAGACCGGTACCGTCGCCGCGTCCGCGCTTCAGCGCGTTGATCTGCTTGAACGGCTTCAGCGCCTGCTCGATCTCGGCCTGGCTCATGCCGATGCCGGTATCGCGCACGCGCATGACGACATCGCCCGAGGTCTCGTAGGCGGTCGAGACAATGACCTGGCCGCCCGCCTGTGTGTAGCGGATGGCGTTGGACAGGATGTTGAGCGCGATCTGGCGCACGCTGCGCAAATCGGCAACCACTTCCGGCAGCCGCGAAGCGAAGCTGGAGCGGATGATGACGCGTTCGCGATTGGCCTGCGGCTGCATCATCGCCACGGTTTCGGCCAGCGTGTCGTTGAGCGACACCGCCTCGTAGTCCATCTCCTGCTGGCCGGCCTCGATCTTCGAAATGTCGAGCAGGTCGTTGACGAGGTCGAGCACGTGGTTGCCCGATCGGTTGATGTCGCGCAGATAGTCGCGGTAGCGGTCGTTCGCCACCGGCCCGAATTTCTCGTCCACCATCAGTTCGGAAAAGCCTATGATGGCATTGAGCGGCGTGCGGATCTCATGGCTGATGCGGGCCAGGAAATCCGTCTTCTGCGAGGAGGCGCGCTCGGCCACCGCGCGCGCCTGGGTGAGATCTTCCTCCGCCCGCTTCCATTGTGTGATGTCGCGCACCACGGCGCAGAAGCCGCTGTCGCTGGGCAGCCTGCCGATGGTCATGAACAGCGGAATGAAGCGCCCCTGCGCCTCGCGCCCGATCACCTCGCGGCCGTCATTCATCACGCTCGCCACGCCGGGCTCGGAAAGCCCGTTGAGATAGTCGCGCGCCGCGCGCTGGCTCTCAATGGCGAACAGCGAGGCGAACGGCTTGCCGGCCACCTCGTCGCTGTCGAAGCCGAACAATGCTTCTGCCGGACGGCTGATCGAGCGGATCGCGCCGTCGCGGCCGATCAGCACCACGCCGTCGGTGGCGGTGTCGATGATGGTGCGCATTTCGGCAATGCGGCTTTTGAGCTCGGAAACATCAGGCTGGGTCGGCTCGTCCGACTGGCCATGCAGGGCCGCGGCCGGCGCTTCGTCCTCGCCTGAACGGCGCACCACCAGCATCAACGCCTTGCCGCCACGCCACGGAACCGAGCGCAGGATGGCGTCGATCGGGAATTCCTGCCCGTCGCGTGCCTTCAGCCTGAGCGCCCGATCGCTTTCGTCGGCAGCGCCGTCGTCGGAATAGGGATCGGCAAACAGGGCGCCGAGGCCGCCGGCGTCGGCCAAATCGTCGAGCGCGTCATAGCCGGTCAAACGGAGGAATTCGTCATTGGCGTAATGAAGCTCGTCGCCGGAATGGATGAGCAGCGGCACCGGCAGCTTGCCGAGGATCGATGTATCGGGGGCTTTGGTCTCATCCCCGGTTGAGAAAGCCGAGGGCAGGAACCCGCCGAGCTGGAGCTGTGGCGCCTTGAGCAGCGGCCGCTCCGGCGGAGCAGCACTCGTCTCAGGAGGCTTGTCCCCGGTGGAAACAGCGGTGTCCTCATCGGCCGGCGCCCAGTCCTCGCTGTCCTCGGCGTCGCGGAAATCGTCTGATGTCATGCGGTCGTCTTCGCCGGCGCCCATAGCCGGCGCCTCGGCAACAGCCGGCTCGGTATCCTCAGCCTTGGCGGCTTCCGGTGCTACTGTCGCCTGGTCCGGCTCGGAAACCGGCGCGTCGCTACTGTCCGCAACCTGGCCCGGCTCGTCCGTATGGTCGGCATAGTCGAGCAGCGAGCCCGAGACGGCAGGCGCCGCGGTCTGGTCCGTGGGGGCCTCTTCGCTATTTTCCTCCGGCTGGACGCCGTCGAGCCGCGCCAGATCCTTCTCGTCTTCGGCGTCGCTCTCGGGTTGTTCAGCCGCTTCCGTTTCGCTTTCCGGCGGCTGGCCGACGGTTGCTGCGACTTTCGCCTGCTCACCGACTTCGGCGGACGGCTCCGGCTGTGCGACGCCGGATTGCCCGGGCGAAGTCGCGTCGACTGCCTCGATCGGGGCATCCCTGTCGGCGGTTGCTTTTGTGTCCTCGGCGCTGGTCTCCGCAGCCGGCGGCTGTTCGACCGGGGTCGTGCTGTCTTTCTTCAGCCGCTCGCCGATCTCGCGGAAGGCGCTGCGCTCCAGGGTCGACAGGCCCCTTTCACTTGCCGGCTGCTTATCGTTGGCCGGTTGCCGATGCTCGGCCAGCCGGATCACCTTGTCGGCGAAGCGGCGTTCTGGCTTCGGCACGATGGTCAGCGCCGGCACTTCGCCCTTGAACGGGTCGGCCGGCTCGGCTGTTCCCGTCTCGGGCGCCTCAACTGCGGGTTCGCTGGTCCGGTGCATCTCGCCATTGGGGACAAGCGCCATGCCGATCGCTTCCGGATCGACCACCGCGTCGCCGCTGCGGGCAACGCCGAAACCGCGAAAACCTTCGAAGGCGCGGCTGCGGCCATAGACCGGCAGCGCGGCCAGATCGACTGGTATCTTGAGATCGGTGCCGGCCACCGGCCACAGCACCGAACGGCCGGACCACGTGTCGCGCCGCTCCAGCAGGCCGGCAATCTCGCCCGAGGCATCAAGACCGAAAGTGGCCGCCACATCCTTGAAGCGGCGGCCGATCACATCGGCGGCGGGCTTGCCGACGATCCCGGCGAATTCCGCCGACAGCGCGCTGAACCTGCCTTCGGCATCGGTGCGCCAGACGAAGCGCAGCGGCGGTGCCGAACGGTCGATTGTCGCCGCGACGGGGCGTTCGGCGGCAGAGGCGGCCCTGGCAAGCTCCTGTTGCCTGCTTTCGGCCGGGGCGTCGACCTGCACCGGAGTGCCTGACCGGTTCGGCTGTCTCGCCTCATCCCCGCCGGCATTGAAATACCAGTGGTCGTGTTGCGCCGGCGCTCCGCCCGTTGTTTGCCGTTCACCGTCGTCCGGGCTTTGCGTCGCCGAAGCGGCAGGCTGCTTGTCGGTCGGCCGTGCGACGCTGCCGGCGTCCGGCGCCACGTCCGCTGCCGCAGCCGTCGGAGCTGTTGTCGTGGGCTCATTATCCTGACCGGCTTCCGCCCGGCCGGCCTTGTTGTCTTCTGCCGATGCGGCGTAGGGCTCGCCAACGGCCCCTTCATCGTCGAGCTGGTCTTCGTCGATGACCACCAGCAGGTGGCGCGTGTCGGTCAGCCGGGCGAGGCCGGCCGGATAGGAACTGGCGCCGCCCGGAACCAGGCGCTTGACGATACGCTCGTCGCCGTTTGCCACATCGCCAACAAGGGCTGCCAGCGTCTCGGGCTGGATGCCGAGCGCCGCAAAGCCGTCCGAGGCGGCCTCGACACCGCCCGCGGCGTTGATGAAGGCGATGAAATGGCCATCTTCGGTGAAACCGCCAATGGCGCGGCTGGCGATCTCGGCCGGGCTGCGCGAGCCGGTCTGCGCCGCCGGCAACACCAGCATGATCGCATGCTCGCCATCCGGCATCCTGACCGCGCTGGCCAGGAAGCCGACGGCGCGGCTGCTGAGGCCGGTCGCCAGCCTGACCGTGATGGCGCGGTCGTTGCCGATCTCCGGAAAGCCGCTGGTCGCCATGATCTGGCGCCGGGCGATCAGCGGCAGCCGTGCCGAGGCGCCGATAATGGCCTCGATAAACGGGTAGCCGAACACCGCGGCCCCGGGCCCATTGGCCCAGATCACCTGTTCGAGGTCCGCCGACAATATGGCGATCGCGTCGCCGGCGGCGAAGCGCTGGCGAACCGCGTCGAGCACGGCGACGTCGAGGAAGGAGTAGTTTTCAGGCGGCATGCGCTTGGCGAATCCCTCGGCGGGCAATTTCAGTTAACGCTTTGTTAATAAAAGCCGGCGGGGCGAAGGTCCACAAGCTATGACGTGCAGCGGTCGGAATCTCTGGGCTCTTGGTTAACGGTAGGGAAGAATTTTATGGTGCACCGCAACAAAGATGTTGCATCGCACAAAAAAACCTCTATATTGCCATTATACATGAACGAGACGGCTTTCTGTCAAAGCCGCTACCACTGAAAAGGATGGAAAATGACCAAGACCAAGACCGGCGAGACGATCGAGAACGTTGAATTCCCGACCTTCGATGCTTCCAAGACCACCGACCAGATTCGCGCTTTCGCCGAAAAGGGCGTCGAGCAGTCGAAAGAGGCCTACACCAAGCTGAAGACCGGCGCCGAGGAGACCCAGAAGGTCCTGGAATCGACCTTCGAGACCGCCAAGACCGTTTCCAGCGACCTGTCGCTCAAGACCATTGCCACTCTGCGCGCCAATGCCGAAGCCGGCTTCTCGCATCTCGAAGCCCTGATCGGCGCCAAGTCGCTGTCGGAAGTCGTCGAGCTGCAGACCTCCTTCCTGCGCAAGCGTGTCGAAACGACCGTCGAGCAGGCCAAGGAATTCCAGGCCGTTGCTTCCAAGGCTGCCGAGGACGTCTCCAAGCCGGTTAAGACCGCTTTCGAGAAGGCCCTGAAGGACATCAAGGCCGCCTAATATTTGCGCTCATCCTGGCGATGCATCAAAACGTCGCATTTCGTCAGACAAATAGATGTGCGATAAAGTGACCAAGTGAATACCCGGCGAGTGGAACCTCCTCCCTCTGCTCCCCGGGGTGACCAGCCAGCACCTCCTCCCGCTGGCTCGTAACAGGAAAGGCCGGCACCTCCTCCCGCCGGCCTTTTCTTTTGTCCGGCGGAATCCGCCGCGGTTTGTAGAACCGTACCTTTGCTTCTCAAAGGCCTTGAATTAAGATCCGATAGCCCGTATTGGACGCATCGCCGAACGACAGTGCGGATCCCGGAGAACAAGCTTCATCTGGATCCTGCCAGTCACACGTGCCGTTGTAGCTCAGATGGTTAGAGCGCCGGATTGTGGATCCGGAGGTCGCTGGTTCGATCCCAGCCAACGGTACCATCTGCTTGCAGCCGTTGGTCTGGGATACCTCAACATTTTGGGCCTTTGCGCTGCAACTCCCCTTCTCATCGAAGACACGCGTCACACCTAATCGTCTTTCTGATATCGGCACTTATGTTCTTCAAGGTGGGCGAGTTCACAGCCCTCATCGCCATCATGTTCTACGCCATCGTGCCACCTATTCGCTATGTCGAGCATGGGGCTCCGCCATATGCGCGCAGACGTGGCCGAGGCAGTTGAGCAGATGGCGCGACCCCAGCTCAAATTCAGGCGAAACTTCCGCTTGCCGTTCCGGTGATCATGCTGGGGGTCAACCAGACCGTCATGGCTGCTCTGTCGATGCTGGCGATTGCAGCCCTTGTCGGCACACGCGACCTCGGCCTGCAGGTCTATATCGCACTCGGCAAGGCCGACGCTGGACTGGGTATCGTCGCGGGCCTCTCCATTGCGTTCCTGGCGATCCTTGCCGACCGACTTACCCCAGACCGGCATTCGCGACAGCGGCGTCGAAACCGGTTCGCTCTAGCTAGACGCAGAAGGCCACGGCATTCGGTTTCCGCTAGCAGCACACCCTATTTCGTCGGTAGGACTACCTTGATGGCGTCATAAAGAGCTGAACGCAAAATCACTTGCTGACAATGAAGTGCAGGCTGTTGCCTGATGGCCCGCAAGTGCAACTTGGCGACTGCCTGCCAGGTAAGATAGTCATTTGGAGGAAGGAAATATCAATGCGCACGAAAACCAGCATTCGTGTCGTCGGCTGTCATGCCGAAGGCGAAGTCGGCGACGTCATCGTGGGCGGCGTCCTGCCGCCGGCGGGCCGCACCATGATGGAAAAGATGATCACGATGGAACGTGATCACGACCATATCAGGCGGATGCTGATCTGCGAGCCGCGCGGCAGTGTTGCGCGGCACGTCAACCTGCTCGTCCCATCGACGCGTGACGATTGCGCCGCGGGCGCCATCATCATGGAGCCGACGGAATACCCTCCGATGTCCGGGTCCAATACGATCTGCGTCTCCACGGTGCTGCTTGAGACCGGCATGGTGCCGATGCAGGAGCCCGAGACACGCTTCAAGCTCGACATGCCGGGTGGCGTCATCGAGGTGCGCGCCGAATGCCGCGACGGCAAATGCCTGTCGATCACCTTCCGCAACGCGCCTGCCTTTGTCGATCGCCTCGATGCCAACATCGAGGTTGAAGGGCTCGGCACGCTCACGGTCGATATCGCCTATGGCGGCATGTTCTATGCGATCGTAGATGCCAAGGCGCTCGGCTTTTCGGTCGCCCCCGACGAGGCTCGCGAACTGGCGATGGCCGGCGAGAAGGTCCGACGGGCCGCGCGCGAACAGCTCGATGTCGTCCATCCGGAATTCGACCATGTGCGCGGCGTGTCGATCGTGCAGTTCGCTATGCCGTTCCAGGGTCCGGGCAACGTCACTCGCAACACCTGCATCGTCTCGCCCGGACGCTCGGATCGCAGTCCGACAGGAACCGGCACATCGGCCCGCATGGCTGTGCTGCAGGCACGCGGCCTGATGGGAGTGGGCGATGTGTTGATCCATGAATCGATCATCGGCTCGCGCTTCACAGGCAGGATTGTTGAGCTGACGGAGGTCGGCGGCCGCAGGGCGATCGTTCCGGAGATCACCGGCCGGGCCTGGATCACAGGTGAGCACAATTACTATCTCGATCCGACAGATCCGTATCCCCAAGGTTACGTGCTGTCCGACACCTGGGGCACCTCCACCTCGGTCAAGCAATAGGCGTCGGTGGTCGGTTCAGGGCGCGCCTCTCGCGTAGGGGCTCACAATTTGGCCGCAGCGCCCAGTGCAGGAGTGCTCACGTGGCACCGCCATGCCCGTGCCGATAGTAGGAAACCTGCGCCTGCCGCTTGCTGGCGACTATCTTTCGCATTGATCCGTTGCCCTGTTCGTGTCGAGAAAAGTCATTCGGCCGCCGATGGTCAGGCCCGACGGTCAAAGCTCACGGTAGTCGAGCCCGATGTCGAGGATCGGCGCGCTATGAGTCAGCCAGCCAATCGAAATCAGATCGACGCCGGTCGCGGCGAAGACGGGCGCTGTCGCCGCGGTGATCCCGCCGGACGCCTCTGTGACCGACCGGCCGGCAACCATGGCCACCGCCTGGCGAAGCTCATCGACCGACATATTGTCGAGCAGCACGGCATCGGGGGCGAGGGCCAGGACCTCATCCAACTGGGCTAGCGTATCGACCTCGACTTCGATCTTGACGAGATGCCCGACATTGCCTCGCGCGCGCTCGATGGCCGCGCGAATTCCGCCGGCGATGGCGATGTGGTTGTCCTTGATGAGGATGGCGTCGTCGAGGCCGAAGCGGTGGTTGGAGCCGCCGCCGGCGCGCACCGCATATTTTTCGACCGTCCGCAATCCGGGCGTCGTCTTGCGGGTGCAGACGACCTTTGCTTTGTGCCCGCGAACCGCTGAGACTACCGATGCCGTCGCGGTGGCGATGCCGCTCAGATGGCAGAGAAAATTGAGCGCCGTCCGTTCCGCCATGAGTATTGCGCGAGCCGAACCGCTCACCACTGCAATGACCTCTCCGGGCACCACCTCGCTGCCGTCCGCGCGATGCACCTCGATGTCAACGTTCTGATCAATGAGCTGGAAGGCGAGCATTGCCAGGTCGAGCCCGGCGACAGTTCCGGCCTGGCGCGCCGAAAGCACGGTTGTGGCATGACTGTCCTTCGGTATGACGGCGTCCGAGGTCAGGTCGCCGGCCCTGCCAAGGTCTTCGAGAAGGGCTGCGCGCACCAGGGGCTCGATCATGATTGCGGGAAGTGGTGGGAGGCTCATCAAAAGACGCTTTCAAGCGTTGGGGAGGATGCGAGTTCCCGCGCTGCGGCAACGGCCGCGTCGAGCGTGATTTGGGAACGGCGGGCGACGGCCGCATGATGCGGAAAGTCCGTCCGGAAATGAGCCCCACGGCTTTCCCGGCGCTGCAAGGCGGCAACCGCGAACACCAGCCCGACGGCGGCGGGATCGGACGCCGCACCGTGCCGTTGCAACAACGGCAGCAAGGCCCGCGCGGTCTCTTTCAACCCTTCGCCATCCCGCATGACGCCGAGGCCACGCGACAGGAGAGGGCGCACAAGCTTTGGATCTTGCGCGGGCAGGTCATGCGCCACTGCTGGTTTTCCGCCGTCGTAGGGCGAAGCGGCTACACTCTCGGCAACCCAGCGCGCGCAGACGACGGCCTCGGTCAAGGAGTTGCTGGCAAGCCGGTTGGCGCCGTGCAGCCCGGTCGAGGCGATCTCTCCGCAAGCCCAAAGTCCCGGAACCGACGTGCGCCCGCCCAGATCCACGGCGACGCCACCCATGTGGTAGTGCTGCGCCGGCCGGATGGGAATGAGGTCACGCGCCGGATCGATGCCGACCTTGCTGCAAGCTGAAGCGATCGTTGGAAAATGCTGCGCGAATGCCGCGCCCGGCCTTTCGCGCACGTCGAGGAAGACGCGATGGCCGTCCGCGAGATGCTTCCAGACAGCGCGCGCGACGATGTCGCGCGGTGCGAGTTCCGCGCCGCGCACGCTGTCGAGGAAGCGCCGCCCTGTCTCGTCGACGAGCGCCGCACCTTCGCCGCGAACCGCCTCGCTGATGAGCGGCATTGGACGGCAGGGCCCGTCAAGGGCTGTCGGGTGGAACTGGATGAACTCCAGGTCGGCAAGGACGGCACCCGCGCGCGCTGCGAGCGCCAGGCCCTGTCCGCAACTGCCCATCGGGTTGGTTGAGTCGAGAAACAACCCGCCAATCCCGCCAGTGGCGAGAACGACCCGTCCCGTGGCGAGGAACACTGGACCCGTCGAACAACTCGCCAGCACGCCGGCGACCCTGCCATCCTCCACGACCAGCCGGCGTGCTTCGACGCCCTCGATGACCTCTATTGTCGGCGTGGAGCGCACGGCGGCGACCAGGGCGCGCATGACCTCCCGTCCGCTGCCGTCACCCCCGGCATGAACGATGCGCCGCCGGCTGTGCGCGGCCTCCAGCCCGAGACGAAGAGCGCCTGCCGGTGTCCGATCGAAGCGAACCCCAAGGCGTGCCAGATCCTCGATCGCGGCAGGCGCAGCGTATACGATGCGCCTTGCCGCTTGCGCATCGCAAAGACCGTCGCCTGCTGCGAGCGTGTCGGCAAGATGGAGCGCCAGGTCATCGTCCTCGCCCAGGCTGGCCGCAAGCCCGCCTTGCGCCCACGCGCTGGACGCGTCCGCGCCAAGCGGAGATCTCGACAGGAGAAGCACCGGCTCGGGCGCCAGGTGCAGCGCGGTCGTCAGACCGGCTATGCCGCCGCCGATGATGACCGGCCGGCCGGCGAGATCGCGGACGTCCATGCTCATACTGCCAGCATCCGCTCGACGGCCAGCCGCGCGCGCCCGGCGATCTCCGGCTCGATGGTGACGATATGGCGGTTCTGCTCGAGTGCCGTACGGATATTGGCGAGCGTTGTCCGCTTCATATGCGGGCACAAATTGCAGGGCCGGATGAACTCGACCTCGGGATGCTCGACTGCGACGTTGTCGCTCATCGAGCACTCCGTCATCAACACGACGCGGGGCGGTTTCTGCCTTCCGACATAATCGGACATGGCAGCGGTCGAGCCGGAAAAATCGGCTACGGCCACCACTTCGGGCGGACATTCGGGATGCGCGAGCACCGTCACGCCTGGATGACTTTCGCGCAATTCTCTGATGTCGGCTGGCGTGAAGCGCTCATGCACCTCGCAATGCCCCGTCCAGGCGATGATCTGCACGTCGGTCTGGGCGGCTATGTTCCGGGCGAGATATTCGTCCGGCAACATGATCACCCGGGGAACACCCAAGGACTCAACCACGGCTTTTGCATTGCCGGACGTACAGCAGATATCGGACCCGGCTTTCACTTCGGCCGATGTGTTGACATAGGTGACGACCGGCACGCCCGGATAGCGTTGCCGCAGCAGCCGGATGTCCTCGGCGGTAATCGAGTCCGCCAGCGAACAGCCTGCGCGCAAATCAGGAATGAGCACGGTCTTTTGCGGATTGAGCAGCTTCGCCGTTTCGGCCATGAAATGCACGCCGGCCAGCACGATGACATCCGCTTCGACCGACATCGCCTTGCGGGCAAGTGCCAGGCTGTCGCCGACGATGTCGGCAACACAGTGGAAGATCTCCGGCGTCTGGTAGTTGTGCGCCAGGATGACGGCATTGCGCTGCTGTTTCAGATCGAGAATGGCCTCGATATCATCGATGAATGCCGGCCATTCGATTGACGGAATGACTTGCCGCACGCGGTCGTACAGCGCGGCCATGCGCGCGGAGGTGATAGGCATAGCCAATTATTCTCCAAATGAGTATAGCCGACATATACTTATCTTGAGTATAAGAAAAGTCAACCGCGTGAGAGTGGCAATTTCGTTCCTGCGGCGGTTCGCTCCACCAAGACCGTTTGGCGAAAGCGGAAGCGCTTCGCCGGGCGCCCCCCGGTGTCGGACATCGTCTCGCCTGTCTCCTCGACCAGATCCTGCTCTTCGATCAGACGCCGAAAGTTTGGCTTGTGAACGAGCCGGCCGGCGAGCGCCTCCACGGTTCGCTGCAACTGCAGCAATGTGAACGTTGCTGGCATTAACTCGAAGACGACGGGGCGGTACTTGATCTTGGTTCGCAGCCTGGCCATTCCCGTTGCCAGAATACGCCGATGATCTGCGATCATCGGACGGCCAGGGATGGACGGCGGATTGCCGTTGTCCCGACCGCGTGTGGCCTCGGCCACCAGCGCGGCTTCGTAAAGCAGCTCGTACCTCTGCAGAACGAGTTCTTCATTCCAGTCGCGATCATCCAGACCGAAGGCGTATGCAACACGCTGCCGGCGGTCGCGGCGTATGCTTGGATCTTCCGCGTCGTCGGACCAGGCCGAAAGACGGGGCACGACGATGTCAGGCAGAATAGAAGGTACGCCGGCGCGGTGATCTTCCCACGGAAAATAGTCGTACCATCCGTGCCAACCATGTGTTTGCGAACGTTCTGCCTGCTCTTCCCGCGTCAGGCCAAGATAGCTGATCGAGATCTGCACGCGCTCGTCACCGGTCCGGTCGCGGTCGGCAAAGGTGTAGAGCTGTTCAATATAGCCCAGCTGATGACCGGTCTGCCGCTCCACCCACGCCCGCAGACCCGACTGCAAGGAGCGATGGCCGAGCTCAAAAGGACCGGACGGCAAAGCCTGAGCCTGCTCGATGGTGAGAACTCTCGGTTCGCCAGTGGTCACGGCAATCACAACGGCGATCAGGTCCGCATTGACGGCCTGGCTGCGGTCATTTCTTGCGGGCTGCTTCGTCGCCCGTGCTGTCTTGTCTTGCATAAGGATTTGATGAAATTCCGAGTATCAGCCGCCGTCGAAAGGAGCAATCTAGCGAAGGTGAACTGCTGGCTGCCGCCCGTCAACGTTCGCCCAGGTTCGACCAGGTCTCGGTCTTTGCCCGTACGCTGGTGCATTTCTATACTAAATGCGACAACCAGGTGGCTGAGGCATCGAAGTTGCCTGCACGATGCTCTGGGGACCTTTTCACTCCTTACCAACCCGCAGCATATCGGCGTCGACATTCTGTTCGATCAGCCAGTTGCGAAAGAGTTCGGTTCCGCGCTTGGGCGCGCGTTGCACCGGCATGATGATGTGGATCGCCTGTCCCGAGCGATAGGACTCCGCCAGCGGGAAGACCAGTCGTCCGGCCCGGACATGGTCATGGACAAGATGCTTCCAGCCGAGCGCGATACCCTGGCCGAGCACCGCCGCCTCAATCGAGCCGAGCGCATCGGTGAAGACGAAATCCTGCTTCAGCCGCGCCGCCGGAACCGAGTGCCGCTCCAGCCATTCGCGCCAGCCGAGACGCAACCGGTGCCGTTCCTCGAAAATCAGGAGCGTATGCTGCAAAAGGTCGGCGGGCTCGCGGATCGGTCCATGTTCCTTCAAATAGTCCGGGCTGCACACCGGCAGCACTTCTTCCGTCACGAAGCGCCAGGCATGGATGCCTGGCCACTTGCCGTTGCCGAGGCGCGCAGACAGGTCGATGTCCTCTTCGAGCAGGTCCTGATGGTCGCGGCTGCTTTCCTCGATGCGAAGCGAAACGTCCGGGTGCTTCGCCTTGAAGTCCTTGAGCCGCGGCAGCAGCCAGAGCTGCACGAAGGCGGCGGAGAAAGAAACGCGAACCACGTCGTTCGAATGCTTCTTCTGCAGCGAGGAGATGACCATGTGCAGATGGTCGAACGCTTCCTGCGTTTCCTTGTAAAGCCGCTGCCCCTCTGCGGTCAGCTCCAGCCGGGTATGGTCGCGGCGGAAGAGCTTCAGCCCCGTCGCGTGCTCAAGCAGCCGGATCGTCTTGCTGACGGCGGGCTGGCTGACATTCAGTTCTTGTGCGGCAGCCGTGAAACTGCGGCGTCGGGCGGCTGCCTCGAAGCAGAAGAGATAATTCGCGGACGGGACCAGAGAGCGGAGCCTGTGCATAATTTCAAGTTATGCCGCTCGACAATTTTTATCAACATTACAGGTCGGTAAGGCGTTTGTAGGTTGCAAAACCAATTCGAGGGAGCCTCTCAATGCAAACTCATGCTCGCGCTGTCGTCATCGGCGGTGGTTGTGTCGGCGCCGCCATCCTCTACGGTCTTACGAAACGCGGTTGGACCGACGTCGCTCTTCTGGAACGCACACAGCTTACGGCCGGATCGACCTGGCATGCCGCCGGCCTCATTCCCTCCTACATGCGCAGCATCAATATCGGCCGCATGATCGCCAAGACGATAGAAATCTACGAAGGTCTCGAAGCGGAAACCGGTCAGCATGTGGGCTGGCACAAGTGCGGCCAGCTGCGCATCGCCAACACGCAAGACCGCCTGGATGAATACAAGAGCTACATGAGTGTCGCAGCGGTGCAGGGCATTCGCGCGGAACTGGTGACACCGCAGGAGGCGCGTGAGCTCTGGCCACTGCTCGAAAACAAGGAGATGCGGGCCGCTCTCTACCATCCCGATGACGGGCACATCGCACCGGCGGACGTGACGCAGGCCATGGCCAGGGGCGCCCGCGACCGGGGCGCGAAGATCTACCTCAACACCGAAGTGCGCGGCTTCGAGCGCATGCCGGGCGGAGAATGGAAGATCCTCACCAATCAAGGCGAAATCACCTGCGAACACATCATTTCGGCGACCGGCAACTATGCACGCCAGACGGGCGCCATGCTTGGCCTGGAAATCCCGGCAATCCCTATCGTCCACCAGTACTGGATCACCAATGCGGTTCCCGAAGTGGTGGAGCGCAAGCGCCAGGGCCTGCCGGAAATGCCGATCCTGCGCGACGAAGGTTACGAAGGCTACCTGCGCGAAGAAGGCGACGGGCTGATGTTCGGACCCTACGAGAAGACGGAACGCCTGAAGCTCTTCGCCGAAAACGGCGTTCCTGAATCGTTCGGCGCGGACCTGCTCGAAGAGGATTTCGACGCGGTCGCCTGGAACTGGGAGCGTGCCTTGGACCTCGTGCCGGCGCTCGGTCGCGTCGGCATCAAGGCGAACGTTCGAGGCCCGTTCCAGATGACGGCCGACGAACTGCCGCTGGTCGGTCCGGCCTGGGGGCTGGAGAATGTCTGGCTCGCGGAAGGCGTTGCGGGAGGCATCCTCTGGGGCGGTGCAATCGGCTACTATCTCTCGGAACGCATCGTCGAGGGTGCGAACAGCCTCGACACGTCCGAAATCGATCCGCGCCGCTTCGGTGACTACGCCAACAAGGAGTGGACGCGGCAGAAGGTGCGCGAATGCTGGGGTACGCACGCCGAACTGCACTATCCCTACCAGGACATGCCGGCAGCCCGTCCGCAGAAGACCGCACCCTCCTATGATATTCTGACCAGGCGCGGTGCGGTCTGGGGCGTGCTCAACGGCTGGGAAATGCCGAACTGGTTCGCGCCGGAAGGCGTGGAGGCGAAGGATCAGTATAGCTGGCGGTGGACCCAGAAAGGTCACTATGTCGGCGAGGAGGTGAGGGCCGTGCGCACCGCCGTCGGTCTCGTCGAAATGACACCAATGACGAAGTTCGAGGTCTCCGGTCCGGGCGCCGAAGCGTGGCTGGATGGCATCCTCGCAAACCGACTGCCGAAGATCGGCCGCGTCAATCTCAGCCATCACCTTACGAAGAACGGCGGCGTGCAAGCGGAATATACGATTTCACGCCTGCAGGACGGCACCTTCTACCTCATCTCCACGCCGCGCGCCGAACGCTGGAATTTCGACGATCTGTCGAAGCTGTTGCCCACGGACGGTAGCGTGCAGCTCCGCAATGTCACGAACGAGCGCGGCTGCTTCACGATCGTTGGCCCGAAGGCACGCGAGGTTCTGCAGGGGCTGACCGAGATCGATCTGTCCAACGGGGCGTTTCCGTGGTTCGGCGTGAAGTCCGGCACGGTGGGGTTGGCCACGGATGTCCGTCTGCTGCGCATCAACTATGAAGGTGAGCTCGGCTGGGAACTCTACCATCCGCTGTGCTACCAGCGTCACCTTCTCGAGGCACTGCTGGCGGCCGGAGAACCCCACGGCCTGCGGCTCATCGGCTTGCATGCGCTGGAATCGCTGCGGCTCGAAAAATCCTATCGCGCCATGTACCGCGACATGAACCCGGAGTTGAGCGCCTGGGAAAGCAACCTCGATCGCTTCATCCGGCTGGACAAGGGCGATTTCATTGGCAAGGCGGCACTCGTGCGCCAGCAGCAGGAAGGTGTGAGGCAGCGATCGGTGACGATCGCCATCGACACGGATGGCGCGAGCTCACTCATCCACGAAGGCGTCCATCACGAGGGCAAGCTTGTCGGCCGCATCACCTCCGGCAGCTATGCCTATACGCTCGGCCACGACGTCGCCTTTGCGCTGCTGCCGGTGGAAATCGGTAAGCTGGGTACGGAACTGGAGGTGCCGATCCTCGGCGAGATGCGCAAGGCGCGGGTGATCGCGGAATCGCCCTACGACCCCGAAGCTCTGCGCTGCCGCATGTGACGACGACGACTTGACGAGACAACGAAGAGTGCAGCCATGAAGCTACGGGTCCCTGTGGAGGACCTCGGCATTGTCAGGCGCAGCGGTAGTGCCGACGTAGAAGCACTACCGCCGCAGCACGACGCTTGCCTCAGTCAGACATGACAGCCCATCTTTTTATCAATGAAGCATTCTCCGTCCACCAGGCATCGACGCCCTGCTCCATGGTTCCCCCATTTTTTAGGCTCGTGCTGATGCGTCTGACGTCATCGATCCCACAGGCTGATGATTGCAGCATGATCTGCGCCTGGCACTCGCATCCGGCGCCGCCTATCCCCTGGGGAAGTCAAACGCCACAAATTGACCTGGCAGATCCGGGGATTTGGCCGGCTGTGCACTGCATTTCGAAAATCAACATGGAGCTGAGGTCGCAGTGTCCTTGCAGCTCAAGGAGGGTCAATGTCGGACACACATATCGAGAGCCCAGTGGCGGTGATCACCGGCGCGGGTCGAGGCATGGGAGCCGCGATAGCCAAAGAGCTCAACAAGCGCGGATACAGGCTGGCGCTCATGTCGCCGTCGGACACCGCGAAGACTCTCGCTCAAGGACGGCGCAGCGAAGCGACAATTCTACTATCGCGTCGCGGCCTACCACGGCATCACCGTGTCGACTGAATATGTTTGCGCCCGAATGACTCCTGTCTGTGGAGCAGCACTCGGTTCCGGCCGGTTTGCTTGGCAAGATAGAGTGCCGCATCCGCCTGACGCTGTAACTGCTCCGGTGAGATGGCCTCGTCAGCCGTCTGAACTGCAACTCCAATGCTGAGGGTGACGCGGCGCGACACGCGGGATGCCGGGTTAGGAAAAGCGGTGGCCTCAACGCTCTTACGAATTCGCTCAGCCACAGAGATGGCCTCTTCCTCGTCCACCCCGGGCAAGAGCACGAGGAATTCTTCGCCGCCGTAGCGGGCCACGTGATCGTGATCGCGCCTCACGTTTTCCTGGATAATGCTGGCGACCTCGACCAGACAGCGATCGCCCTCAGCATGGCCGAGATGATCGTTCAGCTTCTTGAAGTCGTCAATGTCGCACATCAGCATCGCGGCACCGTCGGGGCATTTTCTGCCACCGCCCCATAGGCGGTCGAGCGTTTCCGTCATCCAGCGCCGGTTGGCGATGCCGGTGAGCGGATCGGTACGCGCCAGAAGTTCCAGCCGATCGTTCGCTTCCGCCAGTTCGGCGACCCTGCGTCTGTCGCGAAGCTCAAATAGGAAAGTCTTCTGAGCGAGAATTGTCATGATGCGCCGCGCGGCGACCGTTGCGAAGATACCGCTGGCGAAAAACAGCGTCGCAGCCACGGCGCTCCCAAATTCGATGCCCGGGTTCTGCAGTTGAAAAACGAGATAAAGACCGAGCGCCAATGCGGCAATAGTTACCGTCCAGGCCAGCGGGATGCCGAAGATGATGATGGCTGTAATGGCCACGAACAGCATGATGTTCAAGTGCCGTTCGTAGAACTCGCCACCAGCGCTTACGCCGACCAAAGCAATCGACAACAAGATGAGGAACATGCCTGCGATCAGCGAAGCCCCTTGGAGCCAGGGCGCCTGCGGTTTTCGCCAGACAAGGACGATGGCCATAACGACGGGCGGAATGATGGCGCCAGGCAAGAGCATCGACAGCGCGATTGCCCTTGGAAGCATCAACATGTTGAGCGCCAGGGTCAGCACATCCAAAAAAGCCACCCAGATCATCCAGGCGCGGATGATCTTCGCCGTTTGCGACCAGACACGCGCTCGAAACAGGCGTTTGATCTCGCCTTTGAGGCGGATATCGCGCGTGCGGCGCGCCAGAAGTCGGTCAACTTCTGCAGCTATGGCAGGATCATCCTGCACTTCGAGGTGCATCCGATCTGACACAATCGATGGGCCCTTAAGCTGCTTTCTCCTGAACATCCATCCGAGCCATCCGGTCGTCGGCGATGGGCAAGGATGCCAAGCTATCCTGAAGATTTGATTTCTAGCAGGAGCTGATTTGCATATTCAGTTGTAACTACACGGTAAGCAACCGCGGAGGGCTCCATCCTTGATCGCGATCTGCTAGCAGGGCTGCACCATGTCAACGAGACCGTGCCGCGGATCCGTCGTCCACCGGGACATAGGCAGCCATCGCGCTGCAAGTGCTTGAATATCGGACGGCCCCAAGTCACTCGCGCTTGCCGCAGGCTCTCGCTGGAAATGATGGCGGGCGTTACAGTGACAAGACGAACAGGATATAAAGCTATCTGGCAGCAGACTGGTTGAGGAACGCCCCACCGTCATGAAGCCGATGAATGAAGAGCATCTGGCGGTTCTACGCAGGCACATGGTCGAGCTGATTGCGATCCATGCCGACCTTGCAAGTGAAGAACTCGGCAAGGCAACGCTCGATGAGCGGGTGATGGCATCGATGCGGCGGGTTCCGCGGCATCGCTTCGTGCCAGCCCCGCTGGCGCCCTATGCCTACCAGGACATGCCGCTGCCGATCGGTTTCGATAAGACCGTCTCGCAGCCCTTCATTGTCGCTCTGATGACCGATCTCCTCGCTCCTCAACCGCACGAGGCAGTGCTCGAGATTGGCACTGGCCTGGGCTACCAAACGGCAATCCTCGCGGAACTCGCCGGACAAGTTTGGAGCGTCGAGATCATCGAGGAATTCGCAAGCCATGCCGAAACTCTGCTGCGGGACATTGGCTTTTCCAATATCGCCATTCGTGTCGGAGACGGGTCTCGCGGCTGGTCCGAGCATGCCCCATTCGACAAGATCTTGCTTAGCGTGGCGGCTGAGCGGACGCCGCCGGCTTTGCTGGAGCAGCTCAAGCCAGCGGGACGTCTGGTTCTGCCTTTGGTGTCTGAAGGAGTACAGTTTCTGACTACCATCGACAAGGATGCGGCAGGGCAACTCGAGACTCGGAAACTCATCCCGGTTCGGTTCAGCCGGCTCGAAACCGTGTAATGAGGTACGCGCAACTGGCGCGACGGCGCTTTTCCGACCGTCAACCCAGATGCCAGCCTTACAAAGGAAGGACAGATATTTATCTGGAGTCGAACGGAAGGCCAGCCGCAGCCAAATGCTGTCCTAGAGTTGATTGCTCACCTCTATGAGGTTGCCGTCGGGGTCCTTGAAGTAGACCGAAAGGATTGCACCCAGCGCACCGGCCCGCTCGCCTGGCCCGTCCACAATCGTTATGCCATGACGCTCAAGATGTAGGATGACCGCATCCATCGGAGTATCGGTTAGTAAACAGAAGTTGCCGCTTCCCGGAACGGTGTCGCGTGCAATGGCTGGCGATGCGCGGGCATCCTGCAGGCTGATCTTGTTCATACCGAAGTACAGCGACCATTTGCCAGGACGTTCTTCCCGCGACTGCATGTTCAGCACGCGCTCGTAGAATCGGCATGTGGTTGCAATATCGCTAACACAGAGCACAATATGATCGAGCGCGCGCATTTGCATGCCGTCAGTTTATCCCTCTCGCCGATTGAACGCGAGCTGGTGCGCATACACTGGTGTCGACCCTAGACCGGTGCATCGTTTCGCGGAAACGCAGAGCCGCTCTATCTATTTGTTTTGACGCAATTCCGGACGGAAAACCGGTTCACACTTTTCCTGGAGTTGCTCTAAGCGGAAGGTCGCTTGCTCCGGGTCAATTCACGGCCACCCGAAGCAGTCGTGGATTGCTGCCTAACTCACCGGCGGGTTAAGAATTGTCGGTGACAGCCGGGCCTTGTCTCGAGCCTGCATCACAAACCAGGATTTGGTCGTCGATGGTAGTTACCCCCCGGCGAGACGCGGCAGCAGGAAAATTTCAGCGCCTTGTGGCAATTCCTTCGACCAGGTGTCGCGATAGATCACCCCGTCGATGGAGACAGCGATACCGCGATCGATCCAGGGCTCGAGGCCGGGATACTGCTCAGCCAGTTTTCTGAACAGCTCCCTTATGTCCTTGGCCTCGACGTCGACCTTGTTCTTGCCTCCGGCGGCCGTGCCAAGCGACCCCCAAAGCGTCACTTCGACCATCAGCCTTCCGCCTCGAGCGCCGCCAGGATGCGCGGCGGTGACATCGGGATATGCGTCATCCGTACGCCCACGGCATTCGACACCGCATTGGCGATTGCTGCCAGCGGCGGCACAATCGACGTCTCGCCGACGCCACGCACCCCATAAGGATGGTTGGGATTGGGGATCTCGAGGATCTGCGTGTCGATCATCGGCAGGTCCGAGCAGACCGGGATGCGATAATCGAGGAAACCGGGGTTCTGCAGCCGCCCGTCCTTGCCGTAGATATACTCCTCGTTGAGCGCCCAGCCGATGCCTTGGGCGGCACCGCCCTGGTACTGCCCTTCGACATAGGTCGGGTGCACCGCCTTGCCGGCGTCCTGCACCACCGTGTAGCGGATCACCCTGGTCGAGCCCGTCTCGGGATCGACCTCGATATCGCAGATATGGGTGGCGAAGGAGACGCCGGCGCCGTCGGCGACGAGCTCGCTGTGGCCGGCGATCGGTCCGCCGGTCTTGCCCGACGCGAGCGCGATCTCCTTCAGTGACAGCTTGCCGAGATTGCCATGCTTCTCGCCCTTGGCGATCGCTTGGCCCTTTTCCCAGACCACGTCGTCGACGGAAATGTCCCACATCTGCGCGGCGCGTTCCCGCAGGATCTTGATCGCGTTGCGGGCGGCCGAGATGGTCGCCATGGAGGACGAGAAGGTGCCGCGACTGCCGTCCGTCATGTCGTTGTAGCCGAGGCTGGAGGTGTCGGCGACCACCGCCTTGACTTGGGAATAGTCGATGCCGAGCTCCTCCGCCGCCACGAGCGACAGCGACGCGCGGGAACCACCCACATCGACCGTGCCGACGGCCAGCGAGACCGAGCCGTCCATGCCGATGTTGAGGTCGGTGCAGGTCTGGCCGCCGAAGTTGAACCAGAAGCCGCAGGCCATGCCACGGCCCTGGTTCTTGCCGAGCGGCGCTTTCATGTGCGGATGGTTCTTCACCGCCTCGAGCGTCGGGCCGATGCCGATCGGGCCATAGACCGGGCCGTAGGAGGAGCGGGTGCCTTCCTGCGCGGCGTTTTTGATGCGGAAGTCGACCGGATCCATGTCGATCTCCTTGGCCAGCTCGTCGATCGCGCTTTCCACCGCGAAGGCCGCCATCGGTGCCGAGGGCGCGCGGTAGGCCGCGGTCTTCGGCCGGTTGACCAGCACTTCGTAGCCCACCGTCTTGACGTTATCGAGCCTGTAGCAGGCAAACGCCGTCATGGCGCCGATCTCGGCCCAGGAGCCGGCATACGGGCCGCATGAATAGCGCAGCGTCGCTTCGGCGGCGGTGATGGTGCCGTCCTTGCGGGCGCCGATCTTGACGTCGATCGAAGTCGCACTGGTCGGGCCCGAGGCGCGAAAGACCTCGTCGCGGGTCATCACCAGCTTGACCGGCCGGCCCGCCTTGCGCGATAGCGCCAGCGCCACCGGCTCGGCCCAGACATGGGTCTTGCCGCCGAAGCCGCCGCCGATCTCCGACGAGGTGACGCGCAGCTTCGAGGCCTCCATGCCAAGCAGCTGCGCGCAGTGCTGGCGATAGACGAAATGGCCTTGCGTGCACACCCAGAGATCAGCGGTGCCGTCGGAACTGACGCTCGCCACGCAGGCATGCGGCTCGATATAGCCCTGGTGCGTCTGCTCGGTCTTGAAGGAGCGCTCGACGATGAAATCGGCGTGGCCGAAACCCTGATGGACATCGCCGTGGCCAAACTGGCTGCGCTTGGTGACGTTGGACGGCTTTACCGGCTTTTCCTCGAGGCCCTCGGTAAAGATGGCGTCGTTGATGAGAGGCGCGGCGTGCTTCATCGCCTCGTCCACATCGGTGACATGCGGCAGTATCTCGTAGTCGACCTCGATCAGCTTCAGCGCTTGCCTCGCCGTGCGGGCGTCGACGGCCGCCACCGCTGCCACCGCGTGGCCGTCATAGAGCGCCTTGCCGCGCGCCATGCAATTGTCGAGGACGTCATACATGGCCGCATCGCCATCGGTGAGGTCCGGCAAATCGGCCGCGGTGATTACCGCCTTCACGCCGGGCAGCTTCTCCGCCTTCGAGGTGTCGATCTTCTTGATTCTCGCATGCGCGTGCGGGCTTCTGAGAACGCGCCCGACCAGCTGGCCGGCCATGTTGAAGTCGGCGCCGTAGCGGGCGCGGCCCGTCACCTTGTCGACGCCATCGGGACGGATCGGGCGCGTGCCGACGGATGTGAATTTACGCCCCGAAAAACGCGGATCGAAATTCATCTTAGGCTCCCTTCATCACGGTGGCCGCGTCCTGGACGGCGCGCACGATCTTGTCGTAGCCGGTGCAGCGGCACAGGTTCCCGGCGAGACCGAAGCGGATTTCCTCCTCGGTCGGGTCGGGGTTCTTGGCCAAAAGGTCCTTGGCCGCGATCAGGAAGCCCGGCGTGCAGATGCCGCATTGCAGCGCTGCGTGCTCGAGGAACTTCTGCTGCAGCGGATGCAACTGATCGCCATGCGCCATGCCCTCGATGGTCTCGACGCGCCGGCCCTCAGCCTCCGCGCCGAGCACCAGGCACGAGCACACCAGCCGGTCGTCGAGGATGATGCTGCAGGCGCCGCAGTCGCCGGTGCCGCAGCCTTCCTTGGCGCCCGTCAGCCCCAGGCGATCGCGCAGGACGTCGAGCAGCGTCTCGTCCGGCTGGCAAAGGTACTCGACGCTGTCGCCGTTGATTGTCGTTGAGACTGCAACTCCAGACATCATTTGCCTCCTGCACGCGCGTAGGCGGCCGCGGCGGCCCGCTTGGTCAGCACACCCGCAACCTTCCTTCTGAATTCGACGGTGCCGCGCTTGTCGTCGATGGGGCGGCAGGCCCCAGAGCAGATTTTGGCGAGCCTCTCGAGTGTCGCTTCGTCCAGCCTGGAGCCAATGAGGACCTCGGCTGCCTCGTCCACCAGAAGCACCGTCGGCGCGGCAGCGCCCACTGCCACGCGGGCCGTCTTGACGACACCTTGCTCATCGAGCGTCAGGTTCACGCCGGCGCTGACCACCGCGATATCCATCTCCGTGCGCGGAATGAACCGCAGATAGGCATCGCCCGAACGCGGCGGGCGCCTGTCGAGCAGGATCGCCTCGATGATCTCGCCCTTGGCGAGCGAGGTCTTGCCCGGCGCGGTCGGCACGGTCTCAACGGGAATGGTGCGCCTGCCCGCCGGCCCGGCAACCAATGCCTTGGCGCCGGCGGCCACCAGCGCCGGCACACTGTCGGCCGCAGGTGAGGCATTGCAGAGATTGCCGACGATGGTGCAGCGCCCCTGCACCTGCTTCGAGCCAATCAGCTTGGCCGCTTCGACGACGCCCGGCCATGCCTTCTCCAGCGCCGCGCTCTCTCCCACTACGGCGCAGGGGACCGCCGCACCGATGCTGAAACCGTCGGCCGTTTCTCTGATTTCGCTCAAGCCCTCGATCGCCTTGATGTCGACGATCAGGTCGGGTTCGACAAAACCGCCTTTCATCCTCACCAGGAGGTCGCTGCCCCCGGCGAGAATGGCGGCCGTGCCGTCTGAGGCGGCCAGCAGGCCAACGGCGTCGTCTATTGAATGAGGACGTATGTAACGCATCGTCTCCCCTTGATTATCGCAATTTCAGCGACCGTTATAAAGGGTCTCATCATAATCACCATCCAGTTCATCATGTGCGGATAGGCCAGGCGCAGTAAAATGCAGTCCCAAACAGCCCAGCACCACGGTGCCCACGCGACGGTTCTCAATGAGCGGGCAGCCGACTGAGAATATATGAGCTTAAGATGCCAGTGCTCGTGCAAACACCCGGCCTAGGATGGATATCTTATCGGTGCCGGTCGAGCAGGGGCCCTGAGGCCCGGCGATTAAATGGCGGGAAGGGGCTGGCCCGAAAGCCAAGCCACCACCAGGACACCCGACGTGCGTTGATCCATCCGACTTATGACGATTAGCCAATGTTGCTCGCGAACCGTGGTCTGCCTCAGTCAGGTCTCTTCTTTGGGTCGCCAGGCCATACGAGGACATACGAAGGAAATGGCTGGGCGAACCATCTGCTAACTGATTGATTTTGTTTAAAAGACCCACGTCCCTCAGGGCGCATTCTTGCCGCAGTAGCAGGCCGATCGTCTGAGCAATGCGTATGGCCTGGCCTCCTTCCTGAACCGACAATGTTGCAGATGTTCGATATCCGTGAAGGGAGCGATGACGAAGAGCTGGACGCGCGAGGCGTCGGCGAGCAGCCCGCTGGCGAAGGCACGCGCCTCCGCGAGAAACTTGTACCGATCCAGACTTAAGGCTTCTGTGTCATTGATCAGTTCCCCCTACTGACAGCGAGCGGGTGAGTGCGCAACGCCGCTGTCAACCGCCAAGGCCGTCGCGAATGGCCGAGAAATAGCGGTCGGTTCCGACCTGCCCGCCCTTCAGCGCGACCTCCAACCCGTCGATCGCCGCGATGCTGGAATGAGCAACGCAGAGCGGCGAGCCGGGGGAGGCGGGCAGCGGCATCCTGACCGTCAGCGCATCGACGCCCATCTGGCCGAGCGCATGGCTCGACGTGTCGCCGCCGGCGATGACCACTCGCTTCAATTTCTGTTCGATCGTCAGTTCGCGAAGCAGCGCGCCGAGGCCGCGGCCGAGCTTGTGGCGGGCGCCTTCCTGGCGGTCGATCTCGGCGCCTCGGTCGGCGGTAGGCCCAAGCGCGGTGTAGAAGATGACGCTGCGCCCGGCCTGCAGGCTGGCGCGGCCGCATGCCGCCGCACGCGCGATAGCATGTTCGGAACTCTCCGAGACCAGCTCGACCGGGTCGACCTCGATGCCGTCGAAGCCGTCGGTCAAAGCATGCCGGATTTGCCGTTCAGTCGTCGGCGAGCAACTGCCCGACACCACCGCGATCCGGTCGGCCACGCCCGGTGGCGAAAAGCGAGGCTCGGCGTGCACGGTCGCGGTCTCTGCCCATGCAGCGAGCAGCGCATATTCGATGCCCGAGGAGCCGACGACGAAGGTGCCGCCCGGCCTGCGCGTGCGCCATAGCTCCTTTCCGGCAAGCGTCTGGGTCTCCCGGCTGTCGACGTCGACGAGCACGATGGCCGCGCCATTCTCTACAAGGCGATCGAACGCTTGCGACCGCGACGCGGACTGCAGCGTCGCCAGATCGAGCAGTCCCGAGGCAAGCCCCGTCTGCCGCGACAGATGGATCAGAAGATCCGCTTCATCCATTGGTGTCATGGGGTGGCGGCTCATCACCGGATGGCGGTCGATGCGGAAATATCGGTCGCGATAGGCCGCGAACAGATGGCCGAAGGCGGTGTAGCGCTTGAGCTGCGGCGCACCGACCACCAGCGGCACGCTGTCCTGCCCGAACACCGAGCGGCCAATCTCGATCGCCCGGCCGATGCTGCCGATCTTCGAGCTGGAATCGAAGGTCGAGCAGACCTTATAGTGGCAGATTTCGGCCTTCAGCGTTTTCAGCCAGATGAAGGCGTCTCGCAAATGCGTGTCCATCCATTGCGGCGTCTCGCTGCGGCTGGTGCCCGCCAGCCCAACGGCGCGGCAATCCGCGAAGCGTGACAGCAACGCCTCGTCTGGGTGGCGCATGAACAGCACGGTCGCCACGCCGCCGAGCTCGAGCGCTTCCATCACATCGGTTGAGCCGGTGAGGTCGTCGCCATAATAGCTGAGGAGAAGGTCCTGCATGGTTCAGGCCGCCTTGCCGTTGCCGAACTTTTCGATCGACCGTGCCAGTTCGACATGGCTCCTGGCGAAATCCGCCAGCGGAATGCCATCGACCGCCGCCTTCCAGGCCTGCTGCACGGCGCGCACGCCAGCGCCCGGCCCGTCCGGATGGCTGACGATGCCGCCGCCGCAAAGATAGAGGAGATCGACCGTGCGGCCGGTGCGCTGATAGGTTTCCGGCGCCTGCCCGCCCCACTGGCCGGAGCCCGCTACCGGGAGCGCACAATCATCAGGCGAAAACAGCGGCGTCGTCACCGCCTCGAAGGAGCGGATGAAGGAGTCGTCCGGCTCCCAGTATTTCGAGGCGATGCCGTTGATCTGGAACTGGTCGACGCCGAGCAGCCGCCAGAACTGCTGCCAGACCTTGAAATCCATGCCGAGACCGGGATGGCGGGTGAGGATGTCCCAGCCGTTGCGGTGGGCGTGCAGTACCAGGCCAGAGCGCTTCCTCAAGAAAGCCATGCCGCCGAAGCCGATGGAGTTGATGTTGATCACCGCGCAATTGCCGCCGGCCTTCGCCACCAGGTCGTGATTGCGCATCATCTCGTCGGGGTCGGCATGCGAGATGCCGAACGCATACATCACCTTCTTGCCGGTCTTCTGCTCATGGTCGAGGATGAGCGGCATGATCGCCTTCGCCCGCTGCGCCAGCGGCGAGTAGGCGGGGCTCATCAGCTTCTCGTCGTCCTTGATGAAATCGACGCCGGCCTCGATCAGTTCGCCCACCATCGCGGCCGTCTCATGCGGCCTCAGCCCCAGCGCCGGCTTGACGATGGTGCCGATGATCGGGCGGTCCGTTACCCCGGTCAGCCTGCGGCTGCCGGCGACGCCGAATTGCGGGCCGGGATGGGCGCCGCGATATTGCTCGGGCAGCTTCATGTCGACGATGCGGATGCCGGACAGGCCCTTGATCGAATAAGTGCCGCCAATGGCGATGGTCATCAGCGCCGCGAGGTCGGTGCCGATGGCATCGAAGGGGAAGGCGATGTCGACATCGGCGCGCTTGAACGGCCCGTTGCCCGCTTCAGGAATGGATGGCCGCTTGGCGTCGGGTAGGGGCCGTATCGCCAGCACGCGCGCCGCCACCCGCGCCTTCAACTCCTCGGTCTCCCCGGGCAGCGAAACGAAGGTGCCGGTCGACTGGTCGCTGGCGATTTTGGCCGCCAGCGCCTCGATGCTGCCTGATGTCTCTATGCGATAGGTGAGGGTTATCATGGTCCGCAGTCTCAGGCCGAGGCGTTCGAAAAAAGTTCACCGCTGCTCGAAATCTGGTATAATGAGTACATAAGTATTGCAAGCAATATCCGGCTGGACGTTTCAGCTCGGGTCGAGCGACAGCAATTCCGGGAATTGCGTCGGCGGTGTTAGATAGGGCCGGGTCAAGGGAGTGATTCGCGACGATGAACCGTTCGGAACCGATCGTCCGGCGCAAGCTTTCCGACGAAGTCTTCTTGCGGCTGAAGCGGCTGATCACCAGCGGCGAACTGATGCCGGGCGACGACATGCCCTCCGAGCGCGAGCTGATGGAGCGCTTCGAGGTCGGCCGTCCGGCGATCCGCGAGGCGATGCAGGCGCTGAGCAATATGGGGCTGGTGGCGATCTCGCATGGCGAGCGTGCCAAGGTGCTGCAGCTGACCGCCAAGTCGATCATCAAGCAGGTCGATGGCGCGGCCAAGATCATCCTGTCGTCGTCGAAGGACACGCTTGAGCACCTCAAGACTGCGCGCATCTTTTTCGAGCGTGGCATGGTCAGGGAAGCTGCCGAAAAGGCCACCGCCGAAGACGTGCAACGGCTGCGCGCCACCGTTGCCGAACAGCGGAGTTTTCGCGGCGATTCCGAAGCTTTCATATCCGCCGACATGAAGTTCCACACCCAGATCGCGGCGATTTCGGGCAACCCGATCTATGTCGCGGTCAGCGAAGCCATGCTGGGCTGGCTGAAGGAATACCACACCGAAATGCTGATCTGGACCGGCAAGGAACAGTTCACGCTGACCGAGCACGAAGAGATCATCGGCCGCATCGAGAAGAAGGATGCCGATGGCGCCGAAAAGGCGATGATCAAGCACCTCGAACGTTCGCGCGCCCTCTATGTGATGAATTCCGGCAACTAGCCGATTCGGGCGATCGCGTAAGGCGTCAGCATCAGCTGGCTTCGGCCAAGTGCTGAAATGTCGACCGGCGCGTCGTCTGCCGTCAGGTTGGCCAGCCATAGAATGGTCTCGCCCGAAGCGGTGCGGCCGGCCAGCGCCAGCACCTTGGTCTCGTCGCTTGTCCTTGCCGCCACATATGCAAGGCCAGCCAGTTCACAGAGCCCCTCGATGGCCTGGAAGATCGGCCGCGGCGATCCTTCGGCGACCGGTTCTCCGGATGCCGCGAGCACGCCGAACGGCCCGGTGAAGCTGGAAAGTGTCAGCACCCCCAGCCCGGCCGGCGCGACACGCGCTGCATAACCGATCGTCCATGCCGCCGCGAACTGGGCGGCATGGCGCGGGTCGCGATTGGCCATGGCGATGCGCTGGCCCCCGGGATTGGGCTTGGTCGCGCCGCCATAAGGGTTCTGGCGCATGGCGATCGTCGACGGCCCGATCCGGTAGGGTCTTTCTCCGAAGATCGCCCGCGCCGATTGGGTAATGAAGGGCAGCGCCTCCAGCGACTGCATGACGCTGAGATCGTCGGCGGCATGCACGATGGGGCAGGTGCAATGGGTGATGAAATCGAGCTCGTTGGCGGGAACACGCTTGCGGTTCAGCTCGGTGAAATAGCTGAACATGCCGCCCCCAAGGCGCATGTCAGGGAAGGCACGGCGCGCGGCGGCATAGACGTCTTCGAGCGGCGGGCACTCAGGCCACGCGCTGCCCGGCGGCGTCGACCGCCGGTCGACCGAGGGCGAGACGGCAATGGCATTGAGCCGCAAACCTGCCCGACGCACCATGTCGGCGACATCGGCGAGTTCGGCGTCGAGGTCGCCCGCGCAGGCGACCACGCATTCGAGCGTTGCCCGGGCCGGATAGGCGGCGGCAAGCCGAGCATGGGCATGCAAGGCTTCCAGGCCATGGCCGCGTGTTGGATCGTAGTGGAGAAGGAGTTCTTGCGGGCCGAGCTTCGACAGCATCGGCAATTGCGCGAGCGCCGACTCTACGTCCTCGGGATAGATGACCACGCCGACATCAGGGAGCCTTGGTCCGGCTTCGCCAAGCTCGACGCGGACCGGTCCGGCGTTCGCTGTCGCGGCAGCCACCTTGGTGTCGCCGGCGATGCGCAGGCTGATCGTCTGGTGCATCGGCTCGCCAGCAGGCAACACATATGGCCATGGCAATGCGAGCGGCCGCACATAGGTCTTGTAGGAGGCGTCGGACCAGTTGCGCTGATCCTCCATCTCGAACACGTCGCCTTCCATCCGGCACTCGGCGCTGACGCCCGGACGAACTTGATGCGTGATGGCGCGCATATCCTTGAAGGGCTGCCAGGGATCGATCAGCAGCGGCAGCTTCGTATCCACAACGCTGCCGTCCGTATGTTCGACCGTCACAAAACTGCCGGCGAGGCCGACGATCGGATGCAGGATGCAGAAGCCGCAGCGATTGGTCTCGAAGTCACTGTCAGGGAGGGCGTCGACGTCGAACACCAGCTCGCCGTTGGCAGAGCCTTTGATGGTGGCGCGGAAGGCGAGCCGGCTTCCGCCCGGTCCTGCGCAGCTTGCTGAATAGCTCACGGAGAAGGCGTCGGGCCGCTGGTCGATGACAAGGCCGGTCAGTTCGGGCTCATAAGTACCCCAGTCGCGATCGCGCACGATATAGGCGATGGCGCGCAGCACTTCGGTGCCGTCATGGCGGATCGTGCGCAGATTGCCGTTGACGAAGTCGGCGCTGAGCGCGCCGGCACTGAGCCGGACCGGTTCGGCTTCCACCGCTTGCGTGCCGTAGAGGTGGAACGGATCGGCAGTCATTTGAGCAAAGTGTCGAGATGGACAGATTCGCGGCTCGCGGCGCCCATATAGGCCGCCTCGACAAGTGCGAACGTCTTGAGATTGTCGGCGCCGGAGGTCGCGGGTTCGATGCCTGTCGCCAGGCAGTCGACCCAGTGCTTCTGGATCGCGACGACGCTTTCCTGGATGTTGCGCCAGGGACGCGATGCCCAGGGGAGAAGCGGCGGCGAGACGTCGCTCACCACAGTTCCGGTCTTGCCCGTGACGGTGAGCCGGTAGCCCTGCGCCAGCCGGATGGTGCCGTCGCTGCCGTCGATCTCGATCAGCGTCTCCGGGAACGGCTCGGTGGCAAGTTTCGTCGCGTAGCTGCAATCGACAACCGAAGTGGCGCCGCTGTCGTGATCCATCAGCATTGTCGCGACGTCCTCGCCCGCAATTTTTGGATTGATGCGTGCGGTTCGCGTGATGATCGCCGAGACGTCGCCCAGCAGGAAGCGGGCGATGTCGATTATGTGGATGCCGAGATCCTCGATGATGAAGCGTTTTCCGGTCGCCAGATATGGCTGCCCGGAAAACACGTCATAGGCCGAGCGGAAGGAGATCCGGCCGAAGAACGGCGTGCCGATCTCGCCGCAGTCGAGCACGGTGCGTACCGCCTGGATCGGCGACTGCCAGCGAAAATTCTCATGCACCATCAGCGGCACGCCGGCCTCCGTACAGGCCGTGACCATCGCCTTGGCGTCGGCCAGCGTCGGCGCGAACGGCTTCTGGCAGATCGCCGGAACGCGGTTGGCGGCCGCCAACTCGACCAGCGGCCGGTGGCTGCCGACGGTCGTGGCGATGTCGACGAAGTCGAGCTTTTCGATCGCAAACATCGTAGCCGCATCGGTGTAGCGCTTCGCAATGCCGAACTGGTCGCCGACGATCCTGAGCCGCTCCGGATCGCGGTCGCAGATGGCAACGATCGAAGCACCGTCGATGTCGCGCCAGCCATGCATCTGGTTGACGGCGAAGAAGCCGCAACCGATCAGCGCTCCGCGCAGTTCACCCATGCTCAGCTCACTTTCGCCATCTGCATCAGCGTCACGCGGCTTTGCAGCCGGCGCTGCGCTTGGTCGACGACAACGGCAACGATGATGACGAGGCCCTTGATCACCATCTGCCAGAACGAGCTGACCCCCATCATCACCAGTCCGTCGGACAGGATGCCGATGACGAAGGCGCCGACAATGGTACCGCCGATCGTGCCGCGCCCGCCGGACATCGAAGTGCCGCCGAGCACTGCCGCCGCAATCGCATTGAGCTCGAAGCTTTCGCCTGTCGCCGGATGCGAGGCCATCAGTTCGGACGAGATGATCAGGCCGACGATCGCCGCGCAGAAGCCGGAAAACATGTAGACGAACATCTTCACCATGTTGACGCGCACGCCCGAAATCCGCGCCGCCCGCTCATTACCGCCGACGGCGAAGATGTGCCGGCCAAGTGGCGTGTACTTTGCGAGATAGGCGGCCCCCAGGGCAACGACGATCAGGATCCAGATCGAGACCGGCAGACCGAGCAGCTTGCCGGCGCCGAGATAGCCGAAGCCGGTGGTGCCGAGCTCCGGCTTGCCGACGAGGTTGGGGAAGGTGCGACCGTCGGATGACAGCAGTGCCAGGCCGCGCGAGACATAGAGCACGCCGAGCGTGGCAATGAAGGGCGCGACGTTGAGCCTGGTGATCAGCAGCCCGTTGACCGCCCCGATCAATATGCCGACGGCAAGCGTGATCAGCGCGATCTCGACGACGTTGAAATAGATCGTGTAGCCAATCTGCAGGTCGATGCCGTTCAGCACCAGGTAGCCGGCGACCATGCCGCACAGGCCGACGATCGAGCCGACCGAGAGGTCGATGCCGCCGGTGATGATGACGAAGGTCATACCCATCGCCAGGAAGGCATTCAGCGCTACGTGCTTCGCCATCAGGATCAGGTTTGCCGCCGACAGAAAGTTCGGCGCCGCGATCGAAAAGAACACCAGCACGGCGATCAGCGCGATGAAGGTCCTGAGCTTCATCAGCGTCAAAAGCACGGAGCCGCTGGACGCGGAAGGGGCAGCCGCCTTGGCCGGAATGTCAGTCATTGGCGTTCATCTCCCTATGCCCCGCGGGTCCGTGGCCGAGCGCCGATGCGGCGACGATCGCCGCTTCCGTCGCCTCGGCGCGATCGAACATGCCGGTCAGTTTTCCGTTGCTCATCACCGCGATCCGGTCGGACAGAGCCATCACCTCGTCGAGGTCGGAGGTGGCGAAGAGGATGCCGAGCCCATCGCGCGAAAGCTTGCGCATGGTGCGGAAGACATCGGCCTTGGCGCCGACATCGATGCCGCGGCTGGGCTCGTCCATCAAAAGCACTTTCGGTCCGGTGAGCAGCGCCTTGCCTATCACCACCTTCTGCTGGTTGCCGCCCGACAGCGAGGAGACCTCCTGCGCCGGGTCGGCGACCTTGATCGCCAGTTCGCGCACCATGCCGGTCACCGCCTGTCTTTCCTCGGTGCCACGGATATGGAACAGGCGGGCGAAGCGCGACAGGCTGGCCAGCGTCAGGTTGCTGGCGACCGAAAGGATCGACACCAGCCCTTCACGCTGGCGGTCTTCAGGGATCAGCGCCAGGCCGCGCCGGATGCGCCGCGTCGTGTCGCGCTCGCGCACCTTCTTGCCGGCGATGAAGATCGAACCGGTGGAATGCGCATGACGGCCCATGATGCAGTCGAACAGTTCACTGCGTCCGGCGCCCATCAGGCCGTAGATGCCCAAGATCTCGCCGGCGCGCAGCGACAGCGAGACATGGTCGACGGCAAGTCCACCGGTCGCGCGCGGCAGGCAGATCTCTTCGGCACGGAATATTTCCTCGCCCGGCAGATGGCCGTCGGCCTTGGCGAAATCCTTGGCGTCGGAGCCGATCATCTGCCGCACGATCCACTGCGTATCGACATTCTTCATCTGCTCCTGGCCGGTGATGCGGCCGTCGCGCAGCACGGTGATGTAGTCGCCGATGCGGATCAACTCTTCCAGCCGGTGCGAGATGTAGACGATGGCGACGCCGCGCGCCTTGAGGTCGGCGATCACCTTGAACAGGATCTCGACTTCCGCCGCGCTAAGCGCCGAAGTCGGCTCGTCCATGATCAGGATGCGCGCATCGAGCGAGACCGCCTTGGCGATTTCGACCAGTTGCTGCTGGCCGATGCGCAGATCCTCGACCAGCATGTCCGGGCGGATGCCGGCCTGCAGCCGTTCGAGGAACTCTGCGGCGCGACGCTCCTGCTCCTTGCGGTCGATCTTGCGGAACCGATTGGTGATTTCGCGGGTGGCGAAAATGTTCTCGGCGACGCTCAAATTGCCGAACAGGTTCAGCTCCTGGAACACCATGCCTATGCCACGGTTCACCGCGTCGCCGGATGACGAAAACGAGACCTCTTCGCCCTCCAGTAGAATTCGCCCGGCAGTCGGCTTCTCGACGCCGGCGATCATCTTCATCAGCGTCGACTTGCCGGCACCGTTCTCGCCAACCAGCACGTTGACCGCGCCCTTGCGCACCTCGAAATTCGCATGCTTGACTGCGACGGTGCCCGAATAGACCTTTGACACAACCTCCAGCTTCAGGATGACATCGTGTTCGCCGGCCGCGCTCATGGCTTCGGCCCGATCTCTGCCTCCGCCGGCGTCACCAGCGGCAGGTCTTGGCCGCTGCCCAGCGTGTAGGCGCCGAGCACCTTGGCGCTGCGGCCTTCGAGGGACTCGCGCGGCAGCTTGGACAGCACAGTCTTGTCGGCATAGCTGTTGAACGCCTTGCCGAACTGGGCGAAGTCGATCTGGTTGGTGAAGTCGTTGAACTGGATGAAGTCGAGGCTGTCGCGCAGCGCGGTCCCCCGCACCGCCGGCCCGATCTGCACCCGCGCATCCGCCTTGCCGTCGCCATCGACGTCGACATCGATGGTCGCCGCGCGTGACTGGGTATTTGCCGCAACGGTCTTGCCCTCCAGGCGCACCGCGAAGGTCCAGGGTGAGTTTGCCTGCTTCTTCGGGTTGCCGTATTTGGCGCCAGCGGCGGCCGGATCGGCGGTGGCCAGAGCGTGCACTTCGGAGAACGGTCCGCTCTTCTGCTGCAGGTAAGGAATGACCTTCGCCGTCCAGATATCCTCAACCATCTTGTCGGGATTGAAGGCCGGTGCTGTGCCGCCGTTTTGCGCCGACGGCGTCGGCAGGATCTTGCAGGCGGTGAGCCCGAGGCCGGCCAGTCCGGCAAGAATTGGCACGGCGAAGCTCAACCAGGTCAGCTTGTTCGGCATGGCGGTCAGGAAGCACCCACGAAAATGGAGGCAAGGGACGAACCGGAGGTCCGTCCCTTGCGATTGATGTGACGCCGGCTCAGTTGGTGAGCGCGAAGGTCTCCAGCTTCTTGGCATTGTCGCCATTGACCAGCACGCAGTCCATCAACTGCTTTTCCTGGGCGGGAGATTTCTTGTTCTTGATGTAGTCGTCGGCCTGCACGACCGCCATCTGCGCCTGCGCGAAGGCGGGCTGCAGCACCGTTGCCTTGATGCCGCCGGAGGTGATGGAGTCGCGCACGTCGTTCGACCCGTCGAAGCCGACGACGATGACGTCCTTGCGGCCGGCGGCGGCAAGTGCCGCATAAGCGCCCATCGCCATCGTATCGTTGCCGGAGATCACGCCCTTGATGTCGGGGTTGGCCTGCAGGATCGATTCCATCTTGGAATAGGCTTCCGTCTGGCTCCAGTTGGCCGACTGCTGGGCAACCATTTTCAGGTCCGGATAGTCGTCGATGACATCGTGATAGCCCTTCGAGCGGATGCCGGCATTGGTGTCGGATTCCTTGCCGACCAGCTCGACGAAATTGCCCTTCTCGCCCATCAGCTTGACGAATTCCTGTGCGCCGAGCTGGGCGCCCTGGTAGTTGTTGGAGACGATCTGCGCCACGGCAACGCCGGTGGCGTTGATCTCGCGGTCGATCAGGAAGGAGGGGATACCGGCGTCCTTGGCCTTCTGCACGGCAGCGACGGTGGCGTCGGCGCCGGCATTGTCGAGGATGATCGCCTTGGCGCCGCGGCCGATCGCCGTGTCGATCAGCTCCGACTGCTTGTTGGCGTCGTCGTCATGGACCAGCACCAGTGCCTCGTAGCCGAGCTCCTTGGCCTTGGCTTCGGCGCCGACGGCTTCCGCCTTGAAGAATGGATTGTCGTGCGAGGGCGTGATGATGGCGATGAGATCCGCCGCATAGGCAGGCATAGCCGTGCCGAGCGCCAGCACGCCGGCAAAAGCCGCAAGCGTCATTCTGCGAGTGAGTTTCATGAAGTCCTCCCGTTGAAAAAACCGTGCCTTGATCGACCAAGGCCTCTGTCTGCATCGAATTTCGTCAGGCAGTGCAGGCAGCGCGTTGCTCGGGTTTGAAAAGCCGTTCGCCGGCTTTCATCCGAGCCGATCCACGCTCCCGTTCCCCGCCATCCTCCACTCGTCCCGGCTTCGATTTTCCAGCGAGGGATGATCGATCCGAGCCAGTCATTAGCTAAAGCCAACTGGTATGATGAGTCAACCACTAATTCAGATGATGTGTACTTGAGTTCATCCCTTCTCCCACAGGGGAGAAGGCAAGACGCGCCTCAGGTAATCCGCTGGATGCTCGCCGCAATCTCTTCCGGTTCGAAGACGCGCTTCCAGTCGTCGCGCATCAGCACCGGCTTGCCGAACTCGATCGCCTTGTTGCAGGCGTCCGAGAACACCCCCTTGGTCTCGCCGAAGATGACCGCGCCGAGCACGTTCATGTGGCCGAGCAGGAAGTCGAGCGCGGTTTGCCGGTCGACGCCACGCGCGACCACTTCGTCGACGGCTTCCTTCATGACGACCAGCAACGAGGCACAGACGGTCTCCGAAAGGCCGGGCTCGAGCAGAGCCATCTGTTCGACCGTCACGCGGTGCGAGCGCATCACCGGCGCCCAGATGATCCTGGCGATTTCCTCGCCCTTGGCATAGTCCTCCTCGGGCCCTTGCATCAGCGCGCTGACGAAATGCTGCTTGGCCTTGACGCCCCCGAAAAAGTCCTTCTTCGCTGCCATGTCGGTCTCGTCGTTGAAGATCGGCGGATGGCAGGGATGGGTGACGAAATAGGTCAGGTCGGGCCGCTTCGGCAGATGGCCGGCGAAGGGTGCGGCGGCATCGAGAACCACCACCATCGTGCCCGGCGCAAGCTTGCTTTCGATACTCTGCGCCACCTTGCCGATATGCGTGTCTGGAACGGCCAGGATCACGACATCGGCACCGTTCAGCGCCTCGTCGGCGCTGACCGCATCGAAGCCCAGTCCGGTCTTCAGCCGTTCGCGGCCGGCCTCGCTCACCTCGACATGGCGTATCGTGTAGGGCGATCCGCGAAAATTGGTCGACAGGCGGTAGCCCATTTTCCCGCCGGCACCGAACAGCGCAATCGTTGTCATCTGGTCCACTACTCCTGATCTCTGCGGCGACGGGTCTCGCCTGTCGTCAACTTATCAACTGGTATAATCACACTACCAGATTTTGGCAATCGGGTAGCGGTAAATGCGGTGCCTGTCATGACTGCCGCGCTGCTGTCTGGGCGGTGGCAGCGTCGTTGTTGCCGGTGGGATCGGCAGCTGATCGCCGCACCATCGCCTGCCGGCCCGCCAACGCCAGCACGAAGATGACGACGATGCCTTGCACGATGTCCTGCGCGCCGGGCGGCAGGCCGATGATCTGCATGGTGGTGACGATCAGGATGAGCAGGATGCTGGCGAACAAGGTGCCGACGGCCGTCGCCGAACCGCCGAAGATCAGCGTTCCGCCGAGCACCACCGCGGCGATCGACTGCAGGAGATAGGGCTGACCCATCTCCAGGAAGGCGCCACCAATATAGGCGCCGAGCAGCAGCCCGTTGAGCGAGGCCAGCACCGAGGAGATGATGAAGGCCGCCGCGATCACCCTTCCATTCCTGATCGCGGCGAGCCGGGCGGCGGCGCGGTTCTGGCCGACCGCCGACAGCAACTGCCCGAACACCGTGTAGCGCAGCACCAAGGAGGTCGCCGCCACGCCGAGGATCGCGATGATGGCCATGATCGGCACGCCGGAGACGCGGCCGCTCGCCAGCGTCTTCAGCGCCGGGCTGACGGCGAAGCCCGGTATCGCCCGGTTCGACAGCAGCGTCGCCGTCGCCAGCACATAGCCGGTCGCCAGCGTGGCGATGATCGCCGGAATGCCGAGCCCGACGACCAGCAGCGAATTCAGCACACCGACGGCAAGGCCGAGCAGGATGGCGGCGGCGACGCCGATAGCGAGATTGGCATCCTGCCCCTTGATGGTCAGCAGCGCCACGAAGGCGCTGAGCGTGATCACCGAGGCGACGGAGAGGTCGATATTGCCGCGCCCGGTCGTCACCACGAACATCTGGCCGATGCCGACGATGGTCAGGAAGGACGCCGACAGCATGATGCCGGACAGGCTGGACAGGCTGAAGCGGTTGGTGACGACCGACAGAACGAGCCACAGAAGCAGCACGCCGATCGCCGCCCAGATCCAACGGTTCCTCTGCGCCCAGATACTGAAGGTGGTCAGAGCGTTCATTGTTCGCTCCTGCGGTCGGCGGTCAGGCTGCGCAGCGTCAAGAGCGCGATCAGGATCAGGCCTTGCGTGGCGGCGTTGTAGTCGCTGCTGACGTTGAGCGTGCCGAGCAGCGCGCCGATCAGCGACAACGTCATCGCGCCGGCGATGGCCCCGACCGGCGAGATGATGCCGCCGAGCAGCGAGCAGCCGCCCATCACCACGGCGGCGACGCTGAGCAGCGTGAACGAATTGCCGGAGTTGATGTCGCTCGCGGTGTTGATCGCCGTCAGCGACAGGCCGGCGGCACCCGCGAACAGCCCGGCGATGAGATAGCGTACCAGCGCGTAGCGCGTCGGCGACCAGCCCGAGCGGATCATCGCCGTCGGGTTGTTGCCGAAGCCGCGCAGCACCACGCCGAGCGGCAGCCGGTCGATGACCAACACGATCAGCGCGACGGCGGCGATGAGGATGATCGAGGTCGGCATGAAGCCGACCGACCAGCCGAACAGCGTCGTCAGCCAGTCGGGGCTGGCGCCGCCCGGCGTCGGCTGCAGCGCATAGCCGATCCCAACCCATATGAAGGAAGCGCCGAGCGTGACAACGATGGCTGGGATCTTGCGCGCCTGGATCAGGCCGCCGAGCCCGGCATAGGCGGCGAGCGCGGCCGCCAGCGCCAGCGCGCCGAGCCATGGCTGGTCGTAGAGCAGCGTGGCGCTGAGCACGCTGACCAGCCCGGCAAAGGCGCCGACGCCAAGGTCGATCTCGCTGCCGCCGACGATGAACATCTGCGCCGCCGTCACCAGCACCAGCGACAGCGCCGGCATCAGGAGCAGGTCGAGGCCGAAGATCGAGGCGACCGCCGGATTGGCCGAGATCATGATGCCCAGCACCGCGGCAAGCCCGATGAAGGGTGCCGCGTTCACCAGCCACCGGGCAAGTCCGGCAGCCGTCGGCACCTTTGGCCCGGCGTCGGCGAGCTTGTCCGTCGGTTGGGTGAAGGAGGCGCCGACGATCGCCGATTCCGTGATCGCTTCGCCCGAAAGTTCCCGCACGATGCGTCCGCCGGCAAAGACCAGCACCCGGTCGCAGGCGAGCAGTTCGGCGTCCTCGGTCGTGTGCCAGACCAGTGTGCGGCCGCCGCGCGCGATCTCGTTGCAGAGCCGATAAAAGTCCTGCTTGGTGGCGATGTCGACGCCGCGCGTCGGATCGTCGAGCAGGACGATCGGCGCATCGGCGACCAGCGCCCTCGCGACCAGCGCCTTCTGCTGATTGCCGCCGCTGAGTTCGGTGATGTTGGACTGGAAGCGCTTGTCGTCTAGCCGCAGCTTGCTGGCGGCGCCGCTCGCCGTATCGCGGTTGGCGCGCTCCGAAACCAGGCCGAGTGCCGGGCGGCGGGCAAGCGCGCCGATGCTGATGTTTGAAAGCACACTCCACAGCGGGAAGACGCCTTCCTTCTGCCGGTCGCCGGCGATGAAGCTCGCCTCGGCGCGCCTCACGACCGCTGCATCGTGCTTGCGGCCGGTGCCGAAGATCGCGTGCAGCAATTCCTTCTGGCCGCTGCCCTCGAGCCCGGCCAGGCCGACGATCTCGCCGCGCACGATGTCGATGTCGTGGCCGAGTTCCGCCGTCAGCGGGCCGGAGAGCCGCACCAGCACATCCTGGGAGGATGCGGCGGAGACGCTATGCTGGTGAACCGGATTGGCGTCGCCGCCCATCAGCTGCACCAGCCCGGCGATCGAAGCGTCCGCGACCTTGCCCTGCCAGGCGGTGCGGCCGTTGCGCAGCACCACGATTTCGGTGGCGATGTCGATGATCTCCTGCAACTTGTGGCTGATGAAGATGAAGGCGAGCCCGGCCTTCGCCCGCTCGCGGACGAAGGCGCGCAACTGCTTCGAGCGGTCGAGGTCGAGCGAGGAGGTCGGCTCGTCGAGCACGATCAGCTTGACGCCGGGCGTTGCCGCGGCGCGCGCGATCTCAACCATCTGCCGTTCGGCGATGGAGAGGTGGTCGACCTCGGCGTCGGCATCGATGCCGTTGCCGGGAAAGACCGCGTCGAGCGCCGCGCGGGCACGGGTGCGATAGAGCGCCCGCCAGCCGGGCCGGCTGGCCGCTTCGCCCGGTGTTTCGAGGAAGAAATTCTCGGCGACCGAGAGGTTGGCGCAGAGCGACAGTTCCTGGTGCACCATGCGGATGCCGCGCCGCTGCGCCTCGTTGGTGTCGTAGCCGGTGAAATCCAGCTCCTCGCCGGCGAACGAAATTGACCCAAGCGTCGGCCACATCGCGCCGCACAGGATGCGCATCAGCGTGGATTTGCCGGCGCCGTTGCCGCCGACCAATCCGATCACGTCACCGGCGCTGACGGAAAGATCGATGCCCGCATTGGCGAGCGTCGGCCCGAAACTCTTGGTGATCCGGCTGAGCGAGACGACGCTTGGCCGGGCAGGAGCGGCAGGCACCGTGGAGGCGGCATCATCCTGATCGGCAACGGCAAGCTGGGACATTCGTCCTCCGTTTTCTTCGACGGCAAGATCGGGCGCGGCCTAGAGCAATTCCAGGAAAAGTGCGTAGCGGTTTTCCGTCCGGAATGGCGTAAAACCAAATACCTGGAGCGGGCCAGCGATAAAAGCTGAACCGCTCCAGGCCAGCGCCCGATCCGTGGTCTGGTCGCGTTACTTGCTGAGCAGGTTCTGCTTCACCCAGTCCAGCGAATAGCTCGGGCTGATGATCTGGCCGCCCGGCAGCTTCGCATACTCCTTGAGGTTGCTGGCATCGACCGTGGCCACCGGCATGATCATCAGCTTCGGCGCCTGCGCGCCTTTCAGCAGCGACAGGCCGAGCCAGAAGGCGGCGCCGCCGATGCCGGGCGTCGTGTTCATCGATACGGTCTGGTAGCCATTTTTGGCGTTCTCGTCGGCCCACCATTTGACGAAATCGGTGCCGCCGCCGCCTTCGATGATCGGCATCTTGCCCGTATAGTCGCCGCCATACTGAACGAAGGCCTGGGCGATGCCGACATCGTCGCTGCCGCCCTGGCCGAGCACGGCATCGACATGCGGCAGCGAGGGCAGCACGTTGGCGATTGCCGCCTGCGCCACCGAAGCGGTCGCCTGGCCATAGACGGTGGCCACCACCTTGATATCAGGGTATTTCGCCAGCACCGACTGCTGCGCGTTGAACATGTCGTTGTCGGGCGCCGAGCCCTTCACGCCGCGCACCTGGATGACGTTGCCCTTGCCGCCGAGCATCTTGAACACGGCTTCGGCCTGGGTCGCCTTGTAGCCCTTGAAGTCGAAATTGAGCTGGTAGTTGCAGGGCGCAGAGGCGACCGAATCGAAGGAGACGACGATGATGCCGGTCTTACAGGCCTTTTCGATGATGCCGTTGACCGCGGTCTCCGAGGCGGCGTCGACGGCGAGCACGTCGACCTTCTTCAGGATCAATTCGGCGATCTGGCTGTTCTGCTGCGCGACCGAGCCGTCGCCGTTCATGACGATGTAGTCGGCGATCTGCCCGGCGGCCTTGGCTTCCTTGGCCGAGGCTTCGAACGCTTCCACCATCTGGTGACGCCAGGTGTTGCCGTAATAGGCATTGGTCAGCGCGATGACCGGCTTGTCCGACGATGCCATTGCCGGCAGCACGCACACACTCGCCAGCGCGGCGCTGGCAAGCGCCGCCACGATTGTAGACTTCATGATATTTCCTCCCAAAAACACCGGCCAGCATGGCCGGCTCGCCTGCCATTCCGTTGTAGCGTCCCTTCCGGAGGACGCCATACCAGCTACATGTTATACCAGCATACCAAATAGGCAAGCGGGTACCGGAACTTCATTCGACGCGGTGTCGAGAGCGAAGCGGCCTGTCAGTTTCCGTGTTTGCCCATAACCAGTCGGGAGGATCGCTTCCCGTTCCGGCTCCTCCTCCGGCAACCACATTCGCGGGCGCATGGCATCTCGGCGCGCGATCATATATGGACGTTAGGTCATCATATATGTAATGTCAATCGGTGAAGGGACCTTGTCTATCGAGGCGACTCGGGATCGATATGCCGAGTGATCACGGAGGTGGCTGATGGAGCCGGTCCAGAAGAAGAAGCTGTATGTCGAAGTGCTGGACCGACTGATGGCGGCAATCTCGACCTCCGAGTTCCCGCCCGGCTCTCAATTGCCGTCGGAAAAGGAGCTGATGACGATGATCGGCGTAGGGCGGCCGTCGATCCGGGAGGCGATGCTGACGCTGCAGCAGATGGGGCTCATCAGGATTTCGCACGGAGAACGTGCCCGGGTGATCAACCCGACGCCCGAGGTGATCGTCGATCAGGTCTCGGCGGCGATGGTCATGATGCTGGCGACGAACTCTCGTGGCCTCGAAGAACTCAAGGAAGTCAGGCTCTTGCTGGAAACCGGCCTTGTCCGCATAGCCACGCGACGCGCCACGGCCAGGAGCCTGGAACGGCTTGCCGAGACGCTGCGACATTTGCGGGACGCGAAGGGCGACCAGGCGCGATTTGTGGCCGCCGACATGGAGTTCCACGCGGTCATCGCCGAGATGAGCGGCAATTCGATGATCGCGGCGGTGGTGAAGGGAATGCTCGAGTGGTTGTCCCGGTTCAAGCGCGACCTTGTGGCGGTGAAGGGTGAGCGTCTGACGGTCGAGGAGCACGAGCGGATCTACAAGGCGATCGCCGGCGGCGATGCCGAAGGCGCCAGCGTCGCCATGGCCGAGCACATTGGCCGCGCCAATGAGCTGTATTCGAAGCTGGCCGGCGGCGGAGCCGGCTGAATAGCCGGGTCGCAAAAAATTCTGTCCGCAAAAAGTCATATGATGACATGATGTCTTTTTGGTGCTAACCCTCGCCTATGATCGAGGCCGTGTTGCAAGCGTTCGGTGAACCTGCGCCATCGTCGCACCGTCAAGGCAAATGGGAGAGAAGCAAATGACAACATCCGTGGCGTTGCTTGGGGCGGGAGGCAAGATGGGCTTCCGCGTGACGCGCAAGCTGATCGAAGCGGGCTACGATGTCCGTGCCGTCGAAGTCGGCGATGCGGGCCGCAAGCGTCTGGCGGAGGCCGACATCAAAGCCATCGCCATGGAGAATGGCATTCCCGGCGCCAAGGTCGTGGTGATGGCCCTGCCGGACAACATCATCGGCCAGGTGGCGCGGCAGATCTCGCCGATGCTGGCCAAAGGCACCATGCTGCTCATCCTTGATGCCGCAGCACCTTACGCCGGCGACCTGCCGAGGGATCGTCCGGATCTGACCTATTTTGTCGGCCATCCCTGCCATCCGCCTTTGTTCGGCGACGAGACGGAGTGGGCGGCCCGCCGCGACTATCATGGCGGCATTGCCAGGCAGTCGATCGTCTGCGCCCTGATGCAAGGCCCGGAAGAGCACTACGCGCTTGGCGAGGAGGTGTGCAAGGCGATGTGGTCGCCGATCATCGACAGCCACCGCGTCACCATCGAGCAGCTGGCGATCCTCGAGCCCGGCCTGTCCGAAATGGTGGCCATGCCCTTCGTCGACACCATGGTCGAGGCTGTCGAGGAGTGCGAGCGCAAGTACGGCATTCCCAGAAAGGCCGCCCTCGACTTTCTGATCGGCCATCTCAATGTCGAGATCGCCATGTGGTTCGGCTTCTCTCCGAAAGTGCCATCCGATGCCGCACTGCGCCTGATGCGGTTCGCCAAGGGCGTCGTGGTCCGTGACGACTGGCGCGAGGCGCTGTCGCCGGCCAAGGTCAAGGAAGCATCGGAACTGATCGTCTATGGCAAGGGAGCCTGAGCGCTGCCTTCGACGCCACGCACCATATCGGTCTCGACCGTACTCTTCGATGGCTATTCCATGGAACTGGCCGTCGAGGAAATTGCGGCGGCCGGTGCCACCCACGTCGAACCGGCCTTCATTCGCGGCTATGTCGATTTCGATGAAAGCATATTTACCGACAGCAAGGCGTCGAGACTGCGTCAGACGGCGGAGAATGCCGGGCTTGGGATCAATGCCGTGTCTGCCCATCTCGACTTGTCGGGGCCCGATGCGGTGGATGCGTTGTCGCGGCGCGTCGCCTTTGCCACGGGTCTTGGTGCATCCTTCCTGATCACCAATGCCGGCCCGATGATGAACCGGGCGGCTATCCGTCGAGCAATCGATGCCGTTCTGCCGAGGCTGGAGCGAGCCGATATCGTTCTGGCGCTCGAAAACCCCGGACATGGTAGTGGCGATTTGCTCGGCAGCGCTGCATCGGGGGCAGGCTTCATCCGCGAAATCGGTTCGCCGCATGTCCGGCTGAACCACGACGCCGGCAACGTCTTCACCTATAGCGGCGAGATCCTGCAGCCGGCGCAGGATATAGCGGCGGCCATCGACATTGTCGGTCATGCCCATCTGAAGGATGTTGTCAGCACCGGGGCAGGGTGGACATTCTGTGCCGTCGGCGACGGCTCCGTCGGCTACAAACCTTACTGGGCAATCCTGCCGGCGACGCTCCCGGTCAGCATCGAACTGCCGCTGCGACTGGAGCGCCCGCGGCGCCACGATCCCCAGCGCCTGAAGACACCTGTCGACATCGCGAGCATTCGCGGCGCCCTGCGACGATCGCTGGATTTCGTCAACGCACTGGAGACCGCGAAGTGCCGCGATGTCTGAATCCCGAATGTTCGGAGCCCCGGAAAGGTCCTTCTTCGCCGCCATGTCGGCCTCGTCGTTGAAGATCGGCGGATGGCAGGGATGGGTGGGGCCGCCCTGCCGTTGAGGCGGTGGCATCGTCGTTGCCGGCTGGATCGGCAGCCGAGCGCCGCACAATCGCCTGCCGGCCGGCGAGGGCGAGCACGAAGATGACCAAAATCAGACGGATCGCGGCACGAGACCGCTGCTGGCCATGTGCCGGCGTAGAGATCGGGCGTTGCGGACTGACGGTATTTTTTCCGAAGCGCGCGGCCGTTGGTGTTTCCTAATTTCGCTCTTTCACGTCACGCGTCTCTTTTCTAGCTTCCGCGCTAGCGTTCGTCGATGCATGCCGAGGCGCCGCGCCGTCTCCGAAATGTTGAAGTCGGTGTCGACAAGGGTCTCGTGGATGCGCTCCCATTCGAGGTTCTTTATGGAGGTGTGCCGTTCGGTGAGCGGGACTGATGCGTCCCCGTCGACCTTGCCGAAAGCAGCCTCTATGTCGTCCGTATTGGCGGGCTTCGCGAGATACTGGCAGGCGCCGAGCTTTATCGCCTCGACAGCCGTGGCGATGCTGGCGAAACCCGTCAGGACTACGATCCTCATCTCCGGGTCGTGTTCATGCAACGCCTTGACGCATTCGAGGCCGGAGCCGCCGGCAAGCTTGAGATCCACGACAGCATATCGAAACACAACCGTGCCGATGAGCGCCAGCACACCGTCGACACTCTGGCAGATATGCGTATCGTAGTCGCGCCGTTCGAAAGACCGGCGCAGCGCGTTTGCAAAGGCGATGTCGTCCTCGACGATCAACAGCGCGCGTCTAGTCGGCATTGTGGCCTCCTGGGGACAGAGCAGCCAGCGGCAGATGCAACGTGACCGAAGCTCCCCCCTCCGATCTGTTCCTGACGGCGACGCTGCCCCCCAGCTTGCGGATGACGTTGACGACAAGAAACAGGCCAAGCCCACTGCCGGGCCGATTCTTGGTCGAACTATAAGGCTTGCCGAATTCCGCAAGCATGGCTTTTTCAAATCCCGGGCCTGTGTCGACAACTTCGGCGACAAGACTGTCCTCGTGACGGCTGACGTTCAGCCCGACCCAATGAGGCGACGCTTCGAGTGCATTGTCCAGGACATTGAAGATCACCTGCTTGAGCGCCGGGTCGGACACGATCTGTTGGTTGGACCCGAAACTGTTCGTGTATTCGAAGCCTTGCGGCTGCCGCGTCGACCTCCACTCGGCCACCAGCTCCGCCAGGAAGGCATCCACGGAGGTGCGAACGGTTCCTTCGCCACGCAGTTCACCCGACGACATCAGGATTCCCGAAACGATCTTCTTGCAGCGATCCAGTTGGCCCTGCATCTCACGGATTTCCTGCGTCAGCTCCGGATCGGCCTTGAGGGTCGGCATGCGCTGCCAATCGTTGAGGATGACGGAAAGCGTGGCGAGCGGCGTGCCGAGTTCATGCGCGGCGCCCGAGGCGAGAAGGCCCATCCTGACGATATGATCCTCCTCCGCCGATTGTTGGCGCAAATCGGCCAGATGCGCGTCGCGGGTGCGAAGGTTGTGCTGGACCCTGGTGATGAAGAGCACCAGAAGCGTGGCCGCCAGGACGAAGCAGATGAACATGCCCTGGATGTGCAGGCTGAACAGCCCGGTACCGTGCGCATGCGGCAGGCTGATCTCCCGGTAGAAGCTGGTCAGCGCGACGAAGCACGCGCTGGTGATCAGAACCAGCGCCCATACCGACCAGGTCTCGAGCAGCACAGCGCCCAGAATGACCTGGAGCAAATAGAGGGAAATGAATGGGTTGGACGCGCCGCCGCTCAAATACAGCTGAACAGTCAATGCGGCGACATCGAGCAAGAGTCCGAGAAAGAGCTCCATGTTGGTGATGGCGTCCTGGCTGCTGTGCCGAAGCAGGCTGGCGATGTTGAGCGCGGTCAATAGCAGGATCACCACCGCCATAGGGGTTAGCGGCAGGCCAATGCCGAGCCCGTAGCGAACGAAGAGAATCGTCACGACCTGACCGCCGACCGCAATCCAGCGCAATTGAATCAGAAGCAGGAAATTCTGCTTGTTGGTTTTATCATGCAGGGTCATGCAGGTCCGTTCCGGTAGCCGACTCCAATCTAATGGCCAATCGGTCGATATGCTTGTCGGGATAACTCCAAGCTTCCGATCCGCCTTTGATCGAGCAGGGCGAGACAGCGCAAAGTCTTGGAACCCTCCGACTCAAGCAGCGGTCCGGTCCAGACGCTGGCTCAGCCTGAGGGCCAGCAGGGTACAGGCTGCCCCTGAGAGCAAATAGGCGCCCGATGAGATCAGTCCGAAATGGCTTGAGAGGAACAGGGCGACGATGGGCGCGAAGCCGGCGCCGAATAGCCAGGCGAGATCGGAGGTCAGCGCCGCGCCGGTATAACGGTAGGTCCTGGAAAAGTTCGATGCCACCGCGCCGGAAGACTGACCAAACGACAGGCCAAGCAGGATGAAGCCCAGCACCATGAAGACGGACTCTCCCACGAAGCCACCGTCGAGAAGCTGCGGGGCAAAGCCGCTGAACGCAGCGATGGCAATGGCCGATCCGCCCAGCAGGGGCCAGCGTCCAACCCGGTCGGCGACGAAGCCGGAGATCACGATTGCCGCAAGACCGAAGACGGCTCCGATCGTCTCGATGACCAGGAACCGTGCCGGCCCTTCGCGCGTGAACAGGAATATCCAGGACAGCGGGAATACCGTGACCATGTGGAACAGGGCAAAGCTAGCCAGCGGCGCGAAGGCGCCGAGCACGACGGTGCGGCCTTCCGCGCGCAGCGTCTCGGTCACCGAGGTCGGCTGCAGTTCGCGGCTCTCGAACAGCCTGGTGTATTCGGGCGTCACGACGATCCGCAATCGCGCGAACAGGGCGACGACATTTATGGCGAAAGCGACGAAGAACGGGTAGCGCCAGCCCCAGCTGAAAAAGTCTTCCGCCGACAGATTGCCAACGAAGAATGCAAACAGCGCGCTTGCGACGATCAGTCCGAGCGGAGCGCCGAGCTGCGGGATCATCGCGTACCAGCCGCGACGATTTCCCGGTGCGTTCAGCGCCAGCAGAGAGGCAAGCCCGTCCCAGGTGCCGCCAAGCGCCAGCCCTTGGCCGATGCGGAACAGCGCCAGCAGCCAGGCCGAAGCCGAGCCGATCTGCTCATGGCCCGGAAGAAAGGCGATTGCCACCGTCGAGGTGCCCAGCAGGAACAGAGCGATGGTCAGTTTGGCGCTGCGTCCATAGGCCCGGTCGACTGCCGTGAAGATGGTCGTGCCGAACGGCCGCGCGATGAAGGCGAGCGCGAAGATGGCAAACGAGTAAAGCGTGCCCGTTAGCGGATCCAGGTAGGGAAACACGAGTTTTGGAAAGACGATGACGGAAGCGATCGCATAGACGAAGAAATCGAAGAACTCCGATGTCCGTCCGATGATGACGCCGACCGCAATTTCGCCGGGGTTCACCTCATGATGGCGCGCGGTGATGCGTCTCGCGTCGGCCTCGATCTTCGAAGTTGGACTCACAGCGTTCTCCGTTGCCCGGGAGACGCGTCTGGCACCACATTCAGATGCGATCGCGTGCCATGTGCGCGGGCCAGATGCCTTGATGCCGGTTGGCGCATGATTGCGGCATTGGACAAATTGTCCAATGCCTTCATTGCGGCAGTGCAGCTAGCACTTGGGGGAACAACCGACAGGTCATCCATTGAGCCGTCTTCGCACCCTCGTCCTGCTGCCCCTGCTGGCATCGCTCGGTTCCTGCAGCATGGTGGTCATGAACCCGTCTGGCGACGTGGCCGCGCAGCAGCGCGACCTGTTGGTGGTATCTACGGCATTGATGCTGATCGTCATCATACCGGTGATGGCGCTCACCATATTCTTCGCCTGGCGCTATCGCCAGTCGAACCGCGAGGCGCGCTATGAGCCGGACTGGGACCATTCGACCCATCTCGAACTCGTCATATGGGCAGTGCCGCTGCTGATCATCATCTGTCTTGGCGCGGTAACCTGGATGGGTACGCATCTTCTGGACCCGTATCGGCCGATCGGCCGTGTCGCTGCCGGCCAGTCGCTCACGCTGGGCGCGCGTCCGCTTGAGGTCGAGGTCGTCGCCCTCGACTGGAAATGGCTGTTCATCTACCCGGAATACGGCGTCGCCACGATCAATGAACTCGCCGCACCGGTCGATCGACCGATCACCTTCCGCATCACCTCAGCATCGGTGATGAACTCCTTCTACGTCCCCGCTCTCGCCGGACAGATCTATGCGATGCCGGGCATGGAAACGAAGCTGCACGCCGTCATAAACAAATCCGGCGACTATGAGGGTTTCTCCGCCAACTACAGTGGCGCCGGCTTTTCCGGGATGCGCTTCGCGTTCCACGGGCTGAACGACGCTGACTTCCAGGCATGGGTTGCGAAGGCGAAAGACGGCGGCGGCAAGCTCGACCGAAGCAGCTATCTGGAGCTCGAGCGGCCCAGCGAGAACGAGCCGGCACGCCGCTACGCCTCCGTCCAGTCAGACCTGTACAAGGCGATCCTCAACATGTGCGTCGAGCCCGGCAAGATGTGCATGAGTGAGATGACGCAGATCGACGCCAAGGGCGGCCTTGGCCTGGCCGGCATCTACAACACCGTTCCGCTGCTGTACGACAAGTTCACTCGGCGCGGCACGGTCTTCGGCCCCGCACCATCCTATGTCGCCAGCATATGCACGACAGAGCAAGCGCTGGCGGCAGCCACGAACGCGGCGCAACCCGCCTTGCCGACAACCTTCACGCCAATCCTCGGCGCAGGTCTGCAACGGCCAACCCCCATGTCGATCCGACTGCCATCACGCTCCGCAACGGGCGCATTTCGGTCGCCATTCAACTCCTGAGGCGCCACGCAAGACATGTTCGACAATCCCGCACTTCTCAAGGCGATCTTCGGCCGCCTGACTCTCGAGTCGCTTCCGCTCCATGAGCCCATCGTCGTGGCAACCTTCGTTGTCGTCGCGCTGGGCGGCATCACCCTTGTCGGCGCGCTGAGCTTTTTCCGGCTCTGGGGCTATCTGTGGCGTGAATGGTTCACCAGTGTCGACCACAAGCGCATCGGCGTCATGTACATGGTGCTCGGTATCGTCATGCTGCTGCGCGGCTTCAGCGACGCCATCATGATGCGGCTTCAGCAGGCGATGGCCTTCGGCGGCTCCGAGGGCTACCTCAATTCCCATCACTACGACCAAATCTTCACCGCGCATGGCGTGATCATGATCTTCTTTGTGGCGATGCCGCTCGTCACCGGTCTGATGAATTTCGTCGTCCCGCTGCAGATCGGCGCGCGCGACGTGTCATTCCCTTTCCTCAACAATTTCAGCTTCTGGATGACCGCCGGCGGCGCGGTCATCGTCATGATGTCGCTGTTCGTCGGCGAGTTCGCGCGCACAGGCTGGCTGGCCTACCCGCCGCTTTCGGGCATCGGCTACAGCCCGGATGTCGGCGTCGACTACTATATATGGGCGCTGCAGGTGGCTGGTGTGGGAACGCTGCTATCGGGCGTCAATCTCGTCTGCACCATCGTCAAGATGCGCGCTCCCGGCATGACCATGATGCGGATGCCGATCTTCACCTGGACCGCGCTGTGCACCAACGTGCTCATCGTCGCCGCCTTTCCGGTGCTGACGGCGGTGCTGGCGCTGCTCTCCCTCGACCGCTATGTCGGCACCAACTTCTTCACGAACGATTTCGGCGGCAACCCGATGATGTACGTGAACCTGATCTGGATCTGGGGCCACCCGGAGGTCTACATCCTCATCCTGCCGGCATTCGGCATATTCTCCGAAGTGACCTCGACCTTCTGCGGCAAGCGCCTCTTCGGCTACACCTCGATGGTCTATGCGACCATCGTCATCACCATCCTGTCCTATCTCGTCTGGCTGCATCATTTCTTCACCATGGGGTCGGGCGCGAGCGTCAACTCGTTCTTCGGCATCACCACGATGATCATCTCGATCCCGACGGGCGCCAAGATATTCAACTGGCTGTTCACCATGTACCGCGGCCGTATCCGCTTCGAGCTGCCGATGATGTGGACGGTGGCCTTCATGCTGACCTTCACAGTCGGCGGCATGACCGGGGTGCTGCTGGCGGTGCCGCCGGCCGACTTCGTGCTCCACAACAGCCTGTTCCTGGTCGCGCATTTCCATAACGTCATCATCGGCGGCGTGCTGTTCGGCCTATTCGCCGGCATCAGCTACTGGTTCCCCAAGGCGTTCGGTTTCCGGCTGGATCCGTTCTGGGGGAAGATGTCGTTCTGGTTCTGGGTCGTCGGCTTCTGGTTCGCCTTCATGCCGCTCTACGTTCTCGGGCTGATGGGCGTGACGCGTCGGCTGCGTGTCTTCGACGATCCGTCGCTGCAGATCTGGTTCATCATCGCCGCATTCGGCGCCTTCCTGATCCTGCTCGGCATCGTGTCCTTCCTGATCCAGATATTCGTCAGCGTGCGGCGGCGCGAGCAACTGCGCGATGACACCGGCGATCCGTGGGACGGGCGCACGCTCGAATGGGCAACCTCATCGCCGCCGCCGGCGTATAATTTCGCCTTCACGCCCGTGATCCATGACGGCGACGCCTGGGCGGACATGAAGAAGCGCGGCTACCAGCGTCCCCTGACGGGCTTCCGCGACATTCACATGCCGCGAAACACCGGCGCCGGCGTCATCCTGGCGGGGTTGAGTGTGGTGCTTGCCGTGGCGCTCATCTGGTACATCTGGTGGCTGGCGATCGTCAGCTTCGTTGCCCTGATCGGCTACGCCATAGCGCACACCTTCAACTACGACCGCGACTTGCACATTGCGTCCGGCGACGTCACGCGCGTCGAGGACGAGCGGACGCGGCTGCTCGCGGCCAACACGCTGGCGGGGTGAACACGATGGACCTTGCGCATGATGTGAGCGACGACACGAACTTCCACCTGGAAGACGACCACGGGCATGCCGAGAGCGGCAGCAGCACCATGCTCGGCTTCTGGATCTATCTGATGAGCGACTGCCTCATCTTCGCGATGCTGTTCGCGGTCTACGGCGTTCTCGGCGGCAACTACGCGGCCGGGCCGGCGCCCAAGGACCTATTCGACCTGACGCTCGTGGCGCTCAACACCACCATGCTGCTCCTGTCTTCCATCACCTATGGCTTCGCCATGCTTGAGATGGTGAAAGGGCGCGTCGGGTCCATGCAGGCCTGGCTGGCTGTCACCGGCCTGTTCGGCCTCGCGTTTCTCGGCATCGAGCTCTACGAATTCGCGCATCTGATCCATGAAGGCGCGACGCCGCAGCGCAGCGGCTTCCTGTCGTCGTTCTTCACGCTGGTCGGGACGCACGGCCTGCACGTTACCTTCGGCCTGGTCTGGCTGGTGGTGCTGATGGTCCAGGTTTCCAGGCACGGGCTCATCGCTGCGAACCAACGGCGGCTGATGTGCCTGAGCATGTTCTGGCACTTCCTCGACGTCATCTGGATCGGCGTCTTCACCTTCGTCTATCTGATGGGAATGTTGCGATGAGCGCCGGACACCACGCCGACACCAAGGAACACGGGCATGCGGATCACGGCATCGATCATGGCACGCTGCGCGGCTATCTGACAGGCTTTGCCCTGTCGGTCGTGCTGACCGCTATCCCCTTCTGGCTGGTCATGAGCAACGCACTGGGCAATCAAATGGCGTCGGCGATCGCCATCATGGCTTTTGCCGTGGTGCAGATCGTCGTCCACATGGTGTTCTTCCTGCATATGAACACCCGCTCGGAGAGCGGTTGGACCATGATGGCGCTGATCTTCACCCTCATTCTGGTGGTCATCGCGCTGACCGGCTCGCTCTGGGTCATGTACCATTTGAACATCAACATGATGCCTGGCCACGACATGAGCCAGATGCCCTGAGAGCGTAGCCGGCTTTGCACGAAGAGGCGCAGACGCGGCCGCATTCCGGTCCCGGCGAGGGCCGGCGCGCACCGCGTTCGAAATGGGCACTGCTGTCGCTTTGCTTCGCCATCGGCGTGGCCGGGTTTTCAGCGCTTGGGATCTGGCAGCTGGAGCGCCGGGTCTGGAAGCTCGACCTGATCAACCGTGTCGACCAGCGTCTCAAGGCAGCACCCGTGGCCGCCCCGTGGCCTTCGGCCTGGCCGGCGATCAACGCCGGGGATGACGAGTATCGCCAGCTTGCCGTCTCGGGCAGGTTCGTCGATGGCCGAGAAACGCTGGTTCAGGCGGTGACCGACCTCGGCGGCGGCTTCTGGGTGATGGCGCCGTTCCGGACGGATGATGGCTTCACCGTGTTGGTGAACAGGGGTTTCGTGCCGCCGGACAAGCGTGATCCGGCAACGCGTCAGCGAGCCCGACCGTCAGGCGATCGCACCGTGGTTCACGGCCTGCTGCGTATGACTGAGCCAAAGGGCGGCTTCCTGCGTGCCAACGATGCGGCAGCCAACCGATGGTATTCGCAAGATGTCAAGGCGATCGCCGCAGCACTGGGCATCCCTCAGGCCGCCCCCTACTTCATTGATGCCGACGCCACACCCAATCCGGGCGGATGGCCTGTGGGCGGTCTGACAGTGATCGCATTCCACAACAACCATTTGGTCTATGCCGTGACGTGGTTTGGGCTGGCTTTGATTGTGCTGGGCGCCGCCGTTGTCTTTGTGCTGTTTCACGAAAAGGTCTGACAGGCGGCGCTAGCGCCTGTTGATCAAGATCGGCTTGGGTTGGCGCGCCTCTGAACCTGGATCGTCGCCTATCACAGCGGCGTTTCTTGACGCAGTATCATTCCGCGGCCGCGGCATTCATGGGGCAAGTGCGTACAGGACATTACGGGGTGCTAATGATTTCATGGCCCGAAGGGGCGAGGGTTCCCCTTCGGCTTTAAGGCGGTTGCGGGACCATACGGAACAATGCGGGAAGCCTTCTGATTCTGGCCCACGAAAAACCTAGTGAAATCAATATCCATAGGGCATCCTCCGGGCCTACCAATTTCATTTTTGGATAAGAGGGCGTTCAGCCCGACGCGGCGGAAAGAAGCAGGATGGGGCGTAGAGTCGACATTGCAAGAGGATGTCACTATATGGCGGTAGCTTCGACGGCGTGCCTATGGTTGCGCCCGCGGAGCAGCAGTAAATGTGCTACGTATTGTGATGCTATTGTGATATAAATCGGTTGTTGAAACCGGGAAAAAGCAAATAGAAACAATCACGTAGGGTCGCAAGCGATCCCAGCCAACGGTACCATTACCCTCAACAGTCAGAACGTGCTCCTTGAACCTTCCTTCTTCGCCTCTGTGGACCTTGGGCACGACCGGCTTGCCGGGCGGGGCCGACTCGGTTGGAATGGGAACATGCATCCTTTGCGAGATGCGGACGTTTATGATTACCAACCGGCATAGCCGCTAGGGAAGCAGCAGTATGAGTGAACATGCGATCGAGTTTTTGCAGGGGTGGATTGGCGAGAAGGTCCATTGCCAGCCCGTGCCGGCAGAGATCGACAAGCAGGCCGAGACCCTTGCCAGGGAATGTGCGGCCAAGGCTGCTGAGGCCGGCATACCCCTGGAGGATATCCAGGAAGAGGTCGGCGACATCCAGGAACTGATTGCGTCGCGTCTCGAAGAGGCGGCCGAGGCCGAAGAGCGCGAAGCGAATTCGAACAAACCCTGACGAGCCGCCCGGCCGCAGGGCGGGCAAGGCACCCATTTGCGGGCGCCTATCCCTTTGGGAATTTGGCCTGAAGCCAGGCCTTCGGGAGCGCCGGCACGAAATTTCCGTCGTGGCCGGTCATATCCTCATTGGCGACCAGCGCATTGAGGATCGCTTCCTCCACCCCCTGCACCACCGCGTCGAAGAATGGGTCGATATCGACGTCCGGTATGAAATCGGCGCGCGCGATCCGGCCTGACGGCGCCAGCGCGGCCTCCGGATTGGCGGTCGAGAAGGCGAGAAAAATGTCGCCCGAGCTGTGGTAACCGAAGCAGCGGCACCCGCCGCGCCAGCCGCTTCATCTGATGCGGCAGGAACGGCGCGTCGGTGGCGACGAGGGCGATGATCGAACCCTTCTCAGTGCGCGGCGTGCCTTCGCGGATCGCCGGGTCCGCGAGATCGAGCCCGGCCCGCAGGCCGCGAAGGGTGAAATTGCGCCGCTTGCCGAAATTCGCCTGCACGAACACGCCGACCGTGTAGCGGCTGTCCTACCATGCGACGACACGCGACGCCGTGCCGGACCCGGCCTTGAAGCCGAATGAGATCATGCCGGTGCCACCGCCGACGCTGCCTTCCTCGATCGCCCCGCCGGCAGCGGCATCGAGCGCGACTTCGACATGTTCGAAGCACAGATGATGGCCGTTGATGTCGTTGAGGAAGCCGTCATAGGTCTCGGCCGCCACCGGCAGGCCCCAGCCGCTGTCGAGTGCCGCCGGCAGCACTTGGCTCATCCAGCGCAGCGTGCCGTCGCGCGTAACACCGCAGGAATGGGTGTTGGTGATGGTTACAGGCAGGTTGAAAGCGCCGGTTTCCTCGATGATGTGCGACCCCGTCAGTTCGCCATTGCCGTTCTGGCTGAAGACGCCGGCGAACACCGGTGTGGCGAGTTCGCCGAGCGGCCGCGGCAGGATTGCGGTCACCCCCGTGCGCACTGGCCCCGTGCCGATTCTAAGCGGCCCGTCGCCTGAGATCAGCGTCGCGTAGCCAACCGAAACGCCTGATACGTCGGTGATGGCGTTGAAGGTGCCCGGCGCCCCATCGAACGGGATGCCGAAGGCGCGGGCGCGCGGCTTGCCTGATGGCGTCCGAAGATGCGGATCGTATCCGGTCATGCCGTCCTCTAAAAAAGCGATCCCTGATTGCCCGGTTCCTTCGGTTTGGCAGCGGCGGATTTGGCGGCCGGCTTGTCGATTGTCTTCGGCCGCGCCGTGCCGCTGGTCGCGATCGCATCCGCGTTGCCGTCGGCAAATTCCAGTGAGAGCGCTGCCCCCGGCGCCACCTCCGCTGCCAGCTTTATCACCGCGCCGTCGGCGCCCTTGACCAGCGCGAAGCCGCGCGCCAGCACCGCCTTGTGCGACAGCGTCGCCAGCAGCCGATCGGCTTGTGTCAATTTTCCACGGAGGCGGTCCAACTGTCTGGCAACCGCCTGATCCTGCCGCCGCGCCAGTCCGGCGAGCGCATCCACCTGCAATTTCTGCCGCCTGGCGATCGGCGCCGGCGACAGCCTCGTCACTGTCCGCGCAAAGCGCGCTCTGCGTTCGCGCACGATGGCGAAGAACGCCGCTTGCGCGCGGGCAAGGTCGCGGCCGGTCAGCGTGCGGGCCTCGTTCATGCGTCGGGACAACGTGGCCGGCGTCAGCCGCTGCCCGGCGAGCCTCGCGCGCTTGCGCTCGATGCTGACCGACAGCGCCCGGCCAAGCCGGCTCGTCGCCTCGTCGAAGCGCCGGCGCGGTAGCGCCAAAAGCTGGTCGGGCGAGGGGAGCGCCCGCGCCGCCGCACGCACCGCATGGCGCTTGCGCTCGAAATTGCGCGAGGCCGCCGCCTTGAGCCGCGCGCCGAGGCTGGCAAGCGTCGCCTCGAGATCGGCCTTGACCGGCACGGCGATCTCGGCGGCGCCCGTCGGAGTCGGCGCCCGCACATCCGCGGCGAGATCGATCAGCGTCCAGTCCGTCTCGTGGCCGACGGCGGAAATCACCGGAATGCGCGAGGCGGCAACGGCCCGCGCCAGGCCCTCGTCGTTGAAGCCCCAGAGGTCCTCGAGGCTGCCGCCGCCGCGCGCCACGATCAACAGGTCAGGCTGCGCAATCGTGCCATCCCATGCCAGCGCGTTGAAACCGTTGACGGCGGCGGTCACTTCCGCGCCGGCCGTCTCGCCCTGCACCCTGACCGGCCAGACCAGCACATGCAGCGGAAAGCGGTCCTTGATCCGGTGGATGATGTCGCGGATCACCGATCCCGTCGGCGAGGTGACGACGCCGATGGTGCGCGGCATGAACGGCAGCCGCCGTTTGCGGCTGGCATCGAACAGGCCTTCGGCCTGCAGCCGGCGCTTGCGTTCTTCCAGCAATGCCATCAGCGCGCCGGCGCCGGCGGGCTCGAGATTGTCGATGACGATCTGGTAGTTGGACTTGCCGGGATAGGTGGTCAGCTTGCCGGTGGCTATCACCTCCATCCCTTCCTCGGGACGGAATTTCAGCCGGCTCATTGTGCCCTTCCACACCACCGCGTCGAGCCGGGCGCGGTCGTCTTTCAGCGCGAAATAGGCATGGCCGGAAGAGTGCGGACCGCGATAGCCCGATATCTCGCCGCGCACCCGCACATTGCCGAAGACGTCCTCGACCGTACGCTTCAGCGCGCCTGAGATTTCGCTCACCGTGTACTCGGTGGCGTTGGTGCGTGATTCGGATGCGTCGCTCATGGCTCGATTGGGGAGCGGTTGTTGGCCTGCGTCAAGGCAGGGCATCAATCCTCGCTAATATTATAACGCGATCTTAAGGCCAATTTGCTTTGACTGGAGGCCACTGAAACGGCCAGGGACGCATGAGCGCACGCCCGAACAGCAGCCCATTGACGCACCAGGTCACGCTGACCGTGCTGATGCTCGCCGCCTTTGCGCTGGCGATGGTCGTCGGCTTTGGCATCTACGCCACCGCCCAAGCCGATCATGTCTCGCTCGAACGGCAGAAGATCTTCTTCGCCAATGGGCTGAAGGATCAGATCGCGGCGGTCGTGCGCGAACAGGAAAGCGTTACCATCTGGGACGATTCCGTGATCAACACCAAGGCCGGCAACCAGAGCTGGATAGAAGAGAATCTCAGTGTCTGGATGTATTCCTACTACGGTCACGATCGGGTCTACCTACTCGATGCCGCCAACCGTCCCGTCCATGTCATGCGGGAGGGCAAGGTGCTCGCCCCGTCCGTCTATAGCGAGGACGAGCCCGCCATCCAGCCCACCATCGAAAAGCTGCGCGCGATGATCGCCCAGCCGCCGAAGGACGATACGTCCGACGGGCCGGTCAAGCTGGCCGTCGAAGACCTTGTGTCGCTTGGGGGCAAGCCCGCCATCCTCAGCGTCATGCCGCTGGTGCCGAGCACGGACCGGCTCACCCAAGAGCCGGGCAGCGAGTATCTGCACGTGTCGGTGGAATTCATCAACGACGCGGTCATCGGCAGGATTGCCGAAAAGTACCTGCTGGCCAGCGCCCATCTGTTGCCCCTGTCGCAGCCGGCCGCCTCGGCAACCATTCCTCTGGTGGATTCGCGGGGTGTCATCCTTGGTTATATCGGCTGGGACCAGGAGCGCCCCGGTCTGACGCTGGTGCGCAAGACGGCTCCCGCTTTGATCGTTGGGCTGCTGCTCGCGGCAAGCGTGCTGGCATTTCTGCTGCGCCGCTTGCGCCGCGCCTCGTCTGCGCTGCAGACCAGCCAGGATGAGGCACAGTACCTCGCCTTCCACGATACGCTTACAGGCCTGCCCAACCGGGCCCTGTTCGAGGACCGGCTGCGGCGCGCCCTGCTCACGACCGGTCATGACATGGGAAGGGTGGCGCTGCTCTATATCGATCTCGACCGGTTCAAGCACATCAACGATACGCTCGGTCATCCGGCGGGCGACGAACTCGTACGCCAGACCGCGGCCAGGCTTCAGCACACGGTCCGTGAAGTCGACACCGTGGCGCGGCTGGGCGGTGACGAGTTCGCCCTGATCCTCATCGACATCCGCGATATCAGGGCTGCCGAGGACATCGCCGAGCGGCTGCAGCAGAAACTGCAGGAGCCGTTCAAGCTGATGGACGACCAGGTCTTCGTCAGCGCTAGCATCGGCATTTCGCTCTCGTCGGGTGCCGATGCCGATGCCGACGATCTGCTGCGCAAGGCCGACATCGCGCTTTACGAAGCCAAGAAGAACGGCCGCGGCCGGCATCAGGTGTTTGCCGGCGACATGGACGACCTCCTGCTGCGCAAGCGCAAGGTCGAGAGCGAGCTTCGCAAGGCGCTGAATGGCGGAACCGGCATCAAGCTGGCCTACCAGCCGGTCTTCGCGACCAACGGCAAGGCCATCCTCGGCGCGGAAGCGCTGATCCGCTGGGGGCATGAGGTCCACGGCGCATTGCCGGCCGCGCAATTCATCGCCATCGCCGAAGAACGCGGCATGATCGGCCAGCTCGGCGCATGGGTGCTGCTCGAAGCCTGCCGCTTTGCCGTGCGCACCGAACTGCCATGGCTCGCCGTCAACGTGTCGCCGCTGCAATTGCGCGACGCCGGCTTTCCCGAACAGGTTGCGTCGATCCTCGCCGAAACCGGCTTGGCGCCGACGCGCCTGCAACTCGAGATCACCGAAAGCGTGCTTTTGGAGAACAGCGACACGTCGAGGGCGACCCTTGCTGCCTTGCGGCAGTCGGGCGTCGGCATCGTGCTCGACGATTTCGGCACCGGCTATTCTTCGCTCGGCTACCTGCGCCGTCATGCCATCGACAAGCTCAAGATCGACCGCTCCTTCGTGCGGCTCCTCGACGGCGATGGGAATTCCGCGGCGATAGTCAAGGCGCTGATCGATCTCGCCATCGCGCTTGACGTCGAGGTCACCGCCGAGGGCGTCGAGACCGAGGCGCAAAAGACGCTGCTGGTCGCCATGGGCTGCCGGCAACTGCAAGGCTTTCTACTCTCGCCGCCGCTGGAGCCGGCCCAGTTGCTCGCCCTTTCGGGCCTGCCCTCAGAGGAAGACGACAGGCCGGCTGCCGCACGCGCTTGAAACCACCTACCAGCCTGGCAGGATCTGGTTGGGCTTGGTCCGCTTGATCTTGGTGAAGGCAAGCGCCGCGAAATCGAAGCTTCCCGTCTCTTCGCCGAGCGGCACGGAAATGTTGTCGAGGCTTTCCGAGATGTGGCGGGCAAGCGCATCGACGATTTCCGGCTGCGAGGTCTGGCCGCGCATGATGCCAATCCGGCAGTCGGGCAGGGTGCCGAAGCCATCGGCTTCGCCGAGCACGCGCATGCCCGGCCTCAGCGCGCATTCCGGCAGCACCGAAATCGCCAGCCCCGACAGCACCGCGGCGGTGATGACGGTGGCCGAGAAGCTGGTGAACAGGATGCGGTATTCGCGGGCCTGCCGGTCGAGCACATCGACGGCGGCGCGCCGCCAGATGCAATTCGGCCGGCCGAATGCCATCGGCAGGATCTCCTGCTCATGCGTCGCGTGGTTGGCCGACGTGACCCACAAAAGCGGCTCGCGCCGCACCACTTCCGATTGGCCACGCGTGTCATTGTGCGTCACCAGCGCCAGATCGAGATTGCCGCGCTTGATATGCTCGACCAGGCCCGGCGTTGGTTCGCAGATGACGGTCAGTTCGACGCGCGGGTTGGAGCGCGTGAAGCGCGCCATGATCTCGGGCAGGAAGCGGTCGGCATAGTCGTCCGGCGTGCCGATGCGGATGGTGCCTTCGAGCCGCCGGTCGTCGAAGGCGGCCAATGTTTCGCGGTTCAGATAAAGCAGCCGCCGCGCGTAGGAGAGCAGCTTGTCGCCTTCCTCCGTCAGTTTGTTGGTGCGCCCGTCCTTCTCGAACAGCGGCTTGCCGATCCGCTCCTCCAGCCGGCGCATCTGCATGGACACCGCCGACTGGGTCCGATGCACTTCTTCCGCCGCGCGGGTGAAGCTGCCGGTGTCGGCAATCGAGATGAAGGTCTGCAACTGATCGAGATCGAGCGGCGCTTTCATCGGGTCAATCCATCATTGATGTTGATGCTAAAGATTAGAAACATTCGTTGGATTAATCAATCGGGCCGTGGCAAATTCGCATTGTCCACATGAAGGCATGTGAATCGAGACCGGAACGGCGCTGTGCTCCAGCGCCGATCGGCCGGCTTCGTCTGTTCGAATCTGAAGGAGATCGACATGACCACGTATGATTTCGCCACCGAGACCTCGCGCATCACCACGCGTCCGGCCGTTGCGACGCGTGTGATCAATGCGGTCGCCAACGCCTACCAAGCCTGGAAAAACCGCCGCGCCTTCTATCGCCTCGGCGAGATGTCGGACGCCGAGCTTGCCGATATCGGCCTGACGCGCGGCGACCTGCACGTCGCCATCGACTTGCCGTTCGGCCGCGATCCGACCGCGAAGCTGCGTTCGATCGTGAGCGACCGGGCCGATACGATCGAGGATATCGCCCGCAAGGTGGCTTGATCGCGGTTGCTTGCTGTTTCGGTTGCCGGTGAACCTACTTGAGGTTCGGCGCGACCAACGTTTATCGCAGGCTTCCCACTCCCTGCCGGTTTCCCGCCGGCCTGCCTGCATCCTGCCCGGTCCGTCCAAGGACCGGGCTTTTCTTTAAGGAGTGCTGGTGGTCGAGTGATGCTGGCCTGACCTGAATCTCAACGCAGCTTAGGTTGGCGAGAGACCTTACCGCCGGTCCATGCCGCGCTTGAACTGGTCGAAGATCGATTCCATGCCCTTCTGATAGTCGTCGCGCTGCTGGGCGCCGGTCTCGAACATCTTGCCGAACAGATCGTCGAACGGGTTCCTCGGCCTGCCGCTCGGATTGGCCTGCGGCGGCTGTGCCTGGCGCGGTTGCGGCGCCTGTGGCGCGGGCTGGCCGCCCGGCATGCCGAAACCGCCGCCACCGCCTTGCCGCAGCATCTCCTCGAACATCTTGCCCAGCGGGTTGTCGCCGTACGGGCTCTCAGTCTGCTGCGGTTGCGATTGCCGATCCTGAGGCTGTTGCGCGGCGCCACCGAACATGTCCTGCAGCACTTTGCCGAGCGGGTTGTCCATCGGGCTCTGAGGTTGCGGCGCCTGGCGTTGCTGCGGCGCCTGCGCACCGCCGCCAGCCTGCCGCATCATCTGCTCGATGATCTCGCCGAGCGGATTGCCGCCGCCGCCAAAACCGCCTGCCGCTTGCATCTGGTTGGTGGTCTGCTTGAACAGTCCGCCCATCATCATCGAAGCCATCGCCGGCAGCATCTGCTGCAGCACCTGCTGGCTGAGGCCGGTCGCCTGCGCCGCCTGGCTGGCCACGGCGCGCGACAGGTCCTTGGAGCCGAACAGATGCCCCAGAATGCCGTTGCCTTCGTCAAGACCCTGCGGCGAGAAGGCCCTGGTGGCGTCCTCGAAATATTTGGCGTGCTGGCCGCTGGCCATCGCCGTCATGAAGTCGCCGAGCCCATAGGGGTCGGCGGTGTTGCGCCGCAGCCCTTGCGAAAAGGCCGGCAGCAGCGCCTCGACCGCCGACTGCGTCTGCTGCATTGAAAGCCCGAACTGCTGGGCAAGCGCCTGCATGCCGTTGCCGTTCTGGGCTTGCGCCAATATGTCGAACAAGGAAGGCATAGGTCTCTCCTCCGGAAATCCTCTTGGGAGAAACCTAACGCATCGGCCCGAAAATCGGAATCGATTTTCGGAAAGCACGATGCGTAGATTCAAAGTGCTAGAGCGTCCTTTGTGCGTCCGAGAGGACGCGCGGCGCTCTAGTTGTTTCCACCGCCGATTGAAGCGGCTTTTACGGCCGGGCCATGCCCCGCCGGCTCAATATGCGTATTCCATGAACACCGGCTCGATCGAGCCGCCCCAGCGCGTGTGGTAGGCCGAAAGCATTTCCTCGGCGCTGGTGGTGCCGCGCGCCACGACCTCGTCGAGGGTGTTGAGGAACGAGGTCTCGTCATAGCCGTCGCGGTTCTTCTTGCCGCGGTTCTTCAGTCCCATGCGCGAAATGACCAGCACGTCGCGGGCGATCTCGCGCAGCGTCGTGTTGCGGAAGGGCGCGGCAATGCCGTGCTCGGGCACCACATTGCGCATCGCCAGGACCTCCTTGTAGGTCCAGCTCGAGGTCAATGCCTCGGCCGCGTCGAGCGCCGCCTCGTCATAGAGTAGCCCGACCCAGAAGGCAGGCAGGGCGCAGATACGTCGCCACGGTCCGCCGTCGGCGCCGCGCATTTCGAGGAAGCGCTTCAGCCGGACGTCCGGGAACAGCGTCGACAGATGGTTCGCCCAGTCGCCCATCGTCGGCAGCCCGTCGGGCACCTCGTTGCGCGCCGCGCCTGCCATGAACTGGCGGAAGGTGACGTGCGTCATGTCGTGATAGTGGCCGTCGCGGATGACGAAATACATCGGTACGTCGAGCGCCCATTCGACATAGTCGGCGAAGCCGAAGTCGGGCGAGAAACAGAATTCGAGCAGGCCCGAGCGCTGGTTGTCGGTGTCGCGCCAGATGTCGCCGCGCCAGCTCTGCAATCCGTTCGGCCGGCTCTCGGTGAAGGGCGAGTTGGCGAACAGCGCCGTCGACAGCGGCTGCAGCTTGAGCGACACTTGCATCTTGCGGCGCATGTCGGCTTCGCTCTCGAAGTCGAGATTCACCTGGATCGTGCAGGTGCGGTACATCATGTCGAGGCCCTTCGAGCCGACCTTCGGCATGTAGCGCGTCATGATCTCGTAGCGCGACTTCGGCATTTTCGGCGTGTCGGGCAGCGACCATTTCGGGCTGCCACCAAGGCCGAGGAAGCGGATGCCCATGGGCTCGGCGATCTCGCGCACCTGCGCCAGATGCGCGTTGCCCTCGCGGCAGGTCTGGTGGATCGACTCCAGCGGCGCGCCGGACAGTTCGAACTGGCCGCCGGGCTCCAGCGAGATCGCGCCCTGACCGGTCGGTTCGACCAGACCAATGATACGGCCGTCATCGATGATCGGATCCCAGCCGAGCTTTTCCTGCATGCCTTCGAGGATGGCGCGGATACCGTGCTCGCCGCCATAAGGCACCGGCGCGTTGCCGTCGACATAGAAGGGGAATTTCTCGTGCTCGGTGCCGATGCGCCATTTGTCGCGTGGCTTGTTGCCTTCGGCCAGGTGCTCGACAAGTTCGTCGACGCCTTCGATCGGCCGGAAATCGGTTGTGTCGCGCGCCATAAAAGGCCCCTCCGGAAGCGGCGGAACAACCGCCGGCGCTAAATGGACGAAATGTCAGCAGCCGATCAAGCGAAAAATCCTGAGCCACGCCTCAACAGGATTTGATCACCAATCCCCAATCGTCGCCTGCATCACCGCGAGTGCCGCCACCGCCGCCGTGTCGGCTCGCAGGATGCGAGGCCCGAGCGGAATGGCGGTGACGAATGGCAGTGCCCGCAGCATCTTGCGCTCGTCATCGGAAAAGCCGCCTTCCGGCCCGACAAGCAGCCCGAGCTTCCTTTCCCTCAACCCTTGCAGCGCCGGCAGCGGATTGTTGGTCGAGGCATCCTCGTCGCAGAAGATCAGCCGCCGCTCTCTGTCCCAGCCGCCGAGCAGGCGTTCGAATTTCTCGGCCTCCCGCACCTCCGGCACCGCCAGTATGCCGCATTGCTCGGCCGCCTCGACGACATTGGCACGCAGCCGATCAATGGAGGGCTTTGCTACCTGCGTGTGCTGGGTGATGACCGGCTGCAGGATGCCGGCGCCCATCTCGACCGCCTTCTGCACCAGATAGTCGAGCCGTCCCTGCTTCAGCGGGGCGAAGCAGTAGACGAGATCGGGCAGCGGCGGCTGCGGCCGCTGCAGGGCGAGCACCTTGAGCCGCACCGCCTTCTTCGACTTTGCTCCGACGACCGCCGACCACTCGCCATCGCGGCCATTGAACAGCAGGATCTCGGCGCCTTCGCCGAGCCGCAGCACATGCATCAGGTAATGGCTTTGCTGCTGCCCGGCATCGAATTCGATGTCTGCTCCGAGATCGTCGGCCACGAACAGCCGCTGCATCTTGTAATTGACGCGCATCGCCGAGGAATGGGCGAGGCGAGGGTTGCCGTCAAGTATCGGCGGAAGGGTGCCAGACAGGCAAATAGCCTTGCCGCAGCACCGAAATGGTGGTCGCCGGCGTGACGAGGCCAAGCGTTCGGCTGGCCATCTTGTCGAGGTCCTTCGCATCGCCATAGCCCGCGAACGACCAGCGAAGCCCCTTGCCGCCGCGCAGGGCATAGGCAGAGGCGCCATCCGCGACCATCGTCCCGTCCGGAAGGCCGATAAGGTCCTCCAACTCGATGGACAGCGGCTTGCCGCCCGAGGCTAGCCGCTCATTGTGCAGCCGCTTGTCGACCTGAGGCGCGCGCGGCTCGGCGATACCGAAAGCGTCGCCGAAGCGTTCGACGAAATCCTTTGCCCTCTCGCGCTGGCAGAAGAAGCAGGGCCGATGCCCGGCGGCGAGCGCCGTCACCTCGTCGAGGAAGAACAGTTCGGTCCAGCCTAGCTTGCCACCCGGCCGGTTGCGGCCCATCGGTTCGCGCCGCGCATTGCGGAATTGGCAGACGCAGATGATCCAGGCCGGCAAGGCCCAGCGTTTCTTGAGCAGCGTCTTCGTATCGGGGTCATGGATGATGCCGCGATTGCCGGTGAACATCCCGCGTTCGGGCACGGCGTGGATGGCGCCGAACGGATCGACCCGGTTCTGCAGTGGCATAGCTTACTCCCCGAATGCGCATCTTGGCTGCAATGCTGGCGCCATGATATCGCTCGTTGCATCGTTTTCATGTCAGCAGGTTTTCGATGCGGGTCCTGGTCGTCCAGAATTTCGACAATGAGGGACTTGGCCAGATTGGTGCGGCTCTTGTCGAGGCGGGCGCCCATATCGACTTGCGCCGGCCGTATCAAGGCGACCCGTTGCCGGACGATGCGGCAGAGCACGATGCGATGGTGGTGCTCGGCGGCGCCCAGAACGCGCTCGACGACGAGAATTGCCCGTATTTCCCCGGCCTGCTCGACCTGACGCGCGACTTTGCCGACAAGGACCGCTCGGTGCTCGGCATATGTCTCGGCAGCCAGCTGCTGGCGCGTGCCTTTGGCGGCGAGAACCAGATCGGCGGCGCCACCGAATTCGGCTGGCACAGGGTGTCGTTGACGCCTGAGGCGAAGACGGATCCGGTGCTTGCGGCACTTCCCGAAAAATTCCCGATCTTCGAATGGCACGACGACACCTTCGTCCTGCCGGACAATGCCGTGCGGCTGGCCGGCAGCGCCATTGCCGAGAACCAGGCGTTCCGCATCGGCCGCGCCGTCTACGGCTTCCAGTTCCATTTCGAGGCGGACCGCCCGATGGTGCGCGACTGGAGCACGTCCTTCGCTTCGCTCATTGCCGAGCGGCATCCCGACTGGCACGACCGGCTCGACGGCGAAATGGCCCGCAACGGGCCGGATGCCGATGCCGCCGGCCTTGCAATTGCCCGCGCCTGGGTAGCGACGATCTGAGCACCCAATGCTCGGCGCAGCCGCTGTGCTGCGTGACATATTTGGCACGCGGCGCCGGATCCATCTGGGGAAAACCCCTTTCATCCTTGGTCTGTGGCCGGCCGCCAGCCTAGAAGGCGCGCTCTGCATCTTCCATGCAACCGCGATGAACCTTTCGTGTGACCCGCGCGACACATGGCCGATGCAGAATCGGCCTAGAAGCGCGAAATCGTCGAAACTTTGAGACGAATTTTTCGTTTCAACGCATTGGTAACCGCCTCGTGCACAGATGCAGCGAGCTCAACAAGAGATGACGTCCGTGAAAGCAGCACTTCTGTCCTTTGTCATGCTGTCTGCCATCGTGCTGTGCGGTCTCGGCATCTATTCGGCCGATGCAGCCAACAACCATCAGGCCGTCGACGGCTACGGCGTCACCGCCGCCCTCCGCTAAAACCCTTCGCCTTCGCCAGTCACCGTCAGGATACGCTTGTCCGCGCCGTCAATGGCGAGCGCGGTGAGTTTGCCTGAATGCCAGGCGAGCGTGTCGACATTGACGCGGTTGGCCATCACTTCGGCTTCCGGCACCGGCGTATGGCCATGCACCACGATCTTCTCGTAGAGGCCGGGATGGTCGTGGAAGATTTCGCGGATCCAGATCAGGTCCTGTGGGCTCTGCTGCTCGAGTGGAATGCCCGGCCTGATACCGGCATGGCAGAAGAAGAAATCGCCGAACGTCACTGAAAACGCCAGCGACTGCAGGAAGTCGATATGGCTCTGCGGAACGGCCTCGACCAGTGCCGCATGTCCCCGTCGCACCGACTCCGCCTTCCCGAACCAGCTGGCGTCGGCGGTCAGCGACACGCCATAGGACTGCGCCGTCTGCACCCCGCCAAAGCGCATGAACAGCCCGTCCGGGTCGGGGGTGTCGAGAAAATCGAGGAAGCCGATGTCGTGATTGCCGGCCAGCATCAGGTGGCGCGGATCACGTTTGCGGGCTTCGATCAGGAAATCGATGACGCCCCTGGAGTCCGGTCCGCGGTCGGCATAGTCGCCGAGATGGATGACGCGCCAGTCGTCGGTTGGCTTATGTTCGATCTCGCTTTCGATCCGGCGATGCATGGCGCTGAGCAGGTCGAGCCGGCCATGCACGTCGCCGATCGCGTAGAGCCGCATGCCTTGCGGTCCGCGCGCGTCGAGAAAGTGGATGCCGGGCCGGGTCAATGCTTGTTCGTCTCCACGACGGAACCGTCACGGGAGACGCTAGGGCCAAACAGTGAACAAGCCCCTAGCGCCGAAGCTGATCCTTGCCCATGTCGGTCACCAGGCGCTTGCCGCAAAGCGCCAGTGTTATGTCCATCTCCTTGCGGATGATTTCCAGCGCCATGGTGACCCCTTCCTTGCCCATCGCGCCGAGGCCATAGAGGAAGGGGCGGCCGATATAGGTGCCCTTGGCGCCGAGGCACAGCGCCTTCAGCACGTCCTGGCCTGAGCGGATGCCGCCATCCATATGCACCTCGATTTGGTCACCGACCGCGTCGGCGATCTCCTCCAGCACACTGATCGACGACGACGCGCCGTCGAGCTGGCGCCCGCCATGGTTGGAAACGACGATGGCGTCGGCGCCGGTCTTGGCCGCCATCAGCGCGTCCTCCTTGTCGAGGATGCCTTTCAGAATCAGCTTGCCGCCCCAGCGTTCCTTGATCCAGGCCACGTCCTTCCACGAGAGCTGCGGGTCGAACTGCTCCGTCGTCCACGATGCCAGCGAGGCGACGTCGCCGACGCCCTTGGCGTGGCCAACGATGTTGCGGAAGGTCCGGCGCTTGGTGCCGGCCATGCCCATCCACCAGCGCGGGCGCATCGCGATGTCGGCAATGTTGGCCAGCGTCATCTTGGGCGGCGCCGAAAGCCCGTTGCGGACATCCTTGTGGCGCTGGCCGAGAATCTGCAGGTCGAGCGTCAGCACCAGGGCGGAGCATTTCGCCGCCTTCGCCCGGTCGATCAGGTTCAGCACGAAATCCTTGTCGCGCAGCACATAGAGCTGGAACCAGAACGGCTTCTTCGTCACCGAAGCGACATCCTCGATCGAGCAAATGCTCATCGTCGACAGCGTGAACGGCACGCCGAACTCCTCCGCCGCCTGCGCCGCCAGCATCTCGCCATCGGCATGCTGCATACCGGTCAGGCCGGTTGGCGCCAATGCCACCGGCATCGCTACCTTCTCGCCGATCATGGTCGATTCCAGCGAGCGGTTGCTCATGTCGACCAGCACGCGCTGGCGGAACTTGATCTTGCCGAAATCCTCTTCGTTGGCGCGGTAGGTGCTCTCCGTCCAGGCGCCGGAATCGGCATAGTCGAAAAACATCTTCGGCACGCGGCGGCGCGCGAGATCCTTGAGATCGGCGATGGTGAGAATGCTGCTCATGGTTTTTCCGCGGGTTCACTAATTCGTTGTCTTGGCGCGCCGTCGCCGGCTTCGGAACGCTGCCTGAGCCGAAGCCGCGACACACGCCGCCAGTCGCCGCTGCGCTCGGCCTCGAGCATCGAGCGCTCGACATAGGAGATGTGGTCCATCGCCGCCTGCCGGGCGGCCGCCGGATCGCCCGCCTTGATCGCGGTGTAGATCGCCCTGTGCTGCGCAAGCAGCGCCTCGCGCGCGCCGGTCACGGTGAACACCAAGAGCCGGTTCTGGAACACGCCTTCCGACAAGAGCCGGTAGCAGGAGCGTAGCGTGTGCAGGAGGATCATGTTGTGCGCGCATTCGCAGACCGCATGATGGAACTCGATGTCGATTCCCGCCTCGTCGTCGAAGTCGCCGGTGCGGTGCGCCTCGTCCATGCGCGCCATGATGCGATCGAGCAGCGCAAGGTCGTCTGATGTGGCGCGCCGCGCCGCATATTCGGCGGCGATGGCCTCGATCTCGCGGCGGTACTCCAGATAGTCGGTCACCGCCTTGCGATGCATGGAGATCAGGTCGGTCACCGGCTTGGTGAACAGCTGGCCGATGACGTCGGCGACATGGGTGCCGCCGCCCGGCCGTGTCGTCAGCAGGCCGCGCCCCTCGAGGGATTTCAGCGCGTCGCGAAGGATCGGCCGCGACACCTCGAACTGGCGCGCCAGCTCGCGCTCGCCGGGCAGCCGGTCGCCGGTGCGCAGCACGCCTTCGAGGATCAGGCTCTCGATCTGCTGCACCACCTCGTCGGCGGTGCGCGAATGCTCGATCCTGGAGAAAATGTCGCTCAAAGGGGCGCCTGGGAAATCTTGCCGGTGTCGCGCAGATTAAAGCCAGTGTCGCCAACTGGTCAAATTAATTATCCAATTCGTACGATCTGCCCGGTTATCAGGGCGCGCCCGCATATAGGCCGTTGCTAAACTTTGCTGTTTACGTGCCTGGCCGATTGCCGCAAGAGGACGCCATTGCACGAAGGGTCGAAAACAGGGGGACCAGCCGTGTCGGACGAGACGTCCAATCTCGAATTCCAGCCGCGCGCCCAGGGCGCCGTCATGGGTTTCCCGGCGCATGAGGGACGGCCGGGCGCGCTCGGCGAGGTGCATGCCCGCCCGCATCCGCTGATCGAGAAGCCGCGCGTGCTGGTGCAGCTTGCCTTCATGACCGAGGGCGGTTCCGGCGTCGACATGGCCGTGCTCTCCGAACTGTCACGGCGCCTCGGCATCGCCGCGCCTGACCGTCAAGCCCGCCACCATGCCATGAAATGGGGCAAGGGCACGCTGCGCTGGGAACGGCACACGGAATTCTCGACCTATCTGTGGGAAGGGCCGCTTTCCGAGAGCGGTAGGGCGCAGGAGGACTCTCCCTTCGGCAACGGGTTTTCGCCGCCGGGAACGGTCATTTCCGGCATCCGGCTGGAAATCCGCAAATGGACGCAGGCGAGCGAGAGGCTGATCGCCGGCTTCGACCCGACCAGCCTGTGCTATTCGCTGGTCGAGCGCGGCAATGCCGCCATCATCACCGACTTCCGCCAGGACGGCGACGGCATGACCCGCATCCTGGTACTCGATCGCGGCCTGACGCCGGCGCGGACCGGCGCGCTGTCACAGCGGCTGATCGACATCGAGACCTACCGCACGCTGGCCATGCTCGGCCTGCCGCTGGCCTTGACGCTGTCGGGCCGTGCCCGCCGCATCGAAGACAGGCTGGCGCAGACCACGCTGGAAATGAAGGTCGCCGAGACCCGCGACAGCCAGACCTTGCTCGCTGACCTGACCGAGCTTGCCGCGGAACTCGAGGCCGATGCCGCCTCCAGCCTCTACCGCTTCGGCGCCAGCCGCGCCTATGACGGCATCGTCGTCGAGCGGCTGGAGGCGCTGGAGGAAGAGGCGGTGCCTGGCTACGACACCTGGGGCGGCTTCCTGCAGCGGCGCGTCGCGCCCGCCATGCGCACCTGCCGTTCGGTCGAGGAACGCCAGGCCAATCTGTCGCGCAAGCTCACCCGCGCCACGACTTTGCTGCGCACTTGGGTCGACGTCGAAGTCGAGAAACAGAACCGCGACCTGTTGGCGTCGATGAACAATCGTGCCCGCCTGCAACTGCGCCTGCAGCAGACGGTGGAAGGGCTTTCGGTCGCCGCCGTCTCCTACTATGTCGTCGGCCTTATCTCCTATCTGGCCAAGGGCGCCTCGATCTTTGGCCATGCCTTTGCGCCGGAAGTCGTCACCGCGGCCTCGGTGCCTGTTGCCGTGCTGCTTGTCTGGTGGGGCGTGCGCCGCGTGCAGCGCATGCACTCCGAACCGGCGAAACATCCCGGCGAATAGGCCAGCCGGCCTTGCTGCAGATGTGATCGGCGCGCAGCGGCACATTGCCGCTGCGGAAGGCCGTTTCATGGCCGGCTTTCGATTTTGACCAAAGCGGGGTTTGCAACAGCTGCCACTAGCTGGTAAAAGATTTTTACCAGTCAAGCGATGGAGCCTGCTGATGTCCGGCCTGGCCATGCCGAAGCCAGACGATGCCACGATGCGCCGGCGCGACGAGATCGTCGCCGACATGCGCATCATCGTGCCGGGCGAGGGCGTCGTCGATGCCGAGAACTCCATGCGCGCCTTCGAGAGCGACGGCCTCACAGCCTACCGGCAACTGCCGCTGGTTGTCGTGCTGCCGGAGACTGTGGCGCAGGTCTCGCGCGTGCTGAAATATTGCAACGACCGCAACATCCGCGTCGTGCCGCGCGGCTCCGGCACCTCGCTGTCCGGCGGCGCGCTGCCGCTCGAAGACGCCGTGCTCCTGGTCATGAGCCGCTTCAACCGCATCCTCGAGATCGATTTTCCGAACCGCGCCGTCGTTGCCCAGCCGGGTGTCACCAATCTCGGCATCACCACCGCCGTCGAGCAGGAGGGTTTTTACTATGCCCCCGATCCATCCTCCCAGATCGCCTGCTCGATCGGCGGCAACGTCGCGGAGAATTCCGGCGGCGTGCACTGCCTGAAATACGGCCTCACCGCCAACAATGTGCTCGGCATCGAGATGGTGCTCATGAATGGCGAAGTGGTGCGGCTCGGCGGCAGGCATCTGGACTCAGAAGGCTACGACCTGCTCGGCGTCATGACCGGCTCAGAAGGCCTGCTCGGTGTGGTCACCGAGGTCACCGTGCGCATCCTGAAGAAGCCGGAGACGGCGCGGGCGCTTTTGATCGGCTTCCCGACCAGCGAGCAGGGCGGCCAGTGCGTCGCCGACATCATCGGAGCCGGCATCATCCCCGGCGGCATGGAGATGATGGACCGCCCGGCGATCCACGCGGCGGAAGATTTCGTCCATGCCGGCTATCCGCTCGATGTCGAGGCGCTGCTGATCGTCGAGCTCGACGGGCCGGGTGTCGAGGTCGACCACCTGATCGGTCTCGTCGAGGCGATCGCCTACAAGAACGGCTCGACCACCTGCCGCATCTCGCAATCGGAGCAGGAGCGGCTGAGCTTCTGGGCCGGTCGCAAGGCGGCCTTCCCGGCGGTTGGCCGCATCTCGCCCGACTATTACTGCATGGACGGCACCATCCCGCGCAAGGAACTGCCGCGCGTGCTCGCCGGCATGCGCGAACTCTCCGAAAAATACGGGCTCGGCGTCGCCAACGTCTTCCACGCCGGTGATGGCAATTTGCACCCGCTGATCCTCTACGATGCCAACGTGCCGGGCGAGCTCGACAAGGCCGAAAGCTTTGGCGCCGACATATTGCGGCTCTGCGTCAAGGTCGGCGGCGTGCTGACCGGCGAGCACGGGGTCGGCGTCGAAAAGCGCGACCTGATGCCGGAAATGTTCAACCAGATCGACCTCGACCAGCAAATGCGGGTCAAATGCGCCTTCGATCCCAACCATCTGCTCAACCCCGGCAAGGTCTTCCCGCAGCTGCGCCGCTGCGCCGAGCTGGGGCGGATGCACGTGCATCGCGGGCAGGTGGCGTTTCCGGACATTCCGAGGTTTTGATGGTGATGGCGTCTCAAGTCGACGTGTCGGCGTTCCTTCGCGCCCCCCTCTGTCCTGCCGGACATCTCCCCCACATGGGGAGAGATCGGCTGTCACTGCGGCTTTCGCCAATCTCCGACGTTACAGGAATGGGCTCAGCGCAGAAGCTGCCAATCTCCCTCCATGTGGGGGAGATGTCCGGCAGGACAGAGGGGGGCGCGAAGGAACGCCGCGTTTTCGCATTTGCAAATGGCGCGGTCGTCCGATGACCACCTTCACCCCCGCCACCGCAGCCGAAACCCTTTCCACCGTCCAATGGGCGGCGGCGGAAGACGCGCCGCTGGAAATCCTTGGCCATGGCTCCAAGCGCGGCATCGGCCGACCGCAGCAGAGCGAGCACACGCTCGACCTGTCGAAGCTCACCGGCGTCACGCTCTATGAGCCGGCCGAACTGGTGCTGTTGGCCAGAGCCGGCACGCCGCTCGCCGAGATCGAACAACTCCTGGCGCAAAACGGTCAGCAGCTGGCCTTCGAGCCGATGGACTACGGCCCGCTGCTCGGCGGTATGCCCGGAAAGGGCACTATCGGCGGCGTGCTGGCCGCCAACCTTTCCGGCCCGCATCGGCTGAAGGCGGGGGCGGCGCGCGATCATATCCTCGGCATCAGCGCGGTTGCCGGTCGCGGCGAGGCCTTCAAGTCCGGCGGCCGCGTGGTCAAGAATGTCACCGGCTACGACCTCTCCAAGCTGATGGCTGGCAGCTGGGGCACGCTTGCCGTGCTCACCGACGTCACCTTCAAGGTGCTGCCGGCGGCCGAGACCGAGGTCACGCTCGCCATCCGTGGCCTGCTCGATGATGCGGCCACTACCGCCATGGCGTTGGCACTCGGATCCAGCGCCGAAGTGTCGAGTGCCGCTCATCTGCCCGAACGCGTCGCCGCGCGCGTCGCCGCCGGTCACCTTGGCAGCGAAGCCGCGACTCTCCTGCGCGTCGACGGGTTCGGCCCATCGGTCGCCTACCGCATCGCCGCGCTGAAGCAGCTGCTCGGCAAGGCTGGTCCGCTGCAGGAGATTGCGGGCGAGGCGTCGAAGACCATCTGGCGCGATGTCCGCGATTGCGTGCCCTTCGCCGACGGCACGGAAAAACCGGTCTGGCGCGTCTCGATGGCGCCGTCGCAGGCGCATCAGATGGTGCTGACGCTGCGCATGCAGGCCGGCGTCAGCGCCTTCTACGACTGGCAGGGCGGGCTGATCTGGCTGCGCATGGAGGCGGGGGATCCCGAGGCGAGCCTGCTGCGCGGGCTGATCCGCAAGCATGGCGGCGGCCACGCGACGCTGGTGCGTGCCGCCCTATCGCATCGCGCCGCCGTGCCGGTGTTCGAGCCGCAGGCCCCGCATCTCGCGGCCCTGTCGGCGCGGCTCAAGGCCGAATTCGACCCCAAGGCGATCCTTAACCCCGGCCGCATGGCGCCGGGCTCAGGCTCTGCTACTCTGAACCCGACAACGGAGGGAGCAGCATCATGAGCAACACCAATCCAGGCCAGAACACACCGCGCCAGACCGACCGCTGGCTGGAGCCGGGCGCGATCAACGCCCTGGTCATCTATATCCTCTATCTCGCCGGCCTCGTCATCGGCATCACCGGCCTTGTCGGCATCGTGCTCGCCTACATCAATCGCGGCAAGGCCGGTGGCTTCGTCGAGAGCCACTATACATTCCTGATCCGCACCTTCTGGATCGGCCTGCTCTACGCGCTGATCTCGATGGTGTTGATCTTTGTAGCGATAGGCTTCCTGCTGATGTTTGCGGTCGCCGTCTGGTTCATCGCCCGCTGCATTCTGGGCATCCAGGCGTTGCAGCGCGGCGAGCCGGTCAAGAACCCGGAAAGCTGGTTGCTCGGACAATAGAGCATGATCCCGAACCGAAGGTCCGCGACAGCGAAAAGTGGGAACCGGTTTTCGGAAAAGATCATGCTCAGATGGTAAGGACTTTTGCGTGCAGACCAATTTCTCAACTGCCCAGCTTGCCGATCCGCATGTGGCGGAATCGGAGAAGATCCTGCGCAAATGCGTGCATTGCGGCTTCTGCACCGCCACCTGCCCGACCTATGTGACGCTGGGCAACGAACTGGATTCGCCGCGCGGGCGGATCTACCTGATCAAGGACATGCTGGAGAACGGTCGTCCGGCCGACAAGGAGATCGTCACCCATATCGACCGCTGCCTGTCCTGCCTGGCATGCATGACCACCTGCCCGTCGGGCGTCAACTACATGCATCTGGTCGACCACGCCCGCGCCCATATCCAGGAGACCTACAGGCGCCCGCTGCTTGATCGGCTGACCCGCGCCATGCTGGCCTTCGTGCTGCCCTATCCCGCGCGCTTTCGCGCCGCGCTGAAACTGGCGAAGCTGGGAAAACCCTTTGTCGGTCTGTTCGAAAAGATCCCGGCGCTGAAGCCGCTCGGTGCCATGCTCAAGCTCGCTCCGGTCTCGATCCCCACGGCGTCGCCGATGGCGTCTCCGGGCATCCATGCCGGGCAGGGGACAAAAAAGGGTCGCGTCGCCATCCTCACCGGCTGCGCACAGTCGGTGCTCGACCCCGCCATCAACGACACGACGATCTCTCTACTTACGCGGCTGGGTGTCGAGGTGGTGGTGCCGGAGGGGGAGGGCTGTTGCGGCGCGCTGGTGCATCATATGGGCCGCGAGCAGGCGGCTCTTGCTTCGGCGAGACAGAACGTCGACGCCTGGACGCGCGCCATCGAGAACGGCGGGCTCGATGCCATCATCATCACAGCGTCGGGCTGCGGCACCACCATCAAGGATTACGGCTTCATGCTGCGCCTCGATCCGGCCTATGCCGAAAAGGCGGCGCGCGTCTCGGCGCTGGCCAAGGACATCACCGAATATCTCGCCGCTCTCGACCTGCCCAAACCGGTCCGTAAGCCCGGCACCGTCGTCGCCTATCACTCCGCCTGTTCGCTGCAGCACGGCCAGAAGATCACCCGCCAGCCGAAGGAACTGCTCACCAAAGCCGGCTTCGTCGTGCGCGAGCCGCGCGAGGGACATCTGTGCTGCGGCTCGGCCGGCACCTACAACATCCTGCAATCCGAGATTTCGGCAAGGCTGCGCGACCGCAAGGTGAGGAACATCGAGGCGACGGGCGCCGAAATCGTCGCCACCGGCAATATCGGCTGCATCACCCAGATCGCGTCGGCTGCGAAGCTCCCGGTGGTGCACACGATAAAACTGCTCGACTGGGCCTATGGCGGGCCGCGGCCGGAAGGCGTTTCCGAGGAAAGGCTTGTCGCTGCCGAGTGACGGCGTACCCGGCTGCTCGATTGCGGGTCTATTCCGCCGCGAGTTTGTCCGCCACGCCGTACGTCGCGTTGTAGAGGGCGCGCTGGCGGTCGAGCGCCACCATCGTGTTGCGCAGCAGGATCGCCACGGTGATCGGGCCGACGCCGCCCGGCACCGGCGTGATCCAAGAGGCGACCTCCCTGACGCTGTCGGTGTCGACGTCGCCGACGATGCGGCTCTGCCCGTCGGGTCCGATCTCCGAATTGATGCCGATGTCGATCACTGCGGCACCGGGCTTGACCATGTCGGCCTTGATCAGCCGCGGCTTGCCGACGGCGACGAACAGCGCATCGGCGCGCCGCGCATGCGCCGCCACCGAGCGCGTCATGTGATGGCACACTGTCACCGTCGCGCCTTCGCTCATCAACAGGAAGGCGATCGGCTTGCCGACGATCTCGGAGTGGCCGACGATGACCACTTCGAGCCCCTTGAGGTCGAGGCCGGTTTCCTTGAGCAGCTCGACCGAGGCCGCTGCCGTGCAGGGCGCCAGATCGAGCTGGTTGTAGACGATGTTGCCGATCGAGGCCGGGTGCATGCCCTCGACGTCCTTAAGCGGATGCACCGCCGCCTGCAGCGTCTTGATCGGGATATGCGCCGGCACCGGCCGCTGGATGATGATGCCGGTGACTCTGGGATCGGCGTTCAGGCCATGGATCGCTGCTTCCAACTCACCGGCGCTGATGTCGGCCCCAAAGCGCCGTTCCTCGAAGCCGATGCCGGCGAGTTCCGCCTTGGCGCGCTGGTTGCGCACATAGACGTCAACCGCCGCGGTGTCGCCAACGGTGATCGACACCAGCTTGGGCGGGAAACCTTCGGCTCTCGCGATCGCGGCATCCTCGCGCACGGCGGCGATGATACGCTGGGCAACCGGGCCACCCTTGAGATAGCGGCTGTCATCGGGGCGGGACATGGCTGGGACCTTTTGGAGCGGGGGATCTTGGCTCGGCGAATTGTGCGCTGCAATAGCAGAGCACGGCCGGCAAATCAGCCCCGAAAACGAAACGCCCTGCCTCCGGGGCGACCTGTCGCACAAAAAGCGAAAGGGCAGCGCGGTTTCCCGTGCTGCCCTTTCGTGACTGGCCGCATCCCCACACGGCCCGTCCCCCGTTTACTCTTTGGCAGTCTAAGCACGTCTCCCAAAAAGCGCGCTATGGCTTGAGGGCAACAGCCACGCCAAAAACGACTCAGCGCTGCCTAACCGGCTGATTCGCAGTCACTATATCACCACCACGGTCGTTCCGACGTTCACCCGCTCGTAGAGGTCAACCACGTCCTCGTTGCGCATGCGGATGCAGCCCGACGACACCGCGCCGCCGATCGTCCATGGCTGGTTGGTGCCGTGGATGCGGTATTCCGTCGTGCCGAGATAGAGCGCGCGCGCGCCGAGCGGGTTTTCTTCGCCGCCGGCGAGATAGGTCGGCAGATAGCGGCCCTTGGCGGCCTCGCGCTTGATCATCACCGCCGGCGGACGCCAGTCCGGCCAGACGCGCTTGTTGGTGATCTTGTGCGTGCCCGACCATTCGAAGCCGGGTTTGCCGGTGCCGACGCCATAGCGCCGCGCCTTGCCGTTCTTCTCGACCAGATAGAGGAAATTCTGCGTCGTATCGATGACGATCGTGCCCGGCTTCTGCGGCCCGTCATAGGCGACTTCCTGCGGCAGGTAGATCGGGTTGATCTGCGGCCGCATGACCACACGCTTGGCAGGCGCCTGCACGGCTGCGGTGCGCACCTGGTCGGGCCGCATCGGTTGCGCGTAGCGCGGGCGCGGCTGCTGCGCGATCTGCCGGTTCTGCCGCACGATGCCCGGGGCGCGGCCCAGCTGCAGCACCCAGGGTGCAGAAAGGTCGGGGCTCACCATCACCGGCGGCCGGTCGGCATAGCGGTCATCCGCATAAGAGGACGTGGCGCCGGCCGCAAGCAGGGCCGCGGCGCCGAGCACGGAATGCAAAAGGATATTCATCGGAACGCACCTTGATCGTCTGACACGCGGGGGAAAGTGCCCCCGGTTGCGCGATCCTTGGCGCGAAGCGGCAACCGAAACATGAATCGGAATGCGTAAAATGCCGCTTTGTCAGTAAACCTTTTGGTGTGGTTACCGGCCAGTTCAGGAATCTGGTAAAGCCGCGGTAAAATCAGCGCAAAGACGCATTAACGAATGGATTTCTTGTGATGGCAAACGAAGATACCGGCCTGCTCGCCGGCCCCGATGGCATCTCACGCTGCTTCTGGCACGGCAATCTGCCCGACTATCTGCACTATCACGACCATGAATGGGGACGGCCTGTTTCCGACGACCGCAGGCTGTTCGAAAAGATCTGCCTCGAAGGGTTTCAGTCGGGCCTGTCCTGGCTGACCATCCTGCGCAAGCGCGAGAACTTTCGCGAGGCTTTTGCCAATTTCGAGTTCGACAAGGTTGCGGCCTTCACCGACAAGGATGTCGAGCGCCTGGTCGGCAATGCCGGCATCATCCGCCATCGCGGCAAGATCGTCTCGACCATCAACAACGCCAAGCGCGCCCGCGAAATGGCCGACGAATTCGGCTCGCTGGCGGCATGGTTCTGGAAATTCGAGCCAGGCCCGGACGAACGGCCCGAGATCGTCGACGTCGCCCATCTGCGCGCCAATCCGACGACGGCGGTTTCGGTGCGGATTTCAAAGGAATTGAAAAAGCGCGGCTGGAGCTTCGTCGGCCCAACCACCGTCTACGCCTTCATGCAGGCGATGGGCCTGGTCAACGACCATCTCGAAGGCTGCGTCTGCCGCAAGGTGGTCGAAGCGGAGCGGAAGAAATTCAAGCGCCCGAAATGAGCAGCAGTCAGGTTCCGCTGGCGCCGGTCAGGAACAGGCCGGCGACGATCGCCGCCAGCGCGGCGAAGGCCGGATAGATCACCAGCAGGCCGGTCATCAGCGCATCGCGCACCGTCGAGCCCTTGCGCTCGTCGGCACTGATCTCGAACGGACCTGCCATCTGGCTTGTCGTCACGGATGCATTGCTGCCCGCCGGCCGCAGCCGCGCCGGCAGTTCGCGGACGCCGCTGTGTTCGATGTCGAACTTTCCTGCCGTGGTCATGGCCCGAACCCCTTGTTTCGGCGTGCTTATCGGCTCTAATTGTGTCGGCACGATGCCGCACCCATGGCGGAATTGTTTCCTTTTGGCGCAGTTTGTTTCAGCAAAGGCGCAAACCCTTGCCGCTCCGGGCTGCATCGGTTAGGACACGCGCGCCGCGGAAATAGGAAATTTCCTACCGCGCAACGCCACGAAACACCGAGTATCCATCCCATGGCCGACAAATCGGAAAAGACGAAAGCGCGGCTGCCGCGTGGCTTTGCCGACCGCAGCGCCGACGATATCCGCGCCGTCGAGAAGATGATGGCGACGATCCGCTCGGTCTATGAGCTTTATGGTTTCGAGCCTGTCGACCAGCCGCTGATCGAATACACCGATGCGCTGGGAAAATTCCTGCCCGACCAGGATCGCCCGAACGAAGGTGTGTTCTCCTTCCAGGACGACGACGAGCAATGGCTGTCGCTGCGCTACGACCTGACCGCGCCGACGGCGCGTTTCGTCGCCGAAAATTATGAAAAGCTGCCGAAGCCCTATCGCAGCTATCGCTCCGGCTGGGTGTTCCGCAACGAAAAGCCCGGCCCCGGCCGCTTCCGCCAGTTCATGCAGTTCGACGCCGATACGATCGGCACACCGGGCGTGGCGGCGGATGCCGAGATGGCGATGATGATGGCAGACGTGATGGAGGCGCTCGGCATAAAGCGCGGCGACTACGTCATCCGAGTCAACAACCGCAAGGTGCTGGATGGCGTTCTGGAGGCGATTGGTCTCGGTGGTGAGGAGAATGCCGGGCGCCGGCTGACGGTGCTGCGCGCCGTCGATAAGTTGGACAAGCTGGGTGTGGAAGGTGTGCAGTTGTTGCTGGGCACCGGACGAAAGGACGAGAGCGGAGATTTTACAAAGGGCGCTGGACTGGACAAGCAACAGATCGAGCTGGTGATGAACTGCGTCGCCGCAGTCGGCGAAATGCGCACCAGCAACCATGCCACCGTACAAGATCTGAAAAACTCTCTCGGAAACATATCGGCTTGTGAAGCAGGCTTGAACGAACTCGAAGAAATTGCGTTGCTTTGCGACGCAGCTGGATATGGACCGGCACGAATTAAGATCGACCCATCCGTCGTACGCGGCCTTGAATACTACACCGGTCCGGTCTTCGAGGCCGAACTGCTCGCCGAAATTCCCAACGAGGACGGCCAGATCGTGCGCTTCGGCTCGGTCGGCGGTGGCGGCCGCTATGACGGGCTGGTCTCGCGTTTCCGTGGCGAGCCGGTGCCGGCGACAGGCTTTTCCATCGGCGTCTCCCGGCTAATGACGGCGCTGAAGAACCTCGGCAAGCTCGACATGTCGGATGTGATCGCACCGGTCGTCGTGCTGGTGATGGACAAGGACACCGAAAGCCTCGGCCGCTACCAGAAGATGGTGGCCGAACTGCGCGCCGCCGGCATACGCTCGGAGATGTATCTCGGCGGCGCCGGCATGAAGGCGCAGTTGAAATATGCCGACCGCCGCGGCAGCCCGGTCGCCATCATCCAGGGCGGCGACGAGCGCGCCAAAAGCGAGGTGCAGATCAAGGATTTGATCGAAGGCGCGCGCATGTCGGCCGAGATATCCGACAACGCCGAATGGCGCGCGGCACGGCCGGCGCAGGTGACGGTGGCGGAGAGCGGGCTGGTTGGTGAGGTCAGGAAGATCCTGGCTGCGCAGGCAGCCGATCGCGCGAAAGGTGGCGCTTGAGCACCCCCCTCTGGCCTGCCGGCCATCTCCCCCTCAAGGGGGGAGATTGGATGCCGCGCATGCTTTCTCCAATCTCCAGCGCTGAAGAAGAGGCGCTGAGCCGCAAGCTGCCGATCTCCCCCCTTGGGGGGGAGATGGCCGGCAGGCCAGAGGGGGGCGCCTCGCGCCCAACCTATCCATGACTTCCCGCTATCCCGCCATCGCCGCCGACATCGCCAACCTCTTCGCCGCGCGCAACACGCATGCGGTCGAGGTCGCGGTGCTGCAGCCGGCCGATCCGTTCCTCGACATGGCCGGCGAGGATCTGCGCCGCCGCATTTTTCTCACCGAGAGCGAGACCGGCAAGACGCTGTGTCTCAGACCGGAATTCACCATTCCGGTCTGCCTCGACCATATCGCCAGCCAGGCCGGCACGCCGCGCCGTTATTCCTACCTCGGCGAGGTGTTTCGCCAGCGCCGCGAGGGCGGCAACGAGTTCTTCCAGGCCGGCATCGAGGATCTCGGCGACCGCGACACACCGCAGGCCGACGCCCGCTCGCTGGCCGACGCGCATGCGCTGCTGTTGCTGGCGCTGCCCGGCAAGACGCTGGACGTCACGCTTGGCGATCAGACCATTTTCGAGGCGGTGCTCGCCGCACTCGGCCTGCCGCGCGGCTGGCGCATGCGCCTTGCCCGCGCCTTCGGCTCGGCATCGATGCTGGAGGCGGCGCTTGCCGACCTCGCCAATCCGCCGCGCAACGGCCAGCTTTCCGGCCCGGTCGCGGCTCTTGTCCTCGATGGCGATCTGGACGGGCTTTCCGCGCATATCGCCGGCGGTATGGAGGAAACCGGCCTGTCGGCATCGGCCGGACGTTCGCCGTCCGACATTGCGCGCCGCCTGATCGAGAAGGCCGAATTGCGCAGCGTGCGGCTCTCCAACGAGGCGTTCTCGGCGCTGAAGACATTTCTGGCGATCGACGTGCCGCTTGGCAGTGCGGCCCAGGCGCTCGAGGCCTTCGCGGCAAGCGCTGGCCTGTCGCTGGGCGCGGCACTCGACAATTTTGCCGCCCGCGCCAAGGCGATCGAAGCGCATGGCCTTCCGACCGCGACAATTCACTACGACGCAGCCTTCGGCCGCCCGCTCGACTATTACACCGGCTTGGTCTTCGAGATCGCGGTGGAAAATGGCGAGCGGCCGCTGGCCGGCGGCGGCCGCTATGACCGCCTGCTGACGCTGCTCGGCGCCAAGACGCCGATCCCCGGCGTCGGTTTTTCGGTCTGGCTCGACCGCATCGAGGCGCTGCGGGAGACGGCGTCATGATCACGCTGGCGCTGCCGTCGAAAGGCCGGCTCAAGGAGCAGGCGCTGGAGGTCCTGGCCAAGGTCGGGCTTGCCGTCAGCCTGCCGGGTGACGAGCGCAAATACCGCGCCCGCATCGAAGGCATGGACAGCATCGAGGTGGCCTTCCTGTCCGCATCTGAAATTGCCGGCGAGATCGGGCAGGGGTCGGTCGACCTCGGCATCACCGGCGAGGATCTGTTGCGCGAGAATGTTGCCGACTGGGAGGCGCGTGCCGAGATCGTCGCCCGCCTCGGCTTCGGCAATGCCGATGTCGTGGTGGCGGTGCCCGACATCTGGCTCGACGTCGATACGATGGCCGATCTCGACGATGTCGCCGCCGATTTCCGCCAGCGCCATGGCAGGCGGCTTCGCATCGCCACCAAATACTGGCGGCTGACGCAGCAATTCTTTTCGCAAAAGCACGGCATCCAGGTCTATCGCATCGTCGAGAGCCTCGGCGCCACCGAAGGAGCGCCGGCGGCCGGCTCGGCCGATGTCATCGTCGACATCACCACCACCGGCTCGACGCTGCGCGCCAACCACCTCAAGGTGCTGACCGATGGCGTTGTTCTGCGGTCGCAGGCTTGCCTTGTCGCGTCGAGGAAGAAGCGCGCGGCGGCGGATGAGGCGCTATTGCGCGACATCGCGGCGAAGATGAGCGCCCTCCCTCCCCCTTGAGGGGAGGGTAGACAGCCGCCGAGGGCGGATGAACGGGTGGGGTCCGCGGTGACGCGCTCCATCCTTGGTCAAAGCCAAATAGAAGGTTGAGGCAGTTGAGGCGACCCCACCCGCCTCGCTACGCTCGGCACCCTCCCCTCAAGGGGGAGGGGTACCATCGACGGGATTTCCACCACCCCGGCAGGCTGATAGGTTCGGTATGTCTGCGGAGGAGACGGCAATGGCGATCAAACTCGACGAGCTGAACAACGCCACCAATCTGCGCGGCCCGGGCAAGGGTGGCACCTTCGTCGCGCCGATCGACGGCAGGGCGCATGTGTCGGGCGAGCGTACCGTGCCGCTGCTGAACAAGACGATCCCGGAGCTGTTTTCCGATACGGTCAGCAAATACGGCACGCTCGATGCCGCGGTCTTCGTCGATCAGGACAAGCGCTTCACCTGGAGCGAATTGTCGGACACCGTGGATGCTCTCGCCGCCGGCTTCCTGGCGCTCGGCCTCGAAAAGGGCGAGCGCGTCGGCATCTGGTCGACCAACCGCTGGGAATGGCTGGCGACGCAGTTTGCCACCGCGCGCATCGGCCTGATCCTTGTCAACATCAACCCGGCCTACCGGCTGACCGAGCTGGAATATGCCCTCAACAAAGTCGGCTGCAAGGCCTTGGTCACCGCCGTCAAATTCAAGGCCTCAGACTATCTCGGCATGATCGAGACGCTGGCGCCGGAGATCGCGACCGCTGCCCCCGGCAAGCTCAGGGCGAAAAAACTGCCGGCGCTGAAGATCGTCATCCGCATGGGCGAGGACAATTCGCCCGGCATGTACAATTTCGAAGACGTGCTGGCGATGGCCGGGCGCGACGAGCATGACAGCCTCGACCGCATCTCCGAGGGACTGAAGCCCGGAGAGGCCATCAATATCCAGTTCACCTCAGGCACGACCGGCGCGCCGAAGGGTGCGACGCTGACCCACAACAACATCGTCAACAACGGCAATTTCGTCACGTCGGCGATCAAGCTCACCGTCGACGACCGGCTCTGCATCCCGGTGCCGCTCTATCATTGCTTCGGCATGTCGATGGGCACGATGGGCTGCGTCACCAAGGGCGCCACCATGGTCTTCCCAGGCGAGGGTTTTGACGCCGGAGCGACGCTCAAGGCGGTGGCACAGGAACGCTGCACCGGCCTCTACGGCGTGCCGACCATGTTCGTCGGCCTGCTCGACCATCCGGATTTTGGCTCATTCGACCTCACCAGCCTGCGCACCGGCATCATGGCCGGCTCGCCGTGCCCGATCGAGGTGATGAAGAAGGTGGTGTCGCTGATGCACATGTCGGAGGTGACCATCGCCTACGGCATGACCGAGACCAGCCCGGTGTCGTTCCAGAGCGGCGTCGACGATCCGCTGGAAAAACGCGTCTCGACGGTCGGCCGCATTCATCCCCATGTCGAGGTCAAGGCCATCGACGCCGAGGGCGCCACCGTCGCGGTCGGCGCGCCGGGCGAGCTTTGCACGCGCGGCTATTCGGTGATGAAGGGCTATTGGGACGACCAGGAGAAGACCCGCGAGGCGATCGACGCCGATGGCTGGATGCACACAGGCGACCTCGCGACCATCGACGCCGAGGGCTATTGCAACATCGTCGGCCGGGTCAAGGACATGGTCATCCGCGGCGGCGAGAACGTCTATCCACGCGAGGTCGAGGAGTTCCTCTATCGCCATCCCAAGGTGAAGGAAGTCCAGGTGTTCGGAATTCCCGATGACAAATATGGCGAGGAGCTGTGCGCCTGGATCGTGCTCAGGCCCGGCCAGACCGCCACCGAGCAGGAGATCAAGACCTTCTGCACCGGCCAGATCGCCCACTACAAGATCCCGCGCTACATCCGCTTCCGCACCGAATTGCCGATGACGGTGACCGGCAAGCCGCAGAAATTCCTCATGCGCGAGGCGATGATCGAGGAACTGGGACTGGTGACGCAGAAGACGGCTTGAAGAGTCGAATGCCGGTTAGGATTCCGCGGGGTTCGGCAGAAACGCACAAGGCTTGAATGCGTGGTTTCGCACGATCGGTGACTTCCTATGCGATGCCCTTGGCCGCCCTGGCGATGGCCGTCGCGGTCAGAGCCAGCGGGCTATCGGTAGACGAAGGTTCGCTGAGCATCAGGATATTTGTCGGAGCGCTTTCGAGTGCGATCATGTTCACCACCATTTTCGTGGTGCTCGACCACGCCGAGGCGGTGGCCCATCGTGTGGGGGAGCCCTACGGTACGTTGGTGCTGACTTTTGCCGTGACGGCAATCGAAGTGTCGATCATCGTTTCCATGATGCTGCATGGAGAGAACAACCCTACGCTGGCGCGCGAGTCCGTTTTCTCTACGGTGATGATTACGTCTACCGGCGTTGTCGGCATGTGTCTCACGCTTGGCGGCTGGCGTCATCGCAAGCAGGCGATTGTTCGACAAGGGACCAGCGCATATCTGGCGGTTCTGGTCGCACTGACCGTCATGACGCTAATTCTGCCGACCTACACGCGAACCACGGATCCCGGCACATTTTCAGCAGCTCAGCTTGGTTTTGTGAGCGTACTTTCCGTGCTGCTCTATGCAAGCTTTGTGTTCGCGCAGACCGTGCGGCACCGGGACGACTTCATCGAGGGACAAGCACACCACGCTTCGGTGCGAACCGCCCCTCACGAAAGCATCTCGGCCAGCGCTTTGCTCTTGCTGATCGGGCTGATCGGAATTGTCATGCTCGCCGAGCAAGTTGCCGCAAGCGTCGAAGATGCGCTCGTTGCCTACCAGGTGACTCAGGCTGACAGTATCGTGGGGGCAATGATCGCCGGGCTGGTTTTGATGCCGGAGGCCATTTCGGCGATCCGTGCTTCACTCAACAATGAGCTGCAGCGCGGTTTGAATGTCGCGATGGGTTCGGCTTGCGCGACGATTGGTTTGACGATACCGGCGGTCGCAGCCGCCAGCCTGGTGACGGGAAGAGGCTTAACCCTGGGGCTCCCGGAGGCTGACGCCGTACTTTTGATTTTAGCGCTTTTCATATGCGGCGTAAGCTTCAGCAACGAAAGAACCACATTCCTGACCGGAATGGTCCATATCGTCGTATTTTTTACTTTCGTATTTCTGATATTTATACCTTAAAGCTTTGGTGCGATCTGGCAATCGGACGCATGGATGGGACGGCGCCCGGCTGGAAAATCGCTATCCGGCTTGCCCGCATCATCAAAGCGTCGCCAGCCGCGAATTCGGCACGGTCTTTCCATAGGCTCGGCGCAGCGTCGCCTTCTCCTCCAGCGCGACGATGACACGCGTGGCGAAATCCGTCTTGTACATGTCGGCGAGCCGTGCCAGCCCGCCTGGCGTAAAGACATTGATCTCCAGAAGTTTGTCGCCGACGATGTCGAGCCCGACCAGAAACATGCCGTCGCCGACCAGTTTGGGGCGTACCATCTCGGCAATGCGCAACATCGTGTCTGTCACCTTGACCTTGCGGGCTGTTCCCGCGGCGTGGATGTTGGAGCGGACGTCGCCTTTGGCTGGGATGCGGCGAAAGGCGGCGTAACTTCCGTCGCGCATCAACGGCAGGCCGTTCATCAGGAAAAGCCGCACGTCACCGGCCTTGGCCTCCGGAATGTAGGCCTGCGCGATGAGATAGCCGTCACCACTGGCGGCCTCGAAAATCTGGTTGAGGTTGGAATCGGCAGGTGTCGCAATATGGAAGACGTTCTTGCCGCCCGACCCTTGCAGTGGTTTGACGATGCAGCCCTTCGAGTGCTTGTCGATGAATGCGCGGATCTCGGCAATGCTGCGCGATATCAGGGTCGCCGGCCGAACCGCTTCGGGAAAGGTCTGCAGGTAGAGCTTGCTCTGTGCCTGTGCCAGACCGTCCGGATCGTTGACGACGATGACGCCCTGTTCCGCTGCAAGCCGCCCGAACATGATGCCGGCATTGGCGGCCCATGGCCGATCGGTAGCGTCGAGCGACGGGTCGTTGCGCAGAAACAGGATATCGATATCGCTTGCCGCGAACGTCTTTTTCTGCTTCGCGGCATCCTTCAGGGCAGCATACAGTTTGTCGGGCGTCTTGTAGGGAGCGTCCGGCAGCACCGCGACATTGACAGCCAGACTGTTGTCCGGACGCAGTATGAAGTCGCCGGGTTCGACATAGACGACAGAATGGCCGCGCTGGATTGCAGCCAGCGCCAGCGTTGTCGTCGTGTAGCCGGGCGTTTCGCTCTCGACCGAATTGACGAAGAACGCAATGCGCATCGGGTGCTCCCTCAAGTCTCAACCATATCGATCGGATCGATCCCCGCCATCGCTTTCTTGAGCCGCGGACGCGCCGCGTCGGAAGAAAGGAATGCGGGTTCGAGGCGCGGCGCGCGCAGCAAGCCGCGCGCGTTGAGTTCCTGGATTGCGCCGAAATGCGCGGCGGAGATCTTGCCGATCCAGAACGGCGTGAGGCTGCCGCCATTCCTCAGATGATCGAGGACCTGCACCACGCCGCGCAGATAGATGGCGTCCTTTGCCAGGCCGCCACCTCGAAAGACACGCAGCACGACGTTGAAGGCGCTGCGCTCGTCGAGCCCGAAATCCTGGTGGAGGACGCGGAAGGTTTCCTCGAACGTCGCACCCTCGAGCATCGCCTGACAGGCGATGACCCTGGCCGCGATCAGCCGCAGCCGCGCTGCGGTCATGCCGCCGACCAGATATTCCGCCAGCACGGCCAGTCCCTCCTGCATGCCCTCGTAGCCGGCGAGCCCGTTGCGGAAGATGGCGAGCCCCTGCGCATCGCCGTTGAAATAGGTCAGCAGATGGACGCCGATCTCGTGACTGAGCAGTGCGGTCAGACGCTCCGGTGGAAGGTTGGTATCGCGCGAAACCAGTAGCAGGTTTCGAGAGACGAGCAGGCCGGCCGGCAGGTCGCCGCGGATCTCCACGGAAGCATCGAAATCGGGGTAGGCGGCACGGTATCCGGCGATCATGTCTCGCGCGGCCGCGGCGACGGCGTCTGCGCCCAGCCCCTTCTGCCTCGCCGCCGACGCAGCGCGGGGCGCCTTTTCGAGAATGGCGCGTGCTCTCGCCGCCAGGCTCGGCTCGACGCTGCCATAGAGTGCTCGTCCGAGTTCGACGAAACGGGGCGTCTCGCGTGCCGCGAGCATCGACAGCTGGAGATCGAGCTCCTGCTGCTTTTGCGAGAGAAGCTTGGTCAGCAGCGGATCTTCCAGATGATCGAGCGAGACCGAATAGAGCTTCCGCTTCTGGGCGGCGACCTCGAATTCGAGCGGCCTGTAGAGCAGTGTGGGGACATGCTCGAAGCCACCCGCCTGGAATTCCCGCCAGGCTGGTTCGGCGTTGATCGGCGTGACGGCAAGCAGGAAATCGAATGTCGACGCGACGCTGTCTAGTGCCCGGTCGGCGCGCACGACAGCGTCGATATAGGCGCGCCGCCCCAGCGAACGATGGGTTGCCGGCGGTTCCAGCTTTGATGCCTTCAGAAAGGCGCTGACCGCCTGAAGCGCGGAATCCACCATGTTGGCGACGACAAGGTCGCGCAATTCGGGATAGACGCGCTCGCTGCCAGGCACCCTGTAGATCGGCGCGAAGCGCACCGTGAGGCCCGCAACATCGCCGAGATCTTCCGAGAGCCGTGCTTCGGCGCGTGTCGTGGGATTGAGTTCGTCGACACGCGGCGTGCGGTATTTCGCTTCGCGTCCGGACGCCGCAGTGGCGAAGCGCTTGAGCGCCGCCTTCTCCGCCGCGGTGTCGCCGCTGGCCAGTGCAATCTCGAAAGGCGGCAGGAACGGCACGTCCTCCGTCAGGAACCGGTCTTCGGCCAACTCGCCGATGTCGATGACGAGGAAGGCGCCGCAATGATCGCGCATCCTTCGCGCCACCAGCCGCGCGACCTTGCCGGCGAAGCCACTATCGGCCACGATGAGATAGGACGCATTGGCGGAAACAATTTGGAACGCCGCATCCTGCTGCGACCCGACATGGACGCAGAGAAAGGGCAGCGGCCGATCGATGTGCAGACGGTTGCCGTCGCCGAACTCGCGGCGGATCGGTTTGCCGTCCCGGAAAAGCGCGTCCAGGTCCGCTTCAATATCAGCCAACGGAGACGCAGCCTCGACGAGCTTCGGCTTCATGTCATGCCCCGCAGCGCGGCCTCGAGAACGGGCACGGTGGACGCCAGCATGGCACGCAGCCGTTCGATCGCTGCCCAGTCGGGCTCGCCGCTCCATTCGTCCATGAAGATCTTCTTGAACTCGACCGCGATGGCACACCCGGTCTCGGGGAAATTGGCATGCACAAAACGGGTCTGTTCGCCCTTGCCCTGGAAAGACACATTCTCGCGCACGTCGATCGGTTCGCCATTGAAACGCTGGCCGCGCAGCGCATCCGTGAAGGCGTCGACGATCGACGCCCAGCGCGCGCGGTCCATCGAGAATGTGCCGATATTGATGTCAGGCGCGCCATCTTGCGACGCAGGCGCTGCTTTCGGCCCTTCGCGCCGGTGGTTGTAGCTGTGGACATCGACAAGGACGAACCTGCCGTAGCGCTTCTCGACATCGGCGAGCACACGCTTGAGCTCGCCATAGAACGCGTCGTGAAAGGCGAGGGACTCGTTCACAATGTCCTCGGCGGGCGGCTCTCGCCATACGTTCAGGCCCCAGGACTGGTCCGGCGACCGGTAGACCGCAGCCTCGCGCACGCGGTTCAGGTCGACTTGAAAGCGCGATCGATGAACGACGATCTGGGTGGGGAAATCGGCGATAAAGTGCTCGGTGAAGGGGTCCTCCTCCCGCAGCCGGTCAGGGTCGGGGATGCACATGAGCGATTGGCAAGTGCGCCCGACGTCGGAGCCGCTGTGGATCGCCGTGCCAATGACGGGGGAATCGCCAAGCTTGATTGTCCAGCCAGCCGGTGACCCGCTCGCAGCATTGTTGAAAATAGGCTTGCTCAACATCCATCGAAATGCGTGGAGAGGGCGGACGGTTCCGGGGCAGTACAAAAGCCCGGCGGGTTACTCATGAGCAAAGCTGAGCCTTCGATGGAAGAGTCACGCCGAAGATGATCCGCGACGCGGGGATGGCCTCCATCCTTGGGACTGTCAGAAACTGGCACTTTGCATTATGCTGTCCTTGTTTAGGTGCGGTCGAATTGGCGGCACGAAATGCCTCGCCGCATTGCAAGGGTGAGCGCCTTCGCGTCCGCTCTCCGCACACTATTGTTTCGAAGTGTATCTGCGTCGGGGAACTGGGTGGAGGGGATACTCGATTCCGTTGTCATAGGCGCCGGCTCGGCCGGGCTCGGCGCGAGCTATTTCCTGAAACAGCAAGGGCTCAAGCATTGCGTGCTTGAACGAAGCCGCATCGGCGAGACATGGCGGATGCAGCGATGGGACTCGTTCCGGCTGAATTCGCCCAATATACGCTCGATCCTGCCCGGCGATTCCTACGACGGGGCGGATCCTTGGGGTGCCATAACGCACCACGAATTCGTCGCCTATCTGGAGAGCTACGTCGAGCGGCACCGATTGCCGGTGAGAACCGGGATTCCGGTGCAGGAACTGACAAGAGACGATGGGCACTATCGGGTAGCGACGCCGGATGGCACGATTCGGGCGCGCAATGTGGTGATCGCGACTGGCAATCTGAATTGTCCGGTCCGCCCGCCCTGGTCCGCCGAGCTGCCGTCGGCACTTCGCCAGATCGATTCCTCCGCATATCGCAGTGCGGCCGCACTTGACGACGGTGCGGTACTGGTGGTCGGCAGCGGTCAATCGGGAGGCCAGATTGCCGAAGACCTGGCTCTGGCTGGGCGCTCCGTCTTTCTGGCGACATGCCGCAATGGCCGCTGGGTGCGGAACTATCGCGGCGGCAGCATGCTCAACTGGCTGACCCTGAGCGGTCATCTCGATCTCCCGCGCCGGGAACTAGTCCTGCCATCCGGCAAATTGCCAGCGCGCCCGTTACTCGGCGCGACGCACACCATCAGCCTGCAGTCTCTCACTGCGCAGGGCGTCGTGCTGCTTGGTCGATTTCTCGGCGTGGACAACGGCAGCCTCATCTTTGGCGATCAGCTCGATGACCATATTCGCTTTGCCGATGAGGTCTCTGCAGATGCCAAGCGCCTTGTCGACCAGTATATCGAGCGCACCGGCCTTCAGGCGCCTCCGGCCGAGGACGATCCGGCCGAAACCATCGAGCCGCGATTGCCGAGCCCACCCATCCGCTCGATCGACCTGGCGGCCAGCGGGATCTCTTCGGTAATCTGGTCTACCGGCTTTACGGGTGATTTCGGATGGGTTGGGCTGCCGGGCGCGCTTGATGCGACCGGTCAGCCCCTGCACGAGGACGGCATCGGCGTCGATCCCGGCATCTATTTTGCCGGCCTCGATTTCGCATCAACGCGGAAATCGGGCACGGTACCCGGCATTGCCGAGGAGGTAGCCCGTCTGGTTGACCATCTCGCAAAGAGATGAGCCGGATTGGATATCGAAGCAGATGAGGCGCCCGCGAACTGGCTACGATCAAGGGTAAAGGTGGACGGCAGTGCAACCTGTAGACAGTCCATTGGCAGTTGTCAGATCGGTGCGCCCATCGATCGCTGGGCTTAGGATTCTCGACATCGGTTGCGGGGCCGGCAATTTTGCAGGTCAGCTTGCTGCCGAAGGCGCGGAGGTGGTCGGCATCGATCCGGGCGTGGACGCCATACGGGCTGCCACAGCGGCTGTTCCGCAGGCCAATTTCCTCGAAGGCGTGGCCGAGGCTCTTCCTTTCGACACCGCGACATTCGACCTCTGCACGATGATTAATGCGCTTCACCACGTTCCCGAAATGGCGATGCCGGTAGCGCTTCGCGAAACAGCGCGCGTCATCAGGCCAAACGGCGTCGTGATCATTGTCGAGCCGTTGCCGACCGGCACCTTCTTCTCGGCTCTTCGATTGGTAGAGGACGAGACCGTTGTCCGGCTAGCGGCGCAACGCGCGATCGAAACGGCCACATTGTCTGGAGTGCTCTCTCGGATGGCGACGTTGAACTACGTTCGTCGCGATGTCTTTCCAACCGCCGACGGCTTTTTGGATCGCATTGTAGCTGTCGATCCATCGCGACGCGAAATTGTCGAGCAAAACAAATCTGCCATCAGAGCCGCCGTGCTTGCGGCGGCAGCGCGCACCAGCGAAGGTTCACTGGAATTCGACCAGCCCATCAAGGCGGATATTCTCCAGCGCGCCTGACCTAAGGTCCTTTTCCGAGGGCGCGTCAAAGCGAGCCCCAGGATTCGCTTTTTGCGCCAGTTGCCGATCTGGGGTCTATTGCGGTAGCACCTCAGGCCGCCAGCACTGCCGCATCGAGCCCACGAATGATCTTCGCCAGCTCAACGCATTCGTCGTGCCGCACCTTGTTGCGCCGCCAGGCCAGGCAGATCGTGCGCTGCGGCATCGGCTCCTGGAACGGCACGATCTTGAGATCCGGCATCACGCTAGCCGGGCCTGTCGCCATTTCGGGGATCAGCGTGACGCCGAGCCCGTGCGCCACCATTTGCAACAGCGTCGTCAGGCTGGTGGCGCCGTAGCTTGCCATTGCCACCGGGCGAACGCTGCCGCACACCGCGAGCGCCTGTTCGCGCAAGCAGTGGCCTTCCTCCAGAAGCATCAGCCGTTCCAGCGCCGGGCTTTCCGGCGGCACCGGCGGCGAGGCGAAGGCCGGATCGCCCGATGGCACGGCGAGGAAGAACCGGTCGCAAAACAGCTCCTCGCTGACCAGGCCGGGATGATCGAGCGGCAGGGCGGCGATGAAGGCGTCGAGCCTGCCCGAGGCGCTGTCCTCGATCAGCGATGCGGTCACCGCTTCGCGCAGTTCGAGCTGCAGGGCCGGGAAATGCCGTTTCAGCTCCGGCAGCACATGCGGCAACAGATAGGGCGCAACCGTCGGGATGATGCCCAGCCGGAAGCGCCCTTCCATGGCCGGGCGGCCGCGCCTTGCGGTCGTTTCGACGTCACGTATATCGGCGAGAATGCGCTCGATGCGGGGCTGCAGGGTCAGCGCCTCATCGGTCATCCGCACCACCTTGCCGCCGCGCTCGAACAGCCGGCAGTTGAGCCGCTGCTCCATCTCGGCGATCTGCGCCGACAGCGCCGGCTGGCTGACGCCGGCGAGTTTCGCCGCGCGGCCGAAATGCAGCGTCTGCGCCAGCGCTTCGAAATACTGCATCTGCCGGACGGTGAGGCCTATCATAAGAAAAACCTATCGGAAAAAACAGGAAAGGCAATTTGTTTTTATCGTCAAAGCGCCCTAGTCTGGAACCATTCCAGAGTGGCGGCTCGATGCTTCCCCGGAAAAAGATTCAGCAAATCGGAGAGTAAAAGATGGACGCGAAAACCGATGACAACAGCGCGGGCAAATGCCCCGTCGTGCACACCACCGCAGCCAGGGCCAACCGCGACTGGTGGCCGAACCAGCTGAACGTCCAGGTTCTGCACCAGCAGTCCGGTCTGTCCGACCCGATGGGCGAGGCGTTCGACTATGCCGAGGAGTTCAAGAGCCTCGACCTCAACGCCGTGATCAAGGACCTGCATGCCTTGATGACGGATTCGCAGGAATGGTGGCCGGCCGACTTCGGCCATTACGGGCCGCTGTTCATCCGCATGGCCTGGCACAGCGCCGGCACCTACCGCATCGGCGACGGCCGCGGCGGCGCCGGAGCCGGCCAGCAGCGCTTTGCGCCGCTGAACAGCTGGCCGGACAACGTCAATCTCGACAAGGCCCGCCGCCTGCTGTGGCCGGTCAAGCAGAAATACGGCCGCAAGATCTCCTGGGCCGACCTGATGATCCTCACCGGCAATGTCGCCCTGGAATCGATGGGCTTCAAGACCTTCGGCTTCGCCGGCGGCCGCGCCGACGTCTGGGAGCCGGAGCAGGACATCTACTGGGGTCCCGAAGGCAAGTGGCTGGCCGACGAGCGCTACAGCGGCGACCGCGATCTGCAGAACCCGCTCGCCGCCGTCCAGATGGGGCTGATCTACGTCAACCCGGAAGGTCCGAACGGCAATCCGGATCCGCTGGCCGCGGCGCGCGACATTCGCGACACCTTCGCCCGCATGGCCATGAACGATGAGGAGACAGTAGCGCTGATCGCCGGCGGCCACACCTTCGGCAAGACCCACGGTGCCGGCGATGCATCGTTGGTGGGCGTGGAGCCTGAGGGCGCCGACATCGAGCAGCAGGGCCTCGGCTGGGCCAGCACATTCGGCACCGGCAAGGGTGGCGATGCGATCGGCAGCGGCCTGGAAGTCACCTGGACGACGACGCCGACCAAATGGAGCAACAACTTCTTCGACAATCTGTTCGGCTTCGACTGGGAACTAACCAAGAGCCCGGCCGGCGCTCACCAGTGGACGCCGAAGGGTGGTGCCGGCGCCGGCAGCGTGCCGGATGCGCACAATTCGGCCAAGCGTCATGCGCCGTCCATGCTGACCACCGACCTCGCCCTGCGCTTCGATCCCTCCTACGAGACGATCTCGCGGCGCTTCCATGAGAACCCGGATCAGTTCGCCGACGCGTTCGCGCGCGCCTGGTACAAGCTGACCCATCGCGACATGGGTCCGCGCGTGCGCTATCTCGGCCCGCTCGTTCCCAAGGAAGAGCTGCCCTGGCAGGACGTCATCCCGACAGTCGATCATGTTCTGATCGACGAGCAGGACGCTGCCGCGCTGAAGGCGAAGATCCTCGCGTCCGGCCTGTCGGTGCCGCAGCTGGTCTCAGCGGCCTGGGCCTCGGCCTCGACCTTCCGTGGCTCCGACAAGCGCGGCGGCGCCAATGGCGCGCGCATTCGCCTGGCGCCGCAGAAGGACTGGGCCGTCAACCAGCCGGCCGAGCTGGCCAAGGTGCTGGACAAGCTCGAAGCGATCCAGAAGGAGTTCAACGCGTCGCAGTCCGGCGGCAAGAAGGTCTCTCTCGCCGACCTGATCGTTCTCGGCGGCGGTGCTGCCATCGAGAAGGCGGCCGGGAATGGCGTGACGGTTCCCTTCACGCCGGGGCGCATGGACGCCTCGCAGGAGCAGACGGACATCCACTCCTTCGCGCCACTGGAGCCGACGGTTGACGGCTTCCGCAACTATGTCAGCGGCAGGCAGCGCCTAACCGTCGAGGAAGCGCTGGTCGACCGGGCGCAGTTGCTGACGCTGACGGCGCCGGAGATGACGGTTCTCGTCGGCGGCCTGCGTGTTCTCGGCGCCAATGCCGGGCAGTCGAAGCACGGCGTCTTCACCAGCCAGCCGGCAACGCTGAGCAACGACTTCTTCGTCAACCTGCTCGACATGGGCACGGAGTGGAAGGCGGCGTCGGACGCCAAGGATATGTTCGAGGGCCGCGACCGCAAGACCGGCGAAGTGAAGTGGACCGGCACCCGCGCCGACCTCATCTTCGGCTCGCATTCGCAGTTGCGCGCGCTGGCCGAAGTCTATGCGACGACGGACGCCAAGGCGAAGTTTGCGAGAGACTTCGTGGCGGCGTGGACCAAGGTGATGAACGCCGATCGCTTCGACCTCGTGGCCTGATCGCGCTAGTCTTCAAGATCCAGAATAAGGCGCGGGCCGTGGCCCGCGCCTTATTCGTATTCAGGCTTCGAAAATCAGTCCTTCTCGAAGATGCCGGCCTTGGCGACCACGCCGGCGATGGCGCCGCCGATCAGCGGGGCGACGATGAACAGCCAGAGCTGGCTGAGTGCCGCACCACCCGAAAACAGTGCCGGGCCGATCGAACGGGCCGGGTTGACCGAGGTGCCGGTGACCGGGATCATGGCGAAGTGGATGCCCGCCAGCGTCAGGCCGATGACCAGCCCGGCAAACGCCGTCGAGTGCTTTTCCGCGGTGACGCCGAGGATCACGGTGACGAAGGTGAAGGTGCCGATCAGCTCCCACAGGAAGGCCGAGCTGACGCCCCATTTCGCCTCATCCCAGCCATTCGCTCCGAAGCCGCCGGTGTGCCCGCCGACCTGGCCGGAGACGATGATCCACAGTGCCAGCGAGGCCAGGATGGCGCCGATGATCTGCGCGATCCAATAGGGGACGACGTCCTTGGCCGGCAGCCGGCCGGCGAGGAAGACGCCGAGCGTCACCGCCGGGTTGAGATGCGCGCCCGAGATCGGGCCGATCGCATAGGCCGCCGCAATCAGGCCGATGCCGAACGCCAGGCCGATGCCTTCCTGACCGAGCGGCAGCGCGCCGCCGAAGCCGCCCGTGACCACGGAAGCCGTGCCGATGAACACCAACAGAAACGTGCCTAGAACTTCCGCCAGATAAGTCTTCATTGCCCTCTCCTCGTATCGATTCGCGGCCGCGCCTTTTCTGCGATGCGAATCATGGCGGTAAGAGTATTCGCAACAGGAAAACTTGGAAAGCAGAGCGCTTGCTCCAGCCGGCATGCTTGTGGACGCCAGTCGCGCGCATTAGAGAGCTTTAATGTATTGATCGAATTGTTTCGTTGTGGCTGGAAAACGACTGCTTTTTCGTGCGGCACGCAGGATGCATGCCATCGGACCTTCGCCACATTCGGCGTGGGCCGTGTCGCCATCGGGCAAACGGAACTATTTCAATCTGGGCACGAAAGGCTCTAAGAGCAGGGCCGGACATGAATTGCTGAGCATCGGAAGACGAGAATGCGACTGGGCGGAAGGTTGGCGGCGGCCATCGAAGTGCTGGAAGACATTGGCCGGCGCCACCGGCCGGTGGCCGATGCGCTGAAGGATTGGGGCCTGTCGCACCGCTTCGCCGGCGGCGGCGACCGCGCGGCGATCGGCAACATCGTCTATGACGCGCTGCGCCGCAGGCGCTCCGCCGGCTGGCTGCTGGGCCAGGACACGCCGCGCGCCATCGGCTTCGGCGCGTTGCTGCTCGAATGGGGGCAGACGGCGCAGTCGCTGAATGACGCGCTCGACGGAGACAAGTTCGCGCCGCCGCTGCTCGACGCCGACGAACTGAAGGCGCTCGCCGCCCGCCGGCCCGAAGACGCGCCGGAAGCAGTGCGCGCGGATATTCCCGACTGGTGCGAACCGCTCTTCGAACGGGCTTTTGGCGAGGCCTGGGTCGAAGAGGGGGCTGCCCTTGCCACCCGCCCGCCGCTCGACCTGCGGGTCAACACGCTGCAGGCCGATCGCGGCAAGGTGCTGGCCGAACTCGCCGACACCGGCGCCAAGCCGGCGCGCCTTGCGCCGCAGGGCATCCGCATCCCGCCGATCGACGGCGACGGCCGGCACCCCAACGTGCAGGCCGAGCCCGCCTTTCAGAAAGGTTGGTTCGAGGTCCAGGACGAGGGCTCGCAGATCGTCGCCGCACTGACAGGTGCTGAGGCCGGAATGCAGGTGCTCGACTATTGCGCCGGCGCCGGCGGCAAGACGCTGGCGCTGTCGGCCGAGATGGGCAATCGCGGCCAGATCTTCGCTCACGACGCCGAAAAGGCGCGGCTTGCGCCAATCTTCGACCGCATGCGCCGTTCGGAAAACCGCAACATCCAGATCGTCAGCAAGCCGGCGGAGCTCGCACCGCTGTCAGGCCATATGGACATCGTGCTTGTCGACGCGCCTTGCACCGGCAGCGGCACCTGGCGGCGCCGCCCCGATGCCAAATGGCGGCTGACGCAGAGACAGCTCGACCAGCGCAAGGGCGAGCAGTCGGCAATCCTCGACGCGGCGAAGGCGTTCGTCAAACGCGGCGGCCTGCTGGTCTACATCACCTGTTCGGTGTTCGACGCTGAAAACAGCGACCAGGTCGCGGCCTTCCGTGAACGCCACGACGGCTTTAGCCCGGTCGATCACCGGGCGCTCTGGGACGGCCATTTTCCGGGCCATGCGGCGGCCGCGCGTATCGGCGCCGCCGGCGGCATTTCGCTGTCGCCGGCACTCAGCGCCACGGATGGGTTCTACGTCTGCGCGCTGCGCCGGGCCGGTTGATCGTTTTGCCAGCCAACAGAGGCGGGATCGGCTCAGGCAGGGCGGAAGGCCGATTGCTGCACTGCAGCATTAGCGATTGCCTGCCGCCCATGCCTCTGCGATAAGCTTTGCCCAGAGCATTGGACCCAAAAGTGGAAACCGGTTTTGGGGTCCAATGCTCAAACAAAAAGACAGAGTGGCGGCAAAGTCCGCTGCTCTGGAAACAAAGGCGAAGGCCAATGGCAGCAAAGATCGTACCCGCTCCGGATTATGAGGACCGCGTCAGGACGTCCTTTGCGCGTCAGAAAGCAATGACGACCATCGGCGCCGAACTGACCTTGGTCACTCCCGGCATCATCGAGATCGAGATGCCTTATTCGGTGGCACTCACCCAGCAGCATGGCTTCCTCCATGCCGGCGTCATCTCGACGGCGCTGGACTCGGCCTGCGGCTACGCGGCGTTCTCGCTGATGCCGGAGAATTCCACCGTGCTGACCATCGAGTTCAAGGTCAATCTCCTGGCGCCGGGCAGGGGCGAGCGCTTCTTGTTCCGCGGCTCGGTGACCAAGCCCGGCCGCACCATCATCGTCGCCGACGGCCAGGCCTATGCCTTCGCCGCCGACGGCGAAGCCAAGCTGATCGCCACCATGACCGGCACGATGATGACCGTGGTCGGCCGCGATGGCATTGCGGGGTGAGGAGCGGTCCGCGCAGCGGACGAAAAGCCCCCAAATGGGCTTTTCGAGCGACGAACGCCCGGAGCCATGGCGGAGGGCCGGGAGGCGGCGAGGGCATGTCGCCCGTCTTCCCTTCCGGCGCAACTAGTAGGTAGGGAGAAGTAGACATCGTGGCGGGTAAAGTTTCTCATCTATCGGGCAAGTCCGTCCTCTTCGTCATGGCGGTCGAAGCCGAGTACGGTCCGCATCTCAAGCGCCTGTTCACGCCTGTCATGACCGGCGTCGGGCCGGTCGAGGCCGGTGTCAGGCTGGGCGCCGAGTTTGCCCGGCTGAAGGCCGAAAAGATGCTGCCGGATCTCGTCGTCTCGCTTGGCTCGGCCGGCAGCCGGACGCTGGAGCAGACGGAAATCTACCAGGTGGTTTCGGTTGCCTATCGCGACATCGACGCCTCGCCCCTGGGCTTCGAGAAGGGCGCCACGCCGTTTCTCGACCTGCCGGTGGCCGTGCCCCTGCCGTTCAGGATTCCCGGCATAAGAGAGGCGACGCTGTCGACCGGCGGCGCGATCATTACCGGCGTCGCTTATGATGCCATCGCCGCCGACATGGTAGACATGGAGACCTTCGCCTGCCTGCGCGCCTGCCAGCTGTTCGGCCTGCCGCTGATCGGCCTGCGCGGCATTTCCGACGGTGCCGCCGACCTGAAGCACGTCAATGACTGGAAGGAATATCTGCACGTCATCGATGAGAAGCTGGCCGGGGCGGTCGGGCAGCTTGAGCAGGCGATCGCCTCAGATGCGCTGCAGCTTGGTGCGGCCCCGCAACCCATTGCGCCGACTCATTTCTTTCTCTAAACGCTCGCCATGAAGACAGCCAATCACCCCGACACCGTCCTGATTGTCGATTTCGGCAGCCAGTTTACGCAGCTCATCGCCCGCCGCATCCGCGAGGCCGGCGTGTTTTCCGAGATCGTGCCGTTCCAGTCGGCCGAAGCAGCCTTCAAGCGTATCAATCCCAAAGCGGTGATCCTCTCCGGCGGTCCGGCCTCGACTTCCGACATCGGCAGCCCGCGCGCGCCGCAAATCGTCTTCGATGCCGGCGTGCCGGTGCTGGGCATCTGCTACGGCCAGATGACGCTCTGCGTGCAGATGGGCGGTGTCGCCGAAAGCTCCGACCATCGCGAATTCGGCCGCGCCTATGTCGAGATCGAGAAGGACAACCCGCTGTTCGAGGGCCTGTGGGCGCCCGGCCAGCGCCACCAGGTGTGGATGAGCCATGGCGATCGCGTCATCTCCTTGCCCAAGGGCTTCGAGGTGTTCGGCCGGTCGGAAGGCTCGCCCTTCGCCATCTTCGGCAATGTCGAGCGCAAGATGTACGGCATCATGTTCCACCCCGAAGTGGTGCACACGCCGGACGGCGCCAAGCTGCTCAGGAATTTCGTCCACAACATCGCCGGCATCGAAGGCGACTGGACGATGCGGGCCTATCGCGAGCACGCGGTCGAGACGATCCGCAAGCAGGTCGGCAAGGGCAAGGTCATCTGCGCGCTGTCGGGCGGCGTCGATTCCTCGGTCGCGGCACTGCTGATCCATGAGGCGGTCGGCGACCAGCTGACCTGCATCCTCGTCGACCACGGGCTGATGCGCAAGGACGAGGCTGTCGGCGTGGTGGCGATGTTTCGCCAGCACTACAATCTGCCGCTGATCCTGGTCGACGCTTCTGATCGTTTCATCTCGGCGCTGGAAGGCGAGTCCGACCCGGAGAAGAAGCGCAAGACTATCGGCCGGCTGTTCATCGAGGTGTTCGAGGAAGAGGCGCAAAAACTCGGCGGCGCCGATTTCCTGGCCCAGGGCACGCTCTATCCCGACGTCATCGAAAGCGTCTCCTTCACCGGCGGCCCGTCGGTGACCATCAAGTCGCACCACAATGTCGGTGGCCTGCCCGAGCGCATGAACATGCAACTGGTCGAGCCGCTGCGCGAGCTGTTCAAGGACGAGGTCAGGGCGCTCGGCAAGGAGCTTGGCCTGCCCGAGAGCTTCATTGGCCGCCATCCGTTCCCCGGCCCCGGTCTCGCCATCCGCTGCCCGGGCGGCATCTCTCGCGACAAGCTGGAGATCCTGCGCGAGGCCGACGCCATCTATCTCGACGAGATCCGCAAGGCCGGCCTCTACGACGCCATCTGGCAGGCCTTCGCCGTGCTCTTGCCGGTGCAGACCGTCGGCGTGATGGGCGACGGCCGCACCTACGAATTCGTCTGCGCGCTGCGCGCCGTCACCTCTGTCGACGGCATGACGGCGGACTTCTACCACTACGACATGGCCTTCCTCGGCGCCGCCGCCACCCGCATCATCAACGAAGTGCGCGGCATCAACCGCGTCGTCTACGACGTGACCTCAAAGCCGCCCGGCACCATTGAGTGGGAATGATTCAGACCCACTCAAACGCCGCCGAAAATACGCCAATCTGCGACGTAACGTACTGAAAACAAAAATAAATCCTTTCGGGGACAATCGGCGACAATCGGCACGCAGAGATTGGCTTTGACGGACCGCTTGACGGACCTTCCGCATATTGCCCACCCGAATTTTTCTAAGTACCGTCGGAGCCAATGAGGCTCGTGACGGTACTTTTGTGTACCTTAAGGCATTGAAGGAAAAAGGAATTTCCTGCCGCAGAGCCTTGAAATTGTACTGACGGTACTTTTCAGGAGGCAATGGGTATGCTGACGGACGCCACCCTTAAAGCACTGAAACCAAAAGAAAAAATCTACAAGATTGCTGACCGTGACGGCATGTATGTCCGCGTCATGCCCAGTGGCGCGATCTCGTTTCGGCTGGACTACAGGCTGAATGGACGCCGCGAGACGGTCTATCTCGGCAGATATGGCAGAGACGGCATCTCGCTCGCGTTGGTCCGAGAGAAGTGCCTCGACGCGAAGCGCGCCATTGGCGAAGGGCGATCGCCGGCGATCGAGAAGCAGCGCGACAAGCGCCGCCTGAAAGAGGCAAAGTAGGATGCTCAGGCGATGCTGAAGAAGATCATTGCCGAGAAATGGTTCGCGCCACGCGGCGTCATCGGCTTCTGGCCGGCCAATGCCGTTGGCGACGATATCAGGCTGTTTACGGACGAGGCGCGATCGCAGGAATTGGCAACCTTCTTCACC